>NC_016604.1:1833068-2138579 GCF_000230895.2 Mycolicibacterium rhodesiae NBB3
ATCGCAGTGTTGGCACTGTTCGCCATCCCGATGGCGCTCCCCCGCGCCGCCGCCGGAGAGCCCGGCACGACACCGTTTCTGTCGGTACGCGTCGACAACGTCAGCCCTGAGGTCGTGACCACGACCAGCCAACCGATCGTCACCGTCACCGGCACCGTGCAGAACGTCGGCGATCGCCCCGTGCGCGACGTGATGGTGCGCCTCGAGGACGCCGCGGCGGTCACGTCGTCGGCGGGGTTGCGAACCAACCTCACAGGCAATGTCGACCAGTTCGAGCCGGTTGCTCAATTCATCACTCTCGCACCGGAATTGGCGCGCGGAAGCGCTGTGCCCTTCAAGCTATCCTATCCGCTGCGGTCGACGAAGGACCCATCGCTCGGCATTGAGAAACCCGGTGTCTATCCGGTCATGGTCAACGTCAACGGCACGCCCGATTACGGCGAGCCCGCACGCCTCGACGACGCCCGGTTCCTGCTCCCCGTTCTGGGCGTGCCACCCGATCCGAGCGTCGACACCGAAGACGCGCTCACCGCCGTGGTTCCGCCCGACACGTCGAAACCCGTCGGCCTGAGCCTGTTGTGGCCCATTGGCGACCGCCCCCGGCTCGCGGCGGGCGCACCGGGTGGCACCACCCCGGTCAGGCTCATCGACGACGACCTCGCGACCTCGCTGGCATCCGGCGGGCGCCTGGACACCCTGCTATCGGCGATCGAATTCGCGACCGGCCCGCAGGTCGATCCCCAGGGTCACGTCCGCCTCGCGACCTGTCTGGCCGTCGACCCCGACCTGCTCGTCACCGTCAACGCGATGACCGGAGGTTACGTCGTCAACGACGGTCCCGACGCCGGACCCGGCACGCCGACGCACCCGGGTGCCGGACAGGACGACGCGGTGGCGTGGCTCAACCGGTTGAGGGCACTCGCCCAACGGATGTGCGTCGCATCGACCACCTACGCGCAGGCCGATCTCGACGCGCTGCAACGCGTCGGGGACGCTGGCCTGTCCAGCATCGCCGTCACAACCGCCGGCGACATCGTCGACCAGATTCTCGGGGTCGCGTCGGTTCGCGGCGCCAGTCTGATCGGCGACGGTCCGCTCACCGGTCCCGCGGTGAAGCTGCTGTCCGCGCTGGGCCCACAACCGGACGCTCGGGGAGGGAAGACCGTCGCGATCGACGCCGCGGAGGTCTCGGCCGCCTCGCAAGCCGACGGTGGGCCCGCGACGCAGGGCGCGGCGGACCTCTCACCGGTGCGTTACACCCCCAACGTGGTCGCCTCACCATTCGACCCCGCGGTCGGCGCCGCGCTGGCCGCTGCCGGCTCCGAACCGGTGTCGCCGTCGTACCTCGACCCCACCCTGAACGTCCCCCTGCAGCACGCGTCCGATGTGGCGCGACGGCAGGACGCGGTGGGGGCACTGATGTGGCGCGCGTTGCAGCCTGGCATCGAACCGCGCACCGAGATCCTCGTGCCACCGATGGCGTGGAGTCCCCAACCTGCCGACGCCCAGGCGATTCTCACCGCGACGGCGACGATGATCAACGCCGGGATGGCGCGGCCGCGGCCGCTGACCCAGGTCATCGCCGAAGGCGACGCGGTACCGCCGCAGGATGTGACGCCGCTGCCCGAACGCGACGTCGGGGATCCGCGCGGGCGGTTCGACGACGCCGTCGTCTCCGGCATCTCTGCGGTGACGGGACGGCTGTGGGGACTGACCGCGGCATTGACGACCGACGAACGCACGGGCCTCACCGGGTACGGGTACACCGCCCCGCTGCGTGAGGATTCGCTGCGCGCCCTGAGCCAGTCGGTTCCTCCAGATGCCCGCAACGGCCTTGCGCAGCAACGACTCACGACGGTGAGCCACACTGTCGACGATCTCTTCAACGCGGTCACCATCGTGAACCCCGGCGGCTCGTACACCCTGGCGACCGAACGCAGCCCGCTGCCGCTCGCCCTGCGCAACAACCTTCCGGTGCCCATCCGGGTGAAGCTGGACGTCGACGCCCCGCCAGGCATGTCGGTCACCGACATGGGCGAGATCGTGCTGCCGCCCGGTTTCCTTCCCCTCAAGGTGCCGATCGAGGTGCACTTCACCCAACGCGTCGCAGTCGACGTGGCATTGCGCACCGCCGATGGACTTCCGCTCGGCGAACCGGTCCGGTTGTCCGTGCACTCCAACGCCTACGGCAAGGTGCTGTTCTTCATCACGCTGACCGGCGGGGTGATCCTCGCGCTGCTCGTCGGCAGGCGGCTGTGGCATCGATTCCGGGGCCAGCCCGACCGCGCCGACCTCGACCGCCCGGATCCCCTCGAAGTCGCGATGCGTTTCGACGACGACTCAGAAGAGGCGCCGCTCACCCGAACCCCCGGCCCACGTTCCACCAGGGCTGACGAATGAACACCGTCCCCGGCCCTTCGAGCGCGGGCCCTGGGCGACACGGCCGCCACTTGAGTGCGCCGCCACACGTCGATCTCGGGGGGCCTCTGCCTCCGCGCCGTCCCGCGCCGCCGGCTCCACAGGCCGCGCATGTCCCGGTTCCCGGCCCCCCGCCGCCGCGACCCACGCCCGCACCGCCGCGGCTGCCCCGCGGACCCGCGCCGCGCCGCAAGGCGGGCCGCCCGGAACTGTCCGATGCCGCGGTGGTATCCCGTTCGTGGGGAATGGCATTCGCGACCCTGATCAGCCGACTGACCGGCTTCGCCCGCATCGTGCTGATCGCCACGATTCTCGGTGCCGCACTGTCCAGCGCCTTCTCGGTGGCCTATCAGCTCCCCAACCTGATCGCCGCGCTGGTGCTCGAGGCGACCTTCACCGCGATCTTCGTGCCCGTACTTGCGCGCGCCGAACGCGACGACCCCGACGGCGGAACGGCGTTCGTGCGCCGCCTGGTCACCCTGGCCACCACACTGCTGCTGCTGACCACCGCGCTGGCCATCGCGTCGGCGCCGCTGCTGGTCGGGCTGATGCTGGGTGACGACCCTCAGGTGAACCGCGATCTCACGACGGCGTTCGCCTACCTCCTGCTGCCGCAGGTGCTGTTCTACGGGTTGTCGTCGGTGTTCATGGCGATCCTCAACACCCGCAACGTATTCGGGCCGCCCGCCTGGGCGCCGGTGTGCAACAACATCGTCGCGATCGCCACTCTTGGTCTTTATCTCATTGTCCCCGGCGAACTTTCGGTCGATCCGGTGCAGATGGGCAACGCCAAGCTGCTCGTCCTTGGTATCGGCATGACGCTGGGCACGGTGACACAGGTCGTGTTGCTGCTCGTCGCGCTACGCCGGGAACGGGTCAGCCTGCGCCCGCTATGGGGCGTGGACGACCGGTTGAGGCAGTTCGGCGCGATGGCGTCGGCGATGGTGCTCTACGTGCTGATCAGTCAGCTCGGGTTGATCGTCGGCAACCGAATCGCCAGTGGCGCCGCGGCTTCGGGCCCGGCCATCTACAACTACACCTGGCTGGTTCTCATGCTGCCGTTCGGCATGATCGGGGTGACGGTGTTGACCGTCGTGATGCCACGGCTGAGCCGCAACGCCGCGGCCAACGACAATCCGGCGGTGCTGGCAGATCTTTCGCTGGCCACCCGCCTGACGATGGTGACGCTCATCCCGATCGTGGCCATGATGACGGTCGGCGGGCCCGCGATCGGCAGCGCGCTGTTCTCCTACGGAAACTTCGGCGACGTCGATGCCGGCTACCTCGGCCTGGCCATCACCTTGTCCGCCTTCACCTTGATCCCGTATGCGCTTGTGCTGCTGCAGCTTCGGGTGTTCTACGCACGCGAGCAGCCCTGGACACCGATCGCATTGATCGTCGTCATCACCATCGTGAAGATCGCGGCTTCGGTCGCGGCGCCGCACCTCACCGACGATCCGGATCTGGTCGCCGGCTATCTCGGTCTGGCCAACGGTCTGGGCTTCCTCGCCGGGGCCATCGTCGGTTACTACCTGCTGCGCGCGAACCTCAACCCGCCGGGCGGACGGCTGGTCGGTCTGCAGGTGGTGCGCACCATCCTCGTCACGATCTGCGCGTCGCTGGTCGCCGGGCTGATTGCCCATGTCGTCGACAAACTGGTGGGCCTGGAGTCGCTGACGGACGACTGGGGCGGCGGCGGGTCATTGCTTCGCCTGCTGGTGCTCGGATTGATCATGGTGCCGATCATCGCCGGCGTCATGATCGCCGCACAGGTGCCCGAGGCGCAGGCCGCGCTCGCCGCCGTCCGCCGTCGGCTGGGTCGCCGTCGCAAGCCGGTAAGGGTGGGCTCACCACCGACAATGCGGCCCGACCAGCCTCCGGCGGGCATGCCCCTCACGTACGCTCATCAGAGAAATTCGTCCGCGCCAGGGCGTCGGCCGGGCCTCCCCAGCGCTACGCGCGGGGGCCCGACAGTCACCCGGCACGGACCCCCGGCGGCGGTCACCGGGGACGGGATGCGGAAAGGACCAGGGTTGACCAACGAACCCGCAGGCGGCTCCGTGCCGGGTCCCGACAACACCGCGACCGCGAAGATCCCCTTGGCACCGTCGTCCGGCGAGCGTGAATCCGGCGTGAACGCCGACGATTTCCAGCCGGACATGCCTGCCCAGGAATTCACCCCCGACGTGCATTCGCCTGCCGATGTGAACAAGACCGTCCAGATCTCGACGGAAGAGGCCATCGGCACGACGCCGATGCCTGCGTCCGGCCGTCCCCCGTCGGACTACGGCGGCGATCCGACCCGCGAATCGCTGCCCTTCGACGTGCCGCGCGAACCGGCCATCGAGGCCGCGACCTCCGACGAGGACGTCCATCTCATTCCGGGCGCCGTCGTCGGCGGCGGTAGGTATCGGTTGCTCGTGTTCCACGGCGGTCCGCCCACGCTGCAGTTCTGGCAGGCGCTCGACACCGCGCTGGACCGCCAGGTGGCGCTGACGTTCGTCGACCCGGACAACACGCTGCCCGACGCCCAGCTGCGGGAGATCCTTTCCCGCACCCTCAAGCTGAGCCGGCTCGACATGCCGGGCGTCGCCAGGGTCCTCGACGTCGCCAACATCGGATCGGGCGGTCTGGTGGTGTCCGAATGGATTCGCGGCGGATCGCTGGCCGAGGTCGCCGATACGTCGCCCTCACCTGTGGGCGGCGCACGAGCGATCCAATCGCTGGCTGCGGCGGCCGAGGCGGCGCACCGCGCCGGTGTGGCGTTGTCGATCGACCACCCGAGCCGCGTGCGGGTGAGCATCGAGGGCGACGTCGCATTGGCGTTCCCGGCGACCCTGCCGGAGGCAACACCAGAGGACGACATCCGCGGCATCGGCGCGGCGCTCTACGCGCTGCTCGTCGACAGGTGGCCGCTGCCGGAGTCGGGTGTGCGCAGCGGATTGGCCCCCGCCGAACGCGATTCCGCCGGGCAGCCGGTGGAACCGCGTGCGGTCGACCGTCAGATCCCGTTCCAGATCTCCGCCGCCGCCGCACGTGCGGTTCAGGAAGGCGGCGGCATCCGCAGTGCGCCGACGCTGCTGAACCTGCTGCAGCAGGCCACCGCGATCGCCGATCGCACCGAACTCATCTCCCCCGTCGACGAGCCCGACGAGCCGTCCCGGCAGCGGTTCCGCGACCAACCCGCCGACGATCTCGAGGCGCAGCTGCGCCGCCGCAGAGCGCTCATGATCGGCCTCGCCGTCGGCGCCGCCGTCATCATCATCGCGCTGGTCCTGTTGGGGACGGTGCTGAGCAGCATCTTCGGTGACGTCGGGGACGGTCTGGGCGGCGACGAACTGGGACTCAACACCCCGAGCACGTCGTCGGAGGAGTCCAGCAGCGGTGCAGGCGAAACCGTGAAACCCGTTTCGGCAACGGTGTTCTCACCCGAGGGTGAAGCCGATGCGCCCGCCGCGGCACGGCTCGCGATCGACGGCAACCCGACGACCGTGTGGCCGATCGACACGTACACCGATCCGAACCCGTTCCCGAACTTCAAGAACGGCGTCGGCCTGATCCTGGCGCTTCCGAAGCCCACCAAGATCGGCGAGGTCACCGTCAACGTCAACAGCACCGGTACCGCGGTGGAGATCCGGTCGGCGCGGACGTCGTCGCCCTCGTCGCTGGCTGATACCACGCTGCTGAAGTCGGCGACGCCACTGCAGCCGGGCAACAACACCATCAAGGTGGACAGCGGCGAGCCCACCTCCAACCTGCTGGTCTGGGTGTCCACTCTGGGCACCGTCAACGGTGAAAACCGGTCAGACATCGCCGAGATCACCGTCAAGGCGGCCGGGTAGCCGGGCTATCCCCAGCCCCACAAAGAAGTGTCGGAAGGCACCCGCGGCGCCGTTTAGTGTTCGGCTGTGGGGACCGTCGGGGGGACTTCAGAATCACAACCGCGCAGCGATGCGGAGTTGCTCGCCGCGCACGTCGCGGGTGAGCGGTACGCATTCGAGGAGCTGTTCCGCCGTCACCATCGCCAGCTGTACCGGCTCGCCCAGCTCACCAGCCGTAACCCCGACGATGCCGCCGACGCCCTGCAGGACGCGATGCTGTCGGCACACCGAACCGCTCCCCGCTTCCGCCACGACGCGGCCGTCAGCAGTTGGCTGTATCGCATCGTGGTCAACGCATGCCTGGACAGGCTGCGGCGCAACAAGATCCGGCCGACCACCACCCTGCTGGAGGACATCTGCCACGCCGGCGATCCGATGCCGCGGGTGGACACCGCAATCGTGATCGAGCGTGCGCTGATGGGTCTGCCCGTCGAGCAGCGCGCCGCCGTGGTCGCGGTCGACATGCAGGGCTACTCGGTGATCGAGACCGCCCGAATGCTCGGTGTCGCCGAGGGCACCGTGAAGAGCCGCTGCTCGCGTGCGCGGCGCAAGCTCGCCGAGACGCTGGACTACTTCGCGATGGCCGACGGTGGAACCGCAGCGTCGCCCTCGCCGTCTAATCCTCCGTGATGGAGACTGGCTGACGTCAGGGCAACCGGCGGGAGCGGCGATGGACGACGGCGCACAGGACGAGGACGACGGCGATCCTGCCGTGGCGCGCGTCCGCCGCGACCTTGCCGAGCTCGGATCGGACGGGGCGTCCGCCGCGGATGTGCCTGAACACGTGACATCGCGCGTGGTCGCCGCGCTGCGGGCCGAGCCTGCCCACACCGTGCGCCGTCAGCCGCTGAGCCGCCCTCCGTTGTTCGCGCTCATCGTCGGCGTCGGTGCCGCTGTCGCCGCGGTCGTCGTCGGCGCTTCGATGGTGTCCGGCGATCCCACGCCGACCTATCCGGCCGGACCGACCGCCGAAAAGATCACCGTCGCCAGGCCTGCTGCCACCGTGCCGCTGCCGGAGCCGCAGATTCTCGCGCTGTTGACCCGGCCACCGGACTACGGCCCGCTCTCCGACCCCGGTCAGCGCGGCTCCTGCCTCGATCGGCTGGGCTACGGCGGGACAGCGGTGCTCGGTGCCACGCCGCTGGACATGCATGGCAAGCCCACGGTGCTGATGGTGCTGCCCGGTGACGCTCCCGACCTCGTGGTGGCCGTGGTGGTCGATCCCAACTGCGGTGAAGCTCACCCGGGCCTGTTGGCCAGAACCGTGGTCACTCGCACGTAATCTGTCCCGCAGGCCTCGCGGGAACAGCCGGGCTTAGGCTGGTGTTACACCCGTGCCGACGTAAAACCCCCGGCGCAGCCGGGGAACGGCAGAAAGGCGCAAGGCGCTCATGAGCACTGACACCGCGGTTCATGACCTGATCGTCATCGGATCCGGGCCTGCGGGTTACACCGCGGCCATCTATGCAGCACGCGCCCAGCTGTCCCCGCTGGTGTTCGAGGGCATCCAGTTCGGCGGGGCACTGATGACCACCACCGAGGTGGAGAACTATCCGGGCTTCCGCGACGGCATCACCGGTCCGGAGTTGATGGACCAGATGCGCGAGCAAGCGCTGCGATTCGGCGCCGACCTGCGGATGGAGGATGTGGACGCCGTCTCGCTGGAGGGTCCCATCAAGACCGTCACCGTCGGCGACGAGACCTACCGTTCGCGCGCCGTGATCCTTGCGATGGGCGCGGCCGCCCGCCACCTGGGTGTCCCCGGCGAGGAGGCCCTGATCGGTATGGGCGTCAGCACATGTGCCACGTGCGACGGCTTCTTCTTCCGCGATGAGGACATCGTCGTGGTCGGTGGCGGCGACTCCGCCATGGAGGAAGCGACGTTCCTGACCCGCTTCGCCCGCAGTGTGACCATCGTCCACCGGCGCGAGGAGTTCAGGGCCTCACGCATCATGCTCGAGCGCGCCCGCGCCAACGAGAAGATCACCTTCCTGCTGAACACCCAGGTGACGGCCATCGAGGGCGACCCCAAGGTCAGCGACGTGCGGCTGCGCAACACCGCTACCGGTGAGGAATCCAAGCTCGATGTGACCGGCGTCTTCGTCGCCATCGGCCACGACCCCCGCTCGGAGCTGGTGCGCGGGCAGGTCGAGCTGGACGACGACGGCTACGTGCAGACCCAACCGCACAGCACCGCCACCTCGGTGGAGGGCGTATTCGCTGCGGGCGACCTCGTCGATCACATCTACCGACAGGCGATCACCGCAGCGGGCACCGGCTGTTCGGCATCGATCGACGCCGAGCGCTGGTTGGCCGAAATCGGTTCTGCGCCAAGCGATGAAGAAACAGCCATTCCCGTCCGATAGGAGTTGACCATGGCCGAAACCACTGCTGGAAAAGCCACCGTGACCGTCACCGACGACTCGTTCTCCAGCGATGTGCTGTCGAGCAGCACCCCCGTGCTGGTGGACTTCTGGGCCACCTGGTGCGGGCCGTGCAAGATGGTCGCGCCGGTACTCGAGGAGATCGCCGGTGAGAAGGCCGGGCAGCTGACCGTCGCCAAGATCGACGTCGACGCCAATCCGGCGACCGCTCGTGACTTCCAGGTCGTCTCGATTCCGACGATGATCCTGTTCAAAGACGGTGCTCCGGTGAAGCGCATCGTCGGCGCAAAAGGCAAGGCCGCGCTGCTGCGCGAACTCGCTGACGTGGTCTAACGCTCCCCTGGCTTCGTCCCCTGGCTTCGCTGTGGGCCCTGCGGGCCCATATTCGGGCGGGTAGGACACTCGCCTGGCGTTTTCCGAAATCCCAGACGCGTCTGAGACAATGCTGTCTAGCTCTGCTACGCCTGTCGGCGCTCTGCGACCGCCGACGTCCGTGACCGAAAGGCCGCCTATGTCGAGTCTGCGTCGCGGTGACCGCGGTAGCGCGGTCACCGAGATCCGGGCCGCTTTGACGTCCTTAGGAATGGTCGACAACCCCGACGACGACATCACGACCGGTAGGCACGTCGCGTTCGATGTCTTCGACGATGAACTCGACCATGCGGTGCGGGCCTTTCAGCAGCACCGGGGTCTGTTGGTGGACGGAATCGTCGGTGAGGCGACGTACCGTGCGCTGAAGGAGGCGTCGTATCGCCTTGGCGCGCGCACCCTCAATCATCAGTTCGGTGCGCCGATGTTCGGCGACGACGTCGCGACATTGCAGGCTCGGCTGCAGGACCTCGGTTTCTACACCGACATGGTCGACGGGCACTTCGGACTGCACACCCACAACGCCTTGATGTCCTACCAGCGTGAGTACGGCCTGTATCCGGACGGCATCTGCGGCCCAGAAACGTTGCGCTCCTTGTACTTTCTGGGTTCGCGCGTCACCGGAGGGTCACCGCACGCGATCCGCGAGGAGGAGCTGGTGCGCACCTCCGGGCCGCGGCTGTCCGGCAAAAGGATCATCATCGATCCGGGCCGCGGCGGAGACGACCACGGCCTGATCATGCAGAGTCCCGACGGCCCGATCAGCGAGGCCGACATCCTCTGGGATCTCGCCAGCCGACTCGAAGGCCGGATGACCGCCATCGGCATGGACACCTTCCTGTCGCGGCCGGCCAACCGTGCACCGTTGGACGCCGCACGAGCGGCGACCGCCAACACCGTCGGCGCTGACCTGATGATCAGCCTGCGCTGCGCAACGCAGCCGAGCCCGGCCGCCAACGGCGTCGCCTCATTCCACTTCGGGAACTCGCACGGTTCGGTGTCCACCATCGGACGCAATCTCGCCGACTTCATTCAACGAGAAGTGGTGGCGCGCACCGGTTTACGTGATTGCCGCACCCATGGGCGAACCTGGGATCTGTTGCGGCTCACCCGCATGCCCACGGTGCAGGTCGACGTCGGCTATGTGACCAATCCGCGTGACCGCGGACTGCTGGTGTCCAGCCAGACCCGGGACTCGATCGCCGAGGGCATCCTGGCCGCCGTCAAGCGGCTCTACCTGCTCGGCAAGAACGACCGCCCCACTGGCACTTTCACTTTCGCCGAACTCCTGGCCCACGAACTTTCCGTTGAGGCCGGGCGCGTCAGCCCAAGCTGAGTCCGCTCAGCCGGCTAGGAGCACGGACCGGCACCCGCTCCGACCGGCTGCTGCAGCTGCGCGGTTTCCAGCAGCCGCTCGAGCGCCGCCTCGACATCTGCCTTCCAACCCAACCCCTGTTCCAGCTCGAGCCGCAGCCGAGGGAAGTACGGATGCGGCGAGACGATCACGAAGCCCGCGTCCTGCAACAGGTCGACGTCGAGCACGCACTGCTCGACCGAGCAGTCCCCCAGCACCTCCAGGATCGGACGAAGGACCGGCGACACCGCCTGTGGGTCAACGAGATCCGACACATCGGCGGTATGGCCGAACGCTTCGAGCGCCCGGACGCCGCGGCGGACAAGGTCGCCCACCACAGCGGCGATCAGGCTCCGCGGAAGCGCGTCGGCGCCGTCGCCGGATTCCACACCCAGTGTGGTGAGCAGAACGGCGTCGGCACTGACCGGGCCGGAGGGAAAGTACCGCGCGCGCGGCACCGCGCGTGGCGGCGCGTAGAACGCGTAGCCCAGGCACGGCTCGTCGCCTGTCAGCGCCGGCGGCGCCTCGTCCATCGACTCTGGGCACAACACCGCCATCTGCCCGCACGCACCCCACTCGAGCATGACCATCGACAGCCACGCTTCCTTTTCGAATTCGGGGTCCCACAGCTGATTGCCGCCGGCGTGTGGCGACTGCAGGGTCGATGGATCCACCTCCCAGAACACGCATCGGCGGGCGTGCTTGGGCAGCTGCTCGAACGCCTCGAGCCGCATGGGCGTGATACGTGGGGGCACTAGCCTCTCCGGGTTCCACACGGTGCGGATGTGCACGGATGCCACTCCAGAATAGAAGGCCGCGGCGAAGATGGCCCCAAATCGGCGCTGTGAGCTGCCCGCAGCTGCGCTGGCGGCGAAACTTGTTGGCGCACAGGATATTTCCGCACAGGGACCGCCTCCACCAACGCTCTCCCCAGGCTATGTGTCACAGTGACGTAATTACCGCGGGTAGCCGGTCAGCGCTCGGACGCGCTCATCAGTTCGACGATGCGCTGCAGGTCGTCCACCGACCCGAACTCGACGACGATCTTGCCTTTGCGTTTGCCGAGGGCGACGGTAACGCGGGTATCGAAGGCCGACGACAGCCGCTCAGCAACATCCTGCAGCCCTGGCATGTGAATCGGCTTGCGTCGCGGAGCCGTCGGCGTGGATGGCCCGGCGCTGTTGGCCAATGTGACGGCTTCTTCGGTCGCACGTACCGAGAGCCCTTCGGCGACGATGCGCGCTGCGAGCTCCTCCTGCTTTTCCGGCCCTCCCTCGAGGGACAGCAGGGCTCGCGCGTGTCCTGCCGACAGCACTCCGGCAGCCACGCGGCGCTGCACCGCGATCGGCAACCGCAGCAGCCGGATCATGTTGGTGATGAGCGGACGCGAGCGTCCGATCCGGGCCGCCAGTTCGTCGTGGGTGACGCCGAACTCATCCAGCAGCTGCTGATAGGCCGCGGCCTCTTCCAGCGGATTCAGCTGAACGCGGTGGATGTTCTCCAACAAGGCGTCCCGCAGCATGTTGTCGTCGCCGGTCTCGCGAACAATCGCCGGGATGGTGGCCAGCCCCGCCTCCTGGGCGGCCCGCCACCGCCGCTCCCCCATGACGAGCTGGTACCTCTGCGGGCCAGCCGCGCCAGACAGTGCGCGCACGACGATTGGCTGCATGAGACCGAACTCGCGGATCGAGTGCACGAGTTCGCCGAGTGCCTCTTCGTCGAACACCTGCCGGGGCTGCTTCGGATTGGGATCGATTGCCGACGGGTCGATCTCGCGGTACACCGCGCCCGCCGCGTTGACCGGAGCGCTGACCTGGCTTCCGAAAATGGCGTCGGCCGCCGCGTCACCCATGCGTAGCGATGGCGACTCGCCCTCGGATGGTCCGGTGGGAATGAGCGATGCCAGGCCGCGACCGAGGCCGCTGCGCTTGCCTTTGGGTTGACTCATCCGTATCTCCTCATCGGTGGTCTTGGTTCTTCGCGCAAGCGCTCATCGGTGACTCGGTTCTTCGCGCAAGCGCTCATCGGTGACTCGGTTCTTCGCGCAAGCGCTCATCACCGCCGTTCCGCGATCTCGCGGCTGGCATCGAGATAACTCATCGCACCCCGGGAACCAGGGTCATAGTCGAGGATCGTCATGCCGTAGCCCGGCGCCTCGGACACCTTGACGCTTCGCGGGATGACGGTACGCAACACCTTGTTGCCAAAGTGGGCACGGACATCGTCAGCCACCTGATCGGCCAGCCTCGTCCGCCCGTCGTACATCGTCAGGATCACCGTCGAGACGTTCAGCTCCGGATTGAGGTGCGACTTCACCATCTCGATGTTGCGCAAGAGCTGGCCCACGCCTTCGAGGGCGTAGTACTCGCATTGGATCGGGATCAGCACCTCCGGTGCGGCCACGAGCGCATTGATCGTGAGCAGACCCAGCGACGGCGGGCAGTCGATGAAGACGTAGTGGAAGTCGTGGTTCTTGAGTCCCGCGAGGGCGGTGCGCAGCCGTCCTTCTCGCGCGACCATACTGACCAACTCGATCTCCGCACCGGCAAGGTCGATGGTCGCCGGCACGCAGAAGAGGCGCTCGCTGTGCGGGCTGCGTTGCAGAGCGTCCTCAAGAGAGAGCTCCCCGATGAGTACTTCGTACGAGGAGGGCGTGCCCTCCCGGTGTTCGACGCCGAGCGCGGTGCTGGCATTGCCCTGCGGGTCGAGGTCGATCACAAGAACGTTCAGTCCCTGCAGCGCGAGTGCGGCGGCGATGTTCACGGCGGTGGTTGTCTTGCCCACGCCGCCCTTCTGGTTGGCGATCGTGAAGACACGTTGACGTTCAGGTCGGGGTAGCCCGCTCTTGGCGGCGGTATGGAGCATGCGCACGGCGCGTTCCGCTTCGGCCGCAATGGGGGTATCGACCGCGGGCGCCTCGGGCCATACCTCCGCGGGCGCCTCAGGCGGTGTGGGCGCACCCTCCCATGTTTCACGTGAAACGTTCGGTTGCGATGTTTCACGTGAAACATCGCTCGATGCCGGCGTGCGCGCGGCGTCCGCGTTCGAGGTCATTCCTGTCTCCCGTCCGCTTGCCTGTGGCCGCCCGGGCTCCGCCGGGACGCCACGACGACGGTCGCGGGGGGATCCAAGAATTCCGCGCAGCATTTCATCACCCTTACATCGGCGGCCCCGAGCGACACCATCACACGCCGGTGCTCGCGGGCCTCATCCTCAGCACGCTCACCCTTGACGGCCAGCATCTCGCCGCCCTCGCGAAGCAGCGGCATGCTCCATTTCGTGATCTTGTCCAAGGAAGCCACCGCCCTGGAAACCACCGCGTCCATCTCCCCCACCTGTTCTCGCACAGCCCGCTCTTCTGCCCTGCCGCGCACCACCGTCACGTCGATCTCGAGTTCTTCGATGACCTCGTGGAGGAAGTCGCTACGCCGCAGCAGAGGTTCGATCAACGTCACCCGAAGGTCCGGGCGAGCCAACGCCAACGGTATCCCGGGCAGCCCCGCCCCACTACCGATGTCGGCAACCCGGGCTCCCTGGGGCAGGAGTTGCGCAATCGCGGCACTATTGAGGAGATGTCGGTCCCACAATCGGTCCACTTCTCGGGGGCCGATCAACCCACGCTCCACGCCGGCTCCCGCAAGGATCGCGGCGTAGCGGTGCGCTGCCGGTAAGGCCGGACCGAACAAGGTGTCCGCGGCTTTCGGCGCCGCCGACACCTCGTCATGTTTCACGTGAAACATCCTCCGGATCTACGCGGGGTGCGCCAGCACCGAACTACACGGATGTAACTCGGCGGGGCTAGTCAGCCAGAACGACGACGCGGCGGGAGGGCTCCACGCCCTCGCTCTCGCTGTGCACACCGTCCACTGCGGCGACGGCGTCGTGAACGATCTTGCGTTCGAAGGGCGTCATCGGCGACAGCTCCTCACGCTCCCCCGACTCCAGCACGCGCCGCGCGACCTTGTCGCCCAGCGCGGCCAACTCGTCGCGACGGCGCCGGCGCCAGCGCGCGATGTCGAGCATCAGCCGGCTCCGCTCGCCGGTCTTCTGATGTACCGCCAACCGCGTCAACTCCTGAAGCGCGTCGAGCGCCTCACCCTTCCGGCCCACCAACTTGTTGAGGTCGCTGCCGCCGTCGATGCTCACGATGGCACGGTCGCCTTCGACATCGAGATCGATGTCGCCGTCGAAGTCCAGCAGGTCCAACAGCTCCTCGAGGTAGTCGCCGGCAATCTCGCCCTCGGCGACCAGTCGCTCCTCCAGATCGTCCGATCCCGACGCGGTGCTCTGCTCACCGGTCTGATCGTCGAGCAGCTCCTCGCTGCGTTCCGTCGTATCAGCGTCAGTCATGTGTATCTCCCTCATCTCCGGTTCTCACACCGGTCGTCTACGGGTTGTCCCGCTCCCCCAGCTGCCGGCGGTCTCCCGCCGTTGCGTGCGGGGTCGTCAGCGCTTCCGTTTTTTGGGCCGAGTGCCGGGCCGCGGCGTGGCGCCCGGCCGCGGAGTTCGGCTGCCGTTGCCCGACGCGGACTTCCCCGGGCTCGATCCCGTCGGCTTCCGGTCCGACGATCCGTTGTCCGTTGACGTCTCGTCGAGTTCTACGCCGTCCGTCGAGCTGATCTCTTTCGGCTCGACCGACGTCTTCGACTGCTTCTTGGGCTTCGCTCCGGGGGCGGGCGCGTTCTGTGAGCGCCGTTCCTTCGCCTCGAGCTTCTTGGCCTCTTCTTCTTTCTCGATGATCCCGAACACGTAGTGCTGCTGTCCGAAGGTCCACACGTTGTTGGCCAGCCAGTAGATGATGATGGCCAGCGGCAGGAACGGACCGCCGACGACGACGCCGAGCGGGAACACGTACAGCGCCAGTTTGTTCATCATCGCGGTCTGCGGATTGGCGGCGGCTTCCGGACTCTGCCTCGCCACCGACGCCCGGCTGTTGAAGTAGGTCGCGACGCCGGCCAGGATCATCAGCGGCACACCGACCGCGATGACCGACCCGCGGTTGAACGCGGTGAACGCCTCGAGCCCGTGCTGCTGGATCATCGTCGCGCCGAGCGGGGCTCCAAAGAGGTTGGCGTCCAGGAAGTGCCCGACGTCGGTTGCGCTGAAGATGTAGTTGCCGAGCGACCGGTTCTCTTCGACGGACAAACCGAGCCGGCCGATACCGGTCTGCGTCCGGTTGAAGGACATCAGCACGTGGTAGAGACCCAGGAACACCGGCACCTGGGCCAGCATCGGCAAGCAACCGAGGATCGGGTTGAACCCGTGCTCCTTCTGGAGCTTCTGCATCTCCATCGCGAACCGCTGCCGGTCCTTGCCGTACTTCTTCTGCAGCGCCTTGATCTGTGGCTGCAGTTCCTGCATCTGGCGTTGCGTGCGGATCTGCCGGACGAACGGCTTGTAGAGAATCGCGCGGAGCGTGAAGACCAGGAACATCACCGCCAGCGCCCATGCGAAGAAATTCTCCGGGCCGAGCACGAAGCTGAACGCCTTGTACCAAACCCACATGATCGCCGACACCGGGTAGTAAATGATGTCCAGGCTGAACCAGTTAAACACGCGTCTCGCTCTCTGCTCGCGATGCCGGGATACCCCACACATCGTCAGCTGCGTCCAGATCCATCCGGTGCTCGTCGGCGTCTGCGCACTCGTCGTGTGCGTCGCCGCGGCGCTCCGGTATCGGATCCCATCCTCCCCTATGCCACGGCCCGCATTTCAGCAGCCGCACACCGGCAAGCCAACCGCCCTTGAACGCGCCGTACTCCGTCAGTGCGTCGACGGCGTATTGACTACACGTCGGCATGAACCGGCAGCACGGCGGCCGGAGCGGAGAAACCATGTGCCGGTAAAGCTCTATGACATAGATGAGTGCCCGCGCGACGGACGAACCGATCGATCGCTTCACCGGGCGGCCTCGCTCTTCGGAAGCGCGCGGTTCAGCGCTGTCCGCAGTTCCTGTTCGAGCCGGGCCGAGATCGCGTGCCGGCTTCCGGGTAACGCGCGAATGACAACCCGATCCGCGGGCTCGAGCTCGTCGATGAGGGCGCGCGCGACGTGACGCAACCGGCGCGCCACTCGATGCCGTTCTACGGCATTTCCGACGGCCTTCGAAACGACCAGCCCGATTCGCGGGCCTTCCCCGTCAACGGTCTGGCGCAGTGTGTGCACCACGAGATCGGGCTGCGCTGCTCGCACCCCTTGACTGACGGTGGCACCGAACTCGGCAGACCGAGTCATCCGGTACCGCGCCGGAAGCACCGCGCTAGATCCTGCTCGAACTCACCGCGGAGTTCACGCAGTCAGCTTGCGGCGACCCTTGGTACGCCGACTCGACACGATCGCCCGGCCTGCCCGGGTCCGCATCCGCAGTCGGAAGCCATGCACACGCGCGCGACGCCGGTTGTTCGGCTGAAATGTCCGCTTGCCCTTGGCCACGGCTTTTCTCCTCGTTTCCGTCGGCGCCCACGCCCGCCCCGGTGAGAAGTCAGACCGGTAGGACGCGGTTGCCCGTTGGTAAGCTCGTCCGTCTTGCTTAACCGGCGCGGTCCCCGACACAATCTCAGGTCGCAGCCGTGCCGCCACGTACGGGCGACTGTTCGAGGGTACTGACGAGATTTCCCTAGGTCAAACCGCGCGAAAGGCCACCGTCACCGTGACAAAACCTTCACACCCGCCACAGCTGTCACGACGTCAGAGCATCCCAAAAGTCACCCCCACACAATGTTGCAGAACGGTTGGCACCCGCGAAGAAAACTGTTAGCTTCTGCCAGTGCCGTTTCGATAACGAAACGGCGACGGACAACGAAGCGGGGATGCCCACCAAGTCGCGAGCCCACAGACCGCAGCACCTCTGTGATGAGCCCCGGCGAGCGGCGTTCCAGCCCGTAGACAACAGAACGAAGGCGACCGTCCTATTTCCACAGCCTGTGGATAACTATGTGGACAGTTCGTCATCGTTCCTTTGGCCATCCCTGGAACGGCCGCGAGGGGGTACGCGTCATTGACTGCTGACCCCGATCCCCCATTCGTAGCCGTATGGAACACGGTTGTAGCCGAACTCAACGGTGACATCGAAGTGGTCGGAGTGGCGAACGGTGACGCCGGCCCGGTCCTCACGCCTCAGCAAAGGGCGTGGTTGAAGCTGGTCAAACCCCTTGTCATCACCGAGGGTTTTGCTCTGTTGTCGGTTCCGACGCCGTTC
Organism: Mycolicibacterium rhodesiae NBB3; assembly: GCF_000230895.2. The sequence continues at coordinate 1,850,673 of NC_016604.1, forward strand.
GTCCAGAACGAGATCGAACGCCATCTGCGCGAGCCGATCATCAACGCGCTGAGCCGGCAGCTCGGTCAGCGGGTAGAACTCGGCGTACGCATCGCCGCCCCCGACTCCGACGACTCCGATGACGGGGTCAACGGGTACGCCGGCAATCATGGTGGTGCCGATTTCGACGACCTCGATGACGACATCGACGAAGATCAAGCGGCTCGGGCCAGCGCCGAGGAAAGTTGGCCGACCTACTTCTCCCGTGGGCAGAACGCCACCGCCGCCGACGACACCGCGGTCAACCTGAACCGCAGGTACACCTTCGACACCTTCGTCATCGGTGCCTCCAACAGATTCGCCCACGCGGCGTCGCTCGCCATCGCAGAAGCACCCGCCAGGGCCTACAACCCACTTTTCATCTGGGGTGAATCCGGTCTCGGCAAGACTCATCTGCTCCACGCGGCGGGGAATTACGCCCAGCGTCTGTTCCCCGGAATGCGGGTCAAGTACGTTTCGACCGAGGAATTCACCAACGACTTCATCAACTCACTGCGCGACGATCGCAAGGCGTCGTTCAAGCGCAGCTATCGGGACATCGACGTGCTGCTGGTCGATGACATCCAATTCATCGAAGGTAAAGAGGGCATCCAGGAAGAGTTCTTCCATACCTTCAACACCCTGCACAACGCGAACAAGCAGATCGTCATCTCCTCGGACCGGCCCCCCAAGCAGTTGGCCACGCTGGAAGATCGGCTCCGCACCCGGTTCGAGTGGGGTCTGATCACCGACGTTCAGCCTCCCGAACTCGAAACCCGCATCGCTATCCTGCGCAAGAAAGCGCAAATGGATCGCCTCGATGTGCCCGGTGACGTCCTGGAGCTCATCGCCAGCAGCATCGAGCGCAACATTCGCGAACTCGAGGGCGCCCTCATTCGTGTCACCGCGTTCGCCTCACTGAACAAGACCTCGATCGACAGGTCACTGGCCGAGATCGTGTTGCGTGACCTCATCTCCGACGCGGGCTCGATGCAGATCAGCACCGCGACGATCATGGCCGCGACGGCCGAGTACTTCGAAACCACCGTCGAGGAATTGCGCGGTCCCGGAAAGACTCGCGCGCTCGCGCAGTCCCGGCAGATCGCCATGTATCTGTGTCGAGAGCTCACCGACCTGTCGTTGCCCAAGATCGGGCAGGCGTTCGGCCGCGACCACACCACGGTCATGTACGCCGAGAAGAAGATCCGCGGCGAGATGGCCGAACGCCGCGAGGTCTTCGATCACGTCAAGGAACTCACGACACGAATTCGCCAACGCTCCAAGCGCTGACGCCCTCGATTTCGGTTCCACAACTCACAGATTTGACTTCGCGACACCGCGTGCGCCGATCCGAGCAGCCGTACGTACAAAAATTCTTCGAAAAACTTCCGCACCGCCGGTATCAGGTGTCACACGCCGACGGTGTGCACACCGGTGTGGACAACTTGGGATCAAACCGCCGAACACCCGCTGTTTTCTACACAATCGCGGCCGCCTCCACAGCGGCCGAACATTGACTCCACACTCATCCCCAGGAAGCCCACAGCGCCGCACAGGTGTCATCCAGCACAGACACGGGTTCATCCCCAGTGTGCACAGGCCCTATTACTGTTGCTTGTATAACTCCCTAGAAAGTTCTTCGAAGAAGCTTGCTGGGGAAGACGAAATCGTCCGCCTGTCGAAGCGGTTGAACGGACCGAATGTCAGCGCGATCGATTAGCTTTCAAGTTGGAGCCGAAAGCTCTACGGTGGTTCAGCGGCAGCCGTTACGGTCGTCACGACGCAGCGATCACAGGCGTGTTGGCGCATCCGGAAACCGCTGCTTAGTGCTTCTTGTGATTTTGATCGAAGGGACCGTATGGACGTGGCGACAACAACCGTTGGTGTCACCGATTTGAAGTTCCGTCTCGTCCGTGAAGACTTCGCCGACGCGGTGGCCTGGGTGGCTCGCAATCTGCCCAACCGGCCGACCGTCCCGGTTCTGGCGGGTGTTCTTCTCACCGGCTCCGACGAGGGTTTGACAATCTCGGGATTCGACTACGAGGTCTCGGCAGAGGTTCAGGTCGCAGCTGAAATCGCTTCCCCTGGAAGCGTTTTGGTGTCCGGGCGGCTGTTGTCCGATATCACCCGCGCGTTGCCCGCCAAACCGGTCGACGTCAGCGTCGAGGGTACGCGCGTCTCGCTGACCTGCGGAAGCGCACGATTCTCGCTCCCGACGATGGCCGTCGAGGACTATCCGACGTTGCCGGGTCTGCCCGACGAGACCGGTGTGGTGTCGTCGGATCTTTTCGCCGAGGCGATCGGTCAGGTGGCGGTCGCTGCCGGCCGTGATGACACGCTGCCGATGCTGACCGGCATCCGGGTCGAGATTTCGGGTGAGAACGTCATCCTGGCGGCGACCGACCGTTTCCGCCTGGCGGTCCGGGAGTTGACGTGGTCGACGTCGGCGGCTGACATGGAAGCCGCGGTGTTGGTGCCTGCGAAGACGTTGGCCGAAGCGGCAAAGGCGGGAGCCGACGGTTCGGATGTCCATCTCGCGCTGGGTGCCGGCGCCGACGTCGGTAAGGAAGGGCTGTTGGGTATTCGCAGCAACGGCAAGCGCAGTACCACGCGCCTGCTGGATGCGGAGTTCCCCAAGTTTCGTCAGCTGTTGCCGACCGAGCACACGGCCATGGCGACGATCGGTGTCGCCGAGCTCACCGAGGCGATCAAGCGTGTCGCGTTGGTCGCCGACCGCGGCGCGCAGGTGCGCATGGAGTTCGCCGACGATGTGCTGCGGTTGTCGGCAGGCGCGGACGACGTCGGCCGTGCCGAGGAGGATCTGCCGGTTGCATTCGCCGGTGAACCGCTGACCATCGCGTTCAATCCGACGTATCTCACCGACGGGCTGGGGTCGTTGCATTCCGAGCGTGTGACATTTGGTTTCACGACACCCAGCCGTCCCGCGGTGTTGCGTCCGGCGGGTGAAGATGACGAAAGCGTCGGCGCATCGGGGCCGTTCCCTGCTTCGCAGACTGATTACGTCTATTTGTTGATGCCGGTGCGGCTTCCGGGCTGACCGGCCCGACGCCACGATAGGGGCGCATATGCAATTGGGTCTGGTCGGCCTGGGAAAAATGGGCTTCAACATGCGTGAGCGCCTGCGTGAAGGGGGCCACGAGGTCGTCGGCTATGACCCCAGACCCGAGGTGTCAGACGTACCGACGTTGGAGGCGCTCGCGGAGGCCTTGGATGCGCCGCGTGTCGTATGGGTGATGGTGCCCTCCGGAAGCATCACCGATGAGACGATCACGTCTCTCGCCGATGTGCTGAGCCCCGGCGATCTTGTGATCGACGGCGGTAACTCGCGCTACACCGAAGATGGACCGCACGCGAAGCTGTTGGACGACAAGGGTGTTGCGTTCATCGACGCCGGTGTGTCCGGCGGTATCTGGGGGCTGACCGAGGGTTACGGTCTGATGGTCGGCGGCAGTAAAGAGGATGTCGCGCGCGTGATGCCGATCTTCGAGACGTTGCGGCCGCCCGGCGAGCTGGCCGACGGATTCGTCCATGCCGGCCCGGTCGGTGCAGGTCATTACGCCAAGATGGTCCACAACGGCATCGAATACGGGCTGATGATGGCCTATGCCGAGGGGTACGAGCTGCTGGCGGCCGAGGAGCTGATCGAGGACACCCAGGCGGTGATCCAGGCCTGGACCAACGGAACTGTGGTGCGGTCCTGGTTGCAGACGTTGCTGGCCAAGGCGCTCAAGGAAGATCCGAAGTTCACCGATATCTCCGGATACACCGAGGATTCCGGCGAAGGCCGGTGGACGGTGGAAGAAGCCATCAGCCACCGTGTTCCGATGCCGGTGATCGCGGCATCGTTGTTCGCCCGGTTCGCGTCGCGGCAGGAGGACTCCCCCACGATGAAGGCGGTGTCGGCCTTGCGCAACCAATTCGGCGGCCACGCCGTGAAGAGGATCAGCGAGTCGGGATAGTTGTACATCCGCAACCTTGCACTGACGGACTTTCGGTCTTGGGCCCGACTCGAGATCGACCTCGAGCCCGGCCGCACCGTATTCGTTGGCCAGAACGGTTTCGGTAAGACGAATATTGTTGAGGCGCTGTGGTATTCGTCGACCTTGGGTTCGCACCGGGTAGGCACGGACGCGCCGCTGATCCGGGCCGGAGCTGAGCGCGCGGTCGTTTCGGCGATTGTCGTCAACGAGGGCCGGGAACTCGCCGTCGATTTGGAGATCAATCCGGGACGCGCGAACAAGGCGCGGCTGAACCGCTCCCCCGTGCGCAGCGCGCGCGAAATACTCGGCGCGCTGCGGGCGGTTCTCTTCGCACCGGAGGATCTTGCGCTGGTCCGCGGTGATCCGGGCGAACGGCGACGTTACCTCGATGAGTTGGCGACGATCCGGCGTCCGCGAGTGGCGGGCATCCGGGCCGACTACGACAAAGTCGTCAAACAGCGCACGGCCCTGTTGAAATCGGCTGCCGGTGCGAGGTATCGAGGCGACCGCAGCGTGCTCGACACCCTCGATGTGTGGGACGGACATCTTGCGGCACACGGGGCACAGCTGATCGCCGCGCGCGTCGATCTGGTCAATCAGCTGGCGCCAGAGGTGGAAAAGGCCTACCAACTACTCGCACCGGCATCGCGGTCGGCGGCCATCCGCTACCGCAGTGGAGTGGAAGTCGTCGAAAAAGAAGCGGACGCCGGTACCGGTAGCGCGGAGTTGTTCGAGGCCGCGCTGCTGGACGCCTTGGCGCGTCGCCGCGATGCGGAACTGGAACGAGGTGTGTGTCTGGTCGGTCCGCACCGGGACGATCTCGAGCTGCGGCTCGGCGATCAGCTCGCGAAAGGCTTTGCGAGCCATGGTGAATCGTGGTCGATGGCGTTGGCCTTGCGGTTGGCGGCGTACGAACTGCTGCGTGCCGAAGGGGGCGATCCGGTACTTCTGCTCGACGACGTCTTCGCCGAACTCGACAGCGCCCGCAGGCAGGCGCTGGCCAACGTCGCGGCGTCGGCGGAACAGGTGCTGATCACCGCGGCCGTACAAGAGGACATCCCGAAGGACTGGGATGCGAGAAAGATAGAGATCGTCATGACCGACGACGACAGGGGCCGAATCTCGAAGGTGAGGGCCGACGATGACTGACGAGAACAACGTGGAACCCCCGGCGCACCTGGCCCATCTAAAGGGAATGGACTTGGTGCGACGCACGCTCGAGGAGGCGCGCGGCGCGGCCCGCAGCCAGGGCAAGGATGTGGGTCGCGGCCGCGCGGCGAAACCACCACGGAAAGTCGCGGGCGGCAGCCGGCGGCGCTGGTCGGGGCCCGGTCCGGATTCCCGTGACCCGCAACTGCTCGCGTCGGTCACGCGCGACATCGCGCGCAATCGCGGCTGGTCGGACCGGGTGGCGCAGGGGGCGGTGTTTGGTCGCTGGCCCGCGGTCGTCGGCGAACAGATCGCCGCGCACGCGACGCCCACCGCTCTGGACGACGGCGTGCTCACCGTGTCGGCGGAGTCCACGGCCTGGGCCACCCAGTTGCGGATGGTCCAAGCGCAACTTCTCGCCAAGATCGCGTCCGCGGTCGGCGACGGCGTGGTGAGATCACTGAAGATCATCGGACCGGTCGGCCCGTCATGGCGCAAAGGCCGGTACCACATCGCGGGCCGAGGGCCCCGTGACACGTACGGATGAGCCCGAATTCTTGTTGGCTGAGAGCCCCGAGAAGGCCACGAGCGCTGCCCTCAAGCGGTTTGACGCACCTCGGATCGAGAAATTCCACAGACGGCGCAAATAGCTATGTGGAAACGCGGCCTCAGAATCGGTCCTGACAGTAGTTGACGGTAGACTGTCCAAGGATCCGCGAGAGCCCTCATCTCTCGCTTGCAAACCCCAAGGAGACGCGTCCAACGTGGCTGCCCAGAAGAAGAGCGCACCGAAAGCATATGGTGCCGATTCGATCAAGGTTCTCGAAGGCTTGGAGGCGGTCCGCAAACGCCCCGGCATGTACATCGGCTCCACGGGTGAACGCGGTCTGCACCACCTGGTCTGGGAGGTGGTGGACAACGCCGTCGACGAGGCCATGGCCGGTTTCGCGACCAAGGTGGACGTGCGACTCCTCGCCAACGGCGGTGTCCAGGTCACCGACGACGGCCGCGGCATCCCCGTCGCCATGCACTCGACGGGCATTCCCACCGTCGATGTCGTCATGACCGTGCTGCACGCGGGCGGAAAGTTCGAAGAGGGTGCCTATCAGGTGTCCGGCGGTCTGCACGGCGTCGGCGTATCCGTGGTCAACGCGCTGTCGACGCGGCTCGAGGCCGACATCTCGACGGACGGGTACGAGTGGTTCCAAACCTATGACCGCTCGGTGCCCGGCAGCCTCAAGCAGGGTGAGAAGACGAAGAAGACCGGCACCACGATTCGCTTCTGGGCGGACCCCGACATATTCGAGACCCTGAGCTACGACTTCGAGACGATCGCCCGGCGCCTGCAGGAGATGGCCTTTCTGAACAAGGGCCTGACCATCGAGCTGACCGACGAACGGGTCACCGCGGACGAGGTCGTCGACGAGGTGGTCAGCGATCAGGCCGAAGCGCCCAAATCGGCCGAGGAGAAGGCCGCCGAGGCCGCGGCTCCCCACAAGGTCAAGCACCGCACGTTCCACTACCCCGGCGGTCTGGTCGATTTCGTCAAGCACATCAACCGCACCAAGTCGCCGATCCAGCAGAGCGTGATCGACTTCGACGGTAAGGGCGAAGGCCACGAGGTCGAGATCGCGATGCAATGGAACGCCGGCTACTCCGAGTCGGTCCACACGTTCGCCAACACCATCAACACCCATGAGGGCGGCACGCACGAAGAGGGCTTCCGCGCGGCGCTGACGTCTGTGGTGAACAAGTACGCCAAAGACAAGAAGCTGCTCAAGGACAAGGATCCCAACCTGACCGGCGACGACATCCGCGAAGGTCTTGCGGCGGTCATCTCGGTGAAGGTGGGCCAGCCGCAGTTCGAAGGCCAGACGAAGACCAAGCTCGGCAACACCGAGGTGAAGTCTTTCGTGCAGAAGATCTGCAACGAGGAACTGCAGCACTGGTTCGACGCGAACCCGGCCGAGGCGAAAACCGTTGTGAACAAGGCGGTCTCGTCTGCACAGGCGCGGATCGCGGCACGCAAGGCGCGTGAGCTGGTGCGCCGCAAGAGCGCCACGGACATCGGTGGTCTGCCCGGCAAGCTCGCCGACTGCCGGTCCACCGACCCCCGCAAGTCCGAGTTGTACGTCGTGGAGGGTGACTCGGCGGGGGGTTCGGCCAAGAGCGGTCGTGACTCGATGTTCCAGGCAATACTTCCGTTGCGCGGCAAGATCATCAACGTCGAGAAGGCGCGCATCGACCGCGTTCTGAAGAACACCGAAGTCCAGGCGATCATCACCGCATTGGGTACCGGAATTCACGACGAGTTCGACATCGCCAAGTTGCGGTACCACAAGATCGTGCTGATGGCCGACGCCGACGTCGATGGTCAGCACATCTCCACCCTGCTGCTGACCCTGCTGTTCCGCTTCATGAAACCGCTCGTCGAGAACGGCCACATATTCTTGGCGCAGCCACCGCTGTACAAGCTGAAATGGCAACGCAGCGAACCGGAGTTCGCATATTCCGACCGTGAGCGCGACGGGCTGCTCGAGGCCGGCAAGAAGGCCGGTAAGAAGATCAACGTCGACGACGGCATCCAGCGCTACAAGGGTCTCGGCGAGATGGACGCCAAGGAACTGTGGGAAACCACGATGGATCCGTCGGTGCGGGTGCTTCGGCAGGTGACTCTGGACGACGCCGCGGCCGCCGACGAACTGTTCTCGATTCTGATGGGCGAGGACGTCGAGGCACGCCGCAGCTTTATCACGCGCAACGCCAAAGATGTTCGCTTCCTTGATGTTTAACGTCGACATTGTCAACAATTAGGGCTGAAACCGCATGACTGATACCACGTTGCCGCCGGGCGACGCCGCAGGCGACCGCATCGAGCCGGTCGACATCCAGCACGAGATGCAGCGCAGCTACATCGATTACGCGATGAGCGTGATCGTCGGCCGCGCACTGCCGGAGGTTCGCGACGGCCTCAAGCCGGTGCACCGCCGCGTGCTGTACGCCATGTTCGACTCGGGCTTCCGGCCCGACCGCGGCCACGCCAAGTCGGCGCGCTCGGTCGCCGAGACGATGGGCAACTATCACCCGCACGGTGACTCGTCGATCTACGACACTCTGGTCCGGATGGCCCAGCCGTGGTCGCTGCGCTATCCCCTGGTCGACGGGCAGGGCAACTTCGGCTCGCCGGGTAACGATCCTCCTGCCGCGATGCGCTACACCGAAGCCCGGCTGACACCGCTGGCGATGGAGATGCTGCGCGAAATCGACGAGGAGACAGTCGATTTCGTCCCGAACTACGACGGCCGCGTACAGGAGCCGACGGTCCTGCCCAGCCGGTTCCCCAACCTGCTGGCCAACGGCTCGGGCGGCATCGCGGTCGGCATGGCCACCAACATGCCGCCGCACAACCTGCGCGAGCTGGGCGATGCCGTGTTCTGGTGCCTGGAGAACTTTGAAGCCGACGAAGAAGCCACCCTCGAGGCGGTCTGCGAACGCGTCAAGGGTCCCGACTTTCCCACCTACGGCCTGATCGTCGGATCGCAGGGCATCTCCGATACGTATCGGACCGGCCGCGGGTCGGTTCGTATGCGTGGCGTCTGCGAGATCGAGGAAGACAGCAGGGGACGCACCGGGATCGTCATCACCGAGCTGCCGTATCAGGTCAACCACGACAACTTCATCACCTCGATCGCCGAACAGGTGCGCGACGGCAAGCTCGCCGGCATCTCGAACATCGAGGATCAGTCCAGTGACCGCGTCGGACTGCGAATTGTGGTGGAGCTCAAGCGAGATGCTGTCGCGAAGGTGGTGCTGAACAACCTCTACAAGCACACCCAGCTGCAGACCAGCTTCGGCGCCAACATGCTGTCCATCGTCGACGGCGTGCCGCGCACGCTGCGGCTCGACCAGTTGATCCGGCACTACGTCAATCATCAACTCGACGTCATCGTGCGGCGCACCACCTACCGGCTCCGCAAGGCCAACGAGCGGGCCCACATTCTGCGCGGCCTGGTCAAGGCGCTCGATGCGCTCGACGAGGTCATTGCGCTGATCCGCGCATCGGAGACCGTCGAGGTCGCCCGCCAGGGCCTGATCGAGTTGCTCGACATCGACGAGATCCAGGCCCAGGCCATCCTCGATATGCAGCTGCGCCGGCTCGCCGCCCTGGAGCGCCAGCGCATCGTCGACGATCTGGCGAAGATCGAGGCCGAGATCGCCGACCTCGAGGACATCCTGGCCAAGCCTGAGCGGCAGCGTGCCATCGTGCGCGACGAGCTCAAGGAGCTCGTGGAGAAGTACGGCGACGATCGCCGGACGAGAATCATCGCCGCGGACGGCGACGTCGCCGACGAGGACCTGATCGCGCGCGAAGAGGTCGTCGTCACGATCACCGAAACCGGCTACGCCAAGCGGACCAAGTCTGACCTCTACCGCAGCCAGAAGCGCGGCGGCAAGGGTGTGCAGGGCGCGGGGCTGAAGCAGGACGACATCGTCAACCACTTCTTCGTCTGCTCCACGCACGACTGGATCCTGTTCTTCACCACGCAGGGCCGGGTCTATCGCGCGAAGGCGTACGACCTGCCCGAGGCGTCGCGTACGGCGCGCGGCCAGCATGTCGCCAACCTGCTGGCATTCCAGCCGGAGGAGCGCATCGCGCAGGTCATCCAGATCAAGACGTACGAGGATGCGCCATATCTGGTGCTGGCCACGCGCAACGGTCTGGTGAAGAAGTCCAAGCTCACCGACTTCGACTCCAACCGCACCGGCGGCATCGTCGCGGTCAACTTGCGTGACGGTGACGAGTTGGTGGGCGCGGTGCTGTGCTCGGCGGAAGCGGACCTGCTGCTGGTCTCGGCCAAGGGGCAGTCGATCCGCTTCTCAGCAACCGACGAGGCGCTGCGTCCGATGGGCCGCGCGACCTCCGGTGTGCAGGGCATGCGGTTCAACACCGACGATGAGCTGCTGTCGCTGAACGTCGTGCGCGAGGACACATACCTGCTGGTCGCGACCGCCGGCGGGTACGCCAAGCGCACCGCGATCGAGGAGTACCCGGTCCAGGGCCGCGGTGGCAAAGGGGTGTTGACGATTCAGTTCGACAAGCGGCGTGGCAGTCTTGTCGGAGCGTTGATCGTCGATGACGACACAGAGTTGTATGCCATCACCTCGGGTGGAGGCGTCATCCGGACGGCGGCTCGCCAGGTCCGCAAGGCCGGGCGACAGACCAAGGGTGTTCGGTTGATGAACCTCGGTGAGGGCACGACACTGATAGCCATCGCGCGCAACGCGGAAGAAGGCGACAGCACCGACGAAGTCAACACCGACGTCGGCGAATAGCCCATCGAAGGCGTGACCAGTAGTGACCAGTGAGGAGCCGTAGGTGACTTCACCGAACGAGCCGGGCTATCCCCGCGCGACCGACGGCGGCGCGAACGGCTCCGGCTCGGGCCCCGAGGGACGCGGCCCGGCACCGGGTGGATCGAGCCCGGAGCGAATCGCCGACCCGGCCGAAGTCCCGCCGTGGCAGCGGGGCCGGGCGGCCAAACCCGCGAACCGGACGCCGGATGCCCCCGGGCGACCGGACGCGCCCGCTCGCCCTGATGCGCCGCGGCGCGGTAACGGCGGCGCAGCGACGGGCCACTCCCCCGGCGTCGACGCCCGGCTGAACCGGTTCCTGGCCGGCGGCTCGGCATCCGCACCCCAGGAGCAGGACGCCGGCGGGTGGGCAGACGCACCCGACCAAGCACGGCCCGACCAAGCACGGCCCGAACAGCCGGCACGGCCCGACCAAGCACGGTCCGAACCGCCGGCACGGCCCGAACCGCCGGCACGGCCCGACCCGTCCGCGCGACCGGAACCCACGCGGTCAGAACCGCCCACCCGGGTGGAGACGCCCCCGCGGCCGGACCAGTACGCCAGTGAGCTGCCCGACCTGTCCGGAGGCGCGGCGCGGCCGACGCCGCGCAAGCCGGCGGAGCGCCCCGGTCAGGAACCGGCGGGCCGGCCAGGCCCAGCAGGTCGGGTGCAGGTGGCCAGCCGCCACCAGGGTCCGGTGCGCGCCAGCATGCAGATACGCCGGGTCGATCCGTGGAGCGTGCTCAAGGTCTCGGCGGTGTTGTCGGTCGCGTTGTTCTTCGTCTGGATGATCGCCGTCGCCTTTCTGTACCTCGTGCTCGGCGGCATGGGTGTGTGGAGCAAGCTGAACAGCAACGTCGGCGACCTGCTGACCAGCGCGAGCGGCAGCTCCGGCGGCGAGCTGGTGTCCAGCGGAACGATATTCGGCGGCGCGGCCCTCATCGGTCTGGTCAACATCGTCCTGCTGACGGCGATGGCCACCATCGGGGCGTTCATCTACAACCTCACCACCGACATCGTCGGGGGTGTCGAAGTGACGCTGGCCGATCGCGACTGACCCTCGGCTGCCCTGCGCCTTCGCGGTTTGGGCGCGGGCTTACGATTGCGGTAGTCTCGCTCCTCGGCCGTCCCGGCATGACGGGGCTATAGCTCAGGCGGTTAGAGCGCTTCGCTGATAACGAAGAGGTCGGAGGTTCGAGTCCTCCTAGCCCCACGGAAAGGTTCACACCATGAAGGTTGTGGTGCTGCTCGCCGCCGCGGTCGCCGCGGTCGCCGCCGTGACGATCTGGCGGTCGCGACACGGCGTGGAGGTGTGGCACGCAGCGGCCGACGTGCCGGCGTGAAATCTCCCGATAAGGGGCCTTAGCTCAGTTGGTAGAGCGCTGCCTTTGCAAGGCAGATGTCAGGAGTTCGAATCTCCTAGGCTCCACTCATACACTCGGCCTCAGCGTCTTATGTGGACGCACGACACGCCGGACCCTGAAATCGTACGCTGAGCCCATGTCGCGGGCGGGTTACGCGCGGACGAAAGACGGCGCCTACATCGCGTACCGGGAGTGGGGCGAAAAGGATCCGGCCCATGTGTTCCTGTCGGAGTGGGCTGCGACGGTCGACACCCGAGACATGCATCCTTCGTTCATCCGGCTATGGCGGCAACTCGGTTCGATAAGCCGCGTTGTCTCGCTCGACCGCCGCGGGCTGGGCACTTCCGATCCCGTCGTCCCGCCTCGGTTCGACCGTATCGACGAGTTCGCCGAGGACGTCCTCGCCGTGATGGATGCGCTACAAATCGACCGCGTTGCGCTGACGGGCGAGGGGTCTTCAGCCATTGCAGCCGCTTATCTCGCCGTTCATCATCCAGATCGAATACTGCGGGTCGCGCTGGTGAACACCGCGGCAAAATCTACGCGAACCGATGACTATCCGATCGCTCTGCTGAGCGACGAAGACATCCGAGTGGTCGCCGACGCCGTCGAGTCGACATGGGGTGACGGCTCATTCGTCGCGGCGTTTTCTACGCTGGCGTCCGATCCGACCTTCCTCGAGGCGTGCGGTCGCGTGGAACGCTTCGTCTGCGGGCCGAGCGCGGCGGCGGCATATATCCGTTCAACCGCCTCGATCGACATCCGCGAGCTCGTTACCCATATTGCGATTCCCACGCTTGTCTACTACACGGGCGATCTCGGCCATACGAACGTGGAGCAGAGCAGGGATCTCGCTGCGCGCATCCCCGATGCCCGGCTGATCGAGGTACCGGGCAAGCTCTTCTATCAGCCGGACGGGAATCCTCAGCTGGACGAATACGCCGATTTCATCGGTGGGCATATCGACCCTGACCCGACGAAGCACGCAACCGTGATGTTCCTCGACATCGTCGGTTCGACAGAGCTTGCGGAGTCCGTCGGCGACGCGTCCTGGGCGCAGACTCTCGATGATCTCGACGGATTCGTACGACGGGAGGTCTCCCAGCGGGCAGGTCGCGTGGCGAACTTCACCGGCGATGGCCACCTCGCCGTCTTCGATCGAGCCGAGGATGCGTTGTTGACCGCGCTGCACATTTCGCGCGGTGTCCATGCGCTGGGGGTCGAGGTTCGCATGGGACTTCACACCGGAGATGTGACGGTCCGAAGTTCGGGTGACATCGGGGGTCTGACCGTCCACATCGGCGCCCGCGTGATGTCAATGGCCGGCATGCGTCAGATTTTCGTGTCCGAAGCGACGGCCGAGCGAGCCGGCGACCCATCACTGACGTTCGCGGACCGCGGCGTGCATCAACTCAAGGGCGTGTCCGGCGAGTATCGGATTCTGGAGATCACGGGTTCTCAATCTGTCCACGCGCACAACCGATTACGGCTTGGGTGACATCGGCACGCTGGGCTGCAGCGTCGGCGGTGGCTCGTGCGGCGGTGGCCGCCGGATGATCGAGAATGCCACCGCTCCCCCGGCCAGCACCGCGACGCCGATCGCGGCGAACAGCAGCGGACGCCTGCGGCGGCGACCACGAGCCTTTCCCCCTACGCTTCGCGTGGGAGGTGCCCCCAGCAGCGCCTGCGGCAGGTTCGACACCACCTCCTGGGCGGCGGCCAGTTCTTGCGCGATCGTGTCTTGCGCAGCCGCCAGCTCTTGGGTGAGCTGATCCTTGAGCCGGCTGCGGCGGTACACGTCGCCGACCCACGCAGCCGATGACTGTGCCCCGTCGATTCCGAGAGCCAACGCTCCACGGGTGACGTCGACCGGACCGACCGCCGAGTACTTGAGGCCGCGCGACAACCGCTGCCCAGGGGTCAATCGGATCTCGGTCTTCGAGCGCATAGCGCACCTCTCTCGCGGGGCTGAGACGAATCGGTACCAGACTGCCACCAACCGCTAGGCAGCGGTGCCCGGTTGGGCAGCGAAGGCGGCGTGGCACACTGACTTCCCGTGACGAGCCCCATACAGACAGCGACCGCGACACTGCACACCAACCGCGGTGACATCAAAATCGCCCTCTTCGGAAATCACGCGCCCAAGACCGTCGCCAACTTCGTGGGTCTGTCGCAGGGCACCAAGGACTACACCACCACGAACGCATCGGGCGGATCGTCGGGACCGTTCTACGACGGCGTGATCTTCCACCGCGTCATCGACGGGTTCATGATCCAAGGCGGTGACCCGACCGGTACCGGCCGCGGCGACGCCGGCTACAAGTTCGCCGACGAGTTCCACCCCGAGTTGCAGTTCGACAAGCCGTATCTGCTGGCGATGGCAAATGCGGGACCGGGCACCAACGGCTCGCAGTTCTTCATCACGGTCGGCAAGACGCCGCACCTCAATCGCAAGCACACCATCTTCGGTGAGGTGGTCGATCCCGAGTCGCAGAAGGTCGTGGACGCGATCGCGTCCACCCCGGTCGACCGCAGCGACCGGCCGACCGATCCGGTGGTCGTCGAGTCGATCACCATCGCCTGACCCTCAGGGCTTGGCGAAGCCGGCGGCCGTCAGGGCGTCGAGCACGTCCAAGGGATCGGTGCCCAGATCCCAGCGGGTGAACACGAGTAGCCGATCGTCGACGGTGTCGATCTCCAGCAGGCGCATCTTGCGACCGATCCGGCGAAATTCCGTGATGCGGATGAGCTTGATGTCGGCGTGCCGCAACTCGGTTTCGCCCAGTAGTCCGCGGCTGACGAGGGCGTCATTTTTGATTGCCAGCTTCGGGCGCGCGCGCCATGACAAAGTTGCGAACACAACCAACCCGATTGCGGCAACGCCCACCAGAACCCGACCCGGCAGGTCTGTGATCAGGGTCACAGCGCCGATAGCCAAGATCAGACCGCCTACGCCACATGCCGCGATGCCAAATGTAGAGGGACTCCACTCTGTTTGCTGCACGGGGCGCTCACACCCTCTTACCGTGGCGAATGCGGTTATCCACAAGTGCTATCCCCAATGGGGATGAATCACATCGGTGTGATCTGGTGACGGGAAGGTTGCTATTCGGGTAACGCCGGGCAGCCCGCTTGAATTCATCGCGCGCGTGGTACCGCTCAGCGCCACCGCATCGTGAGCAACAGCCCGCTGATCATGAATGCAAAAGCAATCGCGTAGTTCCACGGGCCGAGATCCGCCATGAACGGGATGGCGGACTGCGCCAATTGGAACACCAGCAGCCAGGCCAGCCCGATCAGCATCAGGCTGATGAAGAACACCACGAACCAGGTGCTCGACGGCCCGGCCTTGACCTTGACCGGGGTCCGGCTCACCGGGCTGATCGTGAAGTCGTTCTTCTTGCGAACCTTGGACTTGGGCATGCGTACCTTCGGGACATACGGCGTCACACGGTGCGACGATGTACCTAAGCCTAACGCAGCACCACCCGTGGGAGAGGAGCCGATGGCGCGCACGACGAAGTCCCTGTGGCGGTTCGGCGTGCCCGCGGTATGCCTGCTGGCCGGACTTCTGCTGGCGGCGACGCACAACGTCTCCGGTGGCGACGAGATCAGGCGCAGCGACGCCCCGCGGTTGGTCGACCTCGTGCGGGAAGCACAGCAGTCCGTCGATCGCCTGACCGCCGAACGCGACGATTTGGTGAGCACTTTGGACACCCACCACGGCGGATCACCGGGCGCCGACGCCGCCCTGGCTGCCATCACCGACAGATCCGCCCGGTTGGCCGTCGAGGCCGGTCTGGAGCCGATGCGCGGGCCCGGCCTGGTGGTGACGCTCAACGACGCTCAGCGAGACGCTGAGGGCCGTTTCCCCCGCGACGCCTCCCCCGACGACCTCGTGGTGCACCAGCAGGACATCGACGCCGTGCTGAACGCGCTGTGGAGTGCAGGCGCCGAGGGCATTCAAATGCAGGATCAGCGCATCATCGGCACCTCGGCACCGCGCTGCGTCGGCAATACGCTGCTGCTCAACGGGCGCACCTACAGCCCGCCCTACGTGATCTCCGCGATCGGCGACGCGAGTGCCATGCAGGCCGCGCTGGCGTCCGCTCCGCTGGTCACCCTCTACCGGCAGTACGTCATCCGGTTCGGGCTGGGTTACAGCGAGGAACCACGAACGCAGGTGGATCTCGCGGGGCACTCCGGGCCGGTGCGGATGAAATATGCCAAGCCCGCGGGACCCGTCGGCTACTGACCCCGGGAAAGACCGGTAACCTGGGCCGATGCGAGTTCTGGTCGTCGACAACTACGACAGCTTCGTGTTCAACCTGGTCCAGTACCTGGGCCAGCTCGGGGTGAACGCCGAAGTCTGGCGCAACGACGACGACCGCCTGGCCACCGAGGACGACATCGCCGCCGCCGCGGCGACCTTCGACGGAGTGCTGCTCTCCCCCGGACCTGGAACACCCGAACGCGCGGGCGCCTCGATCCCGCTCGTCAAGGCCTGCACGACAGCCGCGACCCCGCTGCTGGGCGTTTGCCTGGGCCACCAGGCCATCGGGGTGGCATTCGGCGGCACCGTCGACCGTGCACCCGAGCTGCTACACGGCAAGACCAGCACCGTCCACCACGACAACAGCGGTGTGCTGCACGGGCTCCCAGACCCCTTCACGGCCACGCGCTACCACTCGTTGACCATCCTGCCCGAGACGATGCCCGCCGAACTCGAAGTGATCGCACGCACCGAGGGCGGCGTCGTCATGGGGGTGCGCCACGTGGACCTGCCCATCCACGGCGTCCAGTTCCACCCCGAGTCGATCCTGACGCAGGGCGGCCATCGGATGCTGGCGAACTGGCTCGGCTTCTGCGGAGCCGCGCCCGACGAGGGCCTGGTCCGCCGGCTGGAGGACGAAGTGGCGGGGGCGGTCGCCGCCGCTACGACGCGAAGCTCAGCGTGATCCGGCTGTCGTAATTCACCTCGGTGCCCGCTGACGGGCTCTGGGTCACCACGGCGTTGGTGCGCTGGCCGCTGTCCCGCACGTCGGCGCCCCGGTCCAGCACCCCGGTCCAACCCAACGCGCGTAGCCGCGGCTCAGCGTCGGTCCAGAACTGACCCCGCAGGTCGGGCATGATGAACTGATTGCCGCGCGACACCTGCAGCTGAATCACCGTGTCGACCGGAACCGTTTCTCCCGCAGGCGGATTGGTGCCGATCAACTGGCCCACCGGAAGCGTGCTGTCGACCTGCACCGGCACGGTCTTCGTGAAACCCGACGCAGTGAGGATCTGCACGGCGCTGTCCTGCGCCTGCCCCTTGACGTCCGGAACAGCTCGCGTCTCGGGGCCCGCGCCCAGCACGATGGTGATCTCGTTGGTGATCGCCGACGTCTGGTTGACCGGCGGGTTGGTGCCGAGCACCTTGTCCTTCATCTCGGGAGTCGAAGGCGATGAGGACGGCCGGAAGTTCTCGAACCCCGCGTCCCTGAGCTTCTCGACCGCGTCGTCGTAGCTGAGGTTCCTGACATCGGGTATCTCGCGTTGTTCGGGCCCGGTGGACACGTTGAGTGTGATCTCGTCGCCCGCGGCCACCGACGAGTTCGCGGCCGGATCGGTGCCGATCACGTGGTCGGGCGGCACGGTGGAATCCGGCTTCTGCTGGGTTCGTGTCCTGAATCCCCGGTTCTGCAGCTCGGCGATCGCGTCGGCCGAAACCTTGCCCTTCACATCGGGCACTGCGACGTCGCGGGTGCTGCCGCCTGTCATGTTGATCGCCAGCGTCACCACGACGGTGAGCACCGCCAGCACCGCGACCGCGATGACCCAACGGCCGATCGAGCCGCGGCGCTCCCGCTCGATGTACCGCGGCTGGGCCCGCCCGACGGCGTCGATGGGCTCGGTCCGGTGGTCTCCCGGCGGAGCCGACATCAGCGAACTGCGTTCGGCGTCGGTGAACACCTTCGGTGCGTCGGGCTGCTCGCCGCTGTGCACCTTCACCAGGTCGGCCCGCATCTCCGCGGCGGTCTGATACCGGTTGTCGGGATTCTTGGCCAGCGCCTTGAGCACGACCGCGTCCAGCTCGGGGGAGATGCCCTCGTGCCGCCGCGACGGTGGCACAGGGTCTTCGCGGACGTGTTGATAGGCAACGGCCACGGGCGAGTCACCGACGAAAGGTGGCTCACCGGTGAGGATTTCGTACAGTACGCAGCCCAGCGAGTACACGTCGGAGCGGGCGTCGACCTTCTCGCCGCGGGCTTGTTCGGGGGACAGGTACTGCGCGGTGCCGATGACGGCCGCGGTCTGGGTGACGCTGTTGGCGTCGTGCAGCGCCCGCGCGATGCCGAAGTCCATGACCTTCACGGCACCGGTCTTGCTGATCATGATGTTGGCGGGTTTGACGTCGCGGTGGATGATCCCGTGCTGATGGCTGAAGTTCAGCGCCTGGCACGCGTCGGCGATGACCTCGATCGCCCGCTGCTGCTCCATGGGCCCGTCGGTGTGCACGATGTCGCGCAAGGTGACGCCCTCGACGTACTCCATCACGATGTAGGGCAGCGGACCGTTTGGGGTCTCGGCCTCACCGGTGTCGTAGACCGCGACGATGGCGGGATGATTCAGAGCCGCGGCGTTCTGCGCTTCCCGGCGGAACCGGAGATAGAAGCTCGGATCGCGGGCGAGGTCCGCGCGCAGCACCTTGACGGCCACGTCGCGGTGTAACCGCTGATCGCGGGCCAGGTGGACCTCGGACATGCCGCCGAAGCCCAGGATGTCGCCGAGTTCGTATCGGTCGGACAGGTGTTGCGGGGTTGTCATTGCCAAGTCTGTTCTGAAGTTGAGGGCCGCCTGCCCTGCGGCTCCGTGGGCGAAGGCGCCACCTGCACCGTTGCCGGCGACGCCATCGATAGTCGGGTTACCCCGAATTCTCCCTCACCATGACGGATGGGCCCCTGTTCAGTCCAATCGGGCATCGCCGTCGGCGAGAACGGCGTGGTCTCGGTGATCGTGTTGGTGATCGTCGGCTGTGGCGTCTGTTCCTGGTCTTTGCGGTCCTGCGCATTGAGCACGATCAGGATCGCGATGACGATCGCCAGCGCGCCGAGCACCCCGGCGGCCCACAACAGCGCCCGCTGACCCGAGGAGAACGTTCCGCGGGCCGGGGGAGGAGGCGGTCGATGGCTCCCGGTGGCCGGTCGCACCCGCGCGGCGGTCGTCGGCGCCCGACTGGTCATATCGGCTGCGGCGCGCGCCTGCGCAGCCGAGGGCACCGCGGCGGGAGTGGCCCGGCCCAGCGAGGGTGCCGCGTTGGGGCGCGGCGGACGCCGGCCCGCACGCACGGCGGCGACGGCGTCGGCGAACAGGCCCCCCGAGCGGTACCGCATCCCCGGGTTCTTGACCAAGGTGATCTCGATCAACTCGCGCACGTTGGGCGGCAGATCGGCGGGCAGCGGCGGCGGCGTCTCCTTGATGTGCTTCATCGCCACGGTCAGCGCACCGTCACCGGTGAACGGCCGCTTGCCTGAAACCGACTCGTAGCCAACGACTCCCAGCGAATACACATCGCTGGCAGCCGTCGCGTCGTGACCCAGCGCCTGCTCCGGCGCGATGTATTGCGCGGTACCCATCACCATGCCGGTCTGCGTCACCGGAGCGGCATCGACGGCCTTCGCGATGCCGAAGTCGGTGAGCTTCACCTGCCCGGTCGGGGTGATGAGGATGTTGCCGGGCTTGACGTCGCGGTGCACCAGACCCGCGGTGTGCGCGACCTGCAGCGCGCGACCGGTCTGCTCGAGCATGTCGAGCGCGTGCCGCAGCGACAGCCGCCCGGTGCGCTTGAGCACGGAGTTCAGCGGCTCACCGTTGACGAGTTCCATGACGAGGTAGGCGGTGCGGCCCTCACCCTCCATATCGGTTTCGCCGTAGTCGTAGACGCCGGCGATTCCGGGGTGGTTGAGCATCGCGACCGTGCGTGCCTCCGCACGGAACCTTTCGACGAACTCGGCGTCTTCGGAGTACTCGGCCTTGAGCACCTTGACCGCGACGCGCCGGCCCAGCCGGGAGTCGACTCCTTCCCAGACCTGGCCCATACCGCCGGTGGCGATCAACCGCTGCAGCCGGTAGCGGCCGGACAGCGTCACTCCCACGCGCGGACTCATTAGGAGCCCTCCCGCAGCGCTGCGGCGATGGTGGCCCGGCCGATCGGGGCGGCCAGCGCCCCACCGGTGGCCGACAACCGGTTGCCCCCGTTCTCGACCAGGACTGCGACGGCGACCTTGGGTGCCCGGGCAGGGGCGAAGGCGATGTACCAGGCATGCGGCGGGGTATTGCGCGGATCGGTGCCGTGCTCCGCTGTGCCGGTCTTCGAAGCGATCTGCACGCCGGCGATGGCTCCCTTCTGCTGCGCTGCCTGCTCCGCGGCGACCATCAGATCCGTCAGTGTATCGGCGACCTCGTGTGACACCGCTCGCCGCTCTTCCTGCGGTGCCGTTGTACTGATATTGGCAAGGTCGGGTCCCTTGAGGCTATCGACCAGGTAAGGCCGCATGGTCACCCCGTCATTCGCGATCGTTGCCGCGACCAGTGCGTTCTGCAGCGGTGTCACCGCGACGTCCTTCTGGCCGATGCTCGACATGCCAAGGGCGGCGTCGTCGGCGACAGATCCGACCGTCGATTCGGCGACCTGCAGCGGGATCAACGGGGGAGTGGTGTCGAACCCGAACGACTGCGCCGTGGACCGCAGCGCCTCGCGGCCCGTGTCGAGGCCGAGTTGGACGAACGCCGTGTTGCAGGACTTCGCGAACGCCTGACGCAGTGTGGTCGTCGGACCGCCGCCACAGGTGGACCCGCCGTAGTTCTCCAGCGTTGCGGTGCTGTCCGGCAAGGGGATTCGAGCGGCGGACGTGAGCGGGGTGTCCTCGTTGGCTCCGCGCTGAAGCGCTGCTGCGGTCGTGATGACCTTGAAGGTCGAGCCCGGTGGGTAGGTCTCGGAGATCGCGCGGTTCAGCAGCGGCGAATCCGGGTCGTCGCGCAGCCGCTGCCAGCTGGCCGACTGCTCGTCCACATTGTGTGTGGCCAGCAGGTTGGGGTCGTACGACGGCGACGACACCATCGCGAGGATCTTGCCGGTCGATGGCTCCAGCGCGACCACCGAGCCCTTGCAGGGGCCGTCGCAGCCGTCTTTCATCGCGTCCCACGCCGCCTGCTGCACCTGGGGATTGATGGTGGTGTCGACGTTGCCGCCGCGGGGGTCGCGTCCGGTGAAGAAGTCCGCGAGCCGCCGCGCGAACAGGCGCTGGTCCTCGCCGTTGAGGATCGTGTCCTCGGCGCGCTCCAGCCCGGTGCTCGAATACTGCAGCGAGTAGAAGCCGGTGACGGGCGCGTACGCGTACGGATTTGGATACACGCGCAGGAAGCGGAAACGCTCGTCCGTCGATACGGAATAGGCCAGGAGCTGACCGCCGGCCGAGATCTGCCCGCGCTGCCGGGAGTACTCGTCGAGCAGGACGCGCTGGTTGCGCGGATCGGACCGCAGGCCGTCCGCGGTGAACACCTGGGTGAACGTCGCGTTGGCCAGCAGCAGCACCACCAGGACCATGACCGCGACGGAGATACGACGAAGCGAGGCGTTCATACCTTCTCGATCACCTCGGTACTCACCGCCGCGATGGCGGTCTGCGGATGCGGGGTGCTGACGATCGGACGCCGCGCCGAGTGGGAGATCCGGACCAGGATCGCCAGCAGCAGGTAGTTCGCGAGCAGTGACGAACCGCCGTAGGACATCCACGGCGTCGTGAGTCCGGTCAACGGGATCAGCTTGGTCACGCCGCCGACGACGATGAACAACTGGATCGCCAGCGTGGAGGCCAGACCCGCGGCAAGCAGCTTTCCGAAGCTGTCACGCACGGCGATCGCGGTGCGAAGGCCGCGAATGATCAGGATGGTGTACAGCATGAGGACTGCGGCCAATCCCACCAGGCCGAGCTCTTCGCCGATGGCCGCGATGATGAAGTCCGTCGAGGCGGCGGGCACGGTGCCGGGCTGCCCGTTGCCCAGCCCGGTGCCGAAGATCCCTCCGGTGGCGAAACTGAACATCGACTGCACCATCTGGTATCCGGCGCCCTCGGGGTCGGCGAACGGATCCAGCCAATTCTGCACGCGAACCTGGACATGGCCGAAAAGGTGATATGCCGCAACGCTTCCCGCGGCGAACAGCGCCAGGCCGAGGACGACCCAACTGAACCGGTCGGTCGCGATGTAGACCATGACCAGAAACGACGCGTAGAGCAACAGCGACGTGCCGAGGTCCTTCTCGAAGATCATCACGCCGACCGACGCGATCCACGCCGCCAACAGGGGCGCGAGGTCGCGGGGCCGGGGCAGGTCCATGCCGAGGAAATGCTTGCCCGCGCTGGTGAACACACTGCGCTTGGCCACCAGCACCGAGGCGAAGAAGATGAGCAGCAGGATCTTCGAGAACTCGGCGGGCTGAATTGAGAAGCCGGGGAACTGAATCCAGATCTTCGCGCCGTTCTGCTCGGACATCGATCGGGGGAGCAGCGCCGGGATGATCAACAGGATCAGGCCGGTGAGCCCACAGACGTACCCGTAGCGCGCAAGCATGCGGTGGTCGCGCAGGAAGGCCACGACGAGTGAAAAGACGATGACGCCCACCAGCGTCCACAACATCTGTTGGTTTGCGGTACCGCCGAGGCCGCGCTGGATGAGCACACCTTCGGCGAGGTCCAAACGGTGAATCATCACCAGGCCCAGCCCGTTCAGGAGCGCGACCACCGGAAGCAGCAGCGGGTCGGCATAGGGCGCGAATCTCCGCACTGCGAGATGCGCGCCACCGAACAGCGCCAGATAGGCGACGGTGTACTGCGCCAGGTCCCAACGCAGACCTTGCTCCTGGTTGGCCTCGACGAGCAGCAGGGCCACCGTGGTGATCACGGCGGCGAAGCCGAGCAGCAACAATTCGGCGTTGCGCCTGTTCGGCAGCGGGGGAGTGACGGCCACGGGTGATTGCGGCTGGGTCGTCATTCCTCGACTCCCACTCGTCCCCTGCCCTTCGGGCGTGGGCCCACCGGTCCTCGCTCGTTCCTCGCCGCGATCCTCACTCGCGCTCGTCTTCGGGGCGTCGTCATGACAATTCCCGGCAGTTCGTCCCTGGTTCCGGTGGTGGTGGAGGCAGGGCGGTGACGGTCTGCGACGGCGTGGGTGCAGGCGTTGACGGCGCAGGTGGCGGGGCGGGTGACGAAGGTCCTGGAGATGCCGGCGGCGACGACTCCGGAGCGGGTGACGCGGTACGGGTGACCGTCCGTGGGGTTTCGGGCGCAGGCGTTTGAGTGCCCGCAGTCGGTGGGTTGTCCGACGTATTGTTCGGCAGCCCAGGGGAATTCGAGGGGTCCGGCGAATGTGGGACCGCGGTGGGGCGGGGCGTCGGCGACGGCGGCGGGGCAGGCGGCGCGCAGACCGGCAGCACGGAATCCTTGGCGAGCTTGTTGATCTGAACGATCGCGTCGTCCTCCGAGCCGGTCGGCAGGCCCGCCTCCACCTGCTGCCGTTCGGTCTGCTTCAGGTCGCTGACACGAAAGAGCTGGCATCCCGGCGGCGACTGGCCCGGCGCGATCAGGGTGAGATCGTTGCGCGCGTTGAGGCAGCCGTGCCGGTATGTCTCCTGCAGCGGCAACCCGAGGATCGATCCCGGCACGCCCCGCATGATCGATACGGTGCTGTCGTGTGCGGCCACGTAGTAGTTACTGCGCACAATCTCGCGACCGATCGCCAGGCCTGCGACCACCACCAAAATCAAAACCGCGGCGGCGATGAATATTCGCCGCCGCGATCTCGGTGTACGAACCGGCTCCTCAGGAGGCGGTTCGACGCGTTTGGCGACATTGCGCTTCGGATTGAATGCCGACGCTCGGCCCGCCGCGGTGTTGGGCGGCGCCGTCTGGTCGTCATTGCCGGACACCGCACCCGCAAGGATCGGCTGGGTCTGGCCATAGTCGTAGTCGACGACGTCTGCCACCACCACCGTCACGTTGTCGGGTCCGCCGCCGCGTAGCGCCAATTCGATTAGACGGTCGGCACTTTCGGCCACATCGGCGATCTGTAGCGCCTCGAGGATGGTGTCGTGACTCACCGGATCCGACAGACCGTCGGAGCACAGCAGGTAGCGGTCCCCGGCGCGGGCCTCGCGCATGATCAGGGTGGGCTCCACCTCGTGACCGGTGAGCGCGCGCATGATCAGCGACCGCTGCGGATGGCTGTGCGCCTCCTCCAGCGTGATGCGGCCCTCGTCGACCAGGGTCTGGACGAACGTGTCGTCTTTGGTGATCTGGTTGAGCTCACCGTCGCGCAGCAGATAGCCGCGGGAGTCGCCGATGTGAACGAGCCCAAGACGATTGCCCGCGAACAGGATCGCCGTCAACGTGGTGCCCATGCCCTCGAGCTCGGGGTCGGCCTCCACCTGGGCGGCGATCGCCGAGTTGCCCTCGCGGACGGCGGTGTCGAGCTTGCTCAACAGATCGCCGCCGGGCTCGTCGTCGTCGAGGTGGGCCAGCGCCGCGATCACCAGCTGTGAGGCGACCTCACCGGCCGCGTGCCCACCCATGCCGTCGGCAAGTGCGAGCAGCCGCGCTCCGGCGTAGACGGAGTCCTCGTTGTTGGCGCGGACGAGGCCGCGGTCGCTGCGCGCGGCGTATCGGAGAACAAGAGTCACGGGCGCAGCTCAATCACCGTCTTGCCGATTCGAACCGGCGTGCCCATCGAAACGCGTACCGCAGTCGTCACCTTGGCCCTGTCGAGGTATGTGCCGTTGGTCGATCCTAGGTCTTCTACGTACCATTCCGAACCTCGTGGGGACAGCCTGGCATGCCGTGTCGAGGCGTAATCGTCGGTCAGGACCAGTGTCGAGTCGTCGGCGCGGCCGATGAGCACGGGCTGAGTGCCCAAGGTGATTCGGGTGCCTGCCAGTGCACCCTCGGTGACGACGAGTTGACGCGCCACATTCCTGCGGGCGCCGCCGCCCTTGGACAGCAAGGAGCCCCGCAACGGCAGTCCCCGTCGCACCATGACCGCTCCGGTCGGCGCGTAGATGTCGGTCCTCAGGATCCGCAGCACCGACCAGATGAACAACCAGAGCAGCAACAGGAAGCCGACGCGGGTCAGTTGCAGTATCAGGCCCTGCATCTGACGTCCTCTCCGTCCCCATTCGTGTCCGTCGCATCGACATCAACAACCAAGTCACCTTCGGCAACGTCACGATACTTGGACGGGCAGCGGCGTGAGGGGGAAGCCGCAGCTTCCCCCGGCCGGCGGCCGGTCACGGATCGGCCGACCTCAATGCACCCGGACGACGATCTCCGAATGGCCCAATCGAATCACGTCGCCATCAGCGAGCTGCCACTCCTGCACCGGGGCGTTGTTGACCGTCGTGCCGTTGGTGGAGTTGAGGTCGGCGAGCAGCGCGACCTGTCCGTCCCAGCGGATTTCCAGATGACGACGGGAGACGCCGGTGTCGGGCAGCCGGAACTGGGCGTCCTGTCCGCGGCCGACCACGTTCGCGCCCTCACGAAGCTGGTAGGTCCGGTTACTGCCGTCGTCGAGGTGCAGCGTGACCGTGGCCGCGGCCGCGGGGTAGTCGCCCTGACCGTAGCCGTAGCCGCCACCCTGCTGCTGGCCGTAGTCGTATCCACCCGCAGGCTCGCCGTAGCCGGGCTCGGCGTAGCCCGCACCGGCATCGCCATAGCGCCCATAGTCCTGCTGGCCGCCGTAACCCTGACCGCCATAACCCTGGCCGCCGTAGCCGCCCTGATCCGGATAACCACCCTGGTCGGGGTAGCCGCCCTGGTCGGGATACGACGGGCGGGGCTCGGGGCGGCCGTAGCCGCTGTCGTCGGGCCTGCCGGGCGGGCGGCCATAGTCGTACTCACCCGCGGGGGGGCCGTAACCGGGCTGGCCTCCCGGGGGGCCGTAGCCTCCAGGCCCCTGACGGTAACCCTGGTCGGAGTAGCCGCCACCGCCCTGCGGCGGGCCGTACCCGGCGGGCGGGCGCTGCTCGTACGACGGCGGCGGGTAGCCCTGGTCGGAGTAGCCGCCACCTTGCTCCGGGTAGCCACCCTGCTCCGGGTAGCCACCCTGGCGCGGCGGGTAGGACTCACGCTGCGGCGGGTAGCCGCCCTGGTCCTGCGGCGGGTAGGGGCCGCGGGGCTCGGGTCCCCGGTCCTCGGGCCGGCCGTAGCGCTCGTCGTAATACTCGTCGGCGGGACGCCCCGGTCCCTGGCCGCCGTACTGGGTCGGGTTGTCGCTCATCGGTACTCCTGATTCTGCGTTGGACGAGAGTTCTCGGGGTGGTGGGGCGGGATCGCCACTGGTGGAGTCAGGATTGACCGCCCCACGCGCGCGAAACTGTCCGGTGTGCAGGCTGGATGACTGTTCGAACCTGACGACCACATCACCATACGTTTGCCACCCCTGCTCATGGATGTATCCCTCCAAGTGCTTGGCAAAAGTCGTCGATGTGAGGTCCGGGTCGGCACTCACCTTCTGATAGTCAGGCACACTGAGGGTAATGACGTAGTCGTTTGGCGCCAAAACCCGCCCGGCTGCCAACTCCCGCGCACCGGTCTCGGCCTCGCGACGGAGCATCGCCTCGACTTCTTGCGGAACGATCGATCCGCCGAACACCCGGGCGAATGCGTCGCCGACGGTCGATTCGAGTTTGCGCTCGAAGCGGTCGACCAGACCCATAGCACCGCCCGCCTCACCCGTCGTTGATCGCTGTCATGCACTGTCGCTGCTCACCCCGCGTGTCGCCTGGCGACAGCCCTTGCCTGCATGGTATCGGCCCGGCGCGTTTCAGCGTGACCAATGGAACTGTGAGAATTGAATCGAGGCAGGTCAGCGGGCAGAGTTCCAGCCACCGGCACGGTTGGGGAGTGGGGCGTCGTGCGTGATACGCTCCCCCGGTTGTTGGGGCGAGTGGCGGAATGGCAGACGCGCTGGCTTCAGGTGCCAGTGTCCTTCGGGACGTGGGGGTTCAAGTCCCCCTTCGCCCACAATCACGATGCAGCGAACAGCAGGGCTGCCGCGCGAAAAGCCGTGACCCGAAGCGGGTCGCGGCTTTTGTGTTTACGCTGGAATCAATCCCGGACGAAAGTGTGACGATGGCACTTCGAAAGCAAGTGGCAAGGGTGTTCGTGGCGCTTGGTTGCGCCACGGGCTTCGCGATCGCGCCCGTGGTCACCGCCTCGCCGGCGGGTGCATGCCCGCCGAGTTTCTACAGCGATCCGTTCACCAACCAGTGCGCCGCCCCGGGCAGCGGTATCCCGACGGTCAACGGGATTCCGTGTATTCCGGGCGAGCACCTCGGCACGTGTTTGGGCATGCTGCAGAACATGCCCGGCGGTTACAACCCGTGGCCGTGAGCGCGTTCCGCTAACGGACCGGCGCCAGGACTCCGCGTAGGACGAGCGCGCTGAGATCCGCTGCCGCGGTGTCGATGTCTTTGACGTGCCGCACGCAGACCGCATACCAGGCACCGCCGGCGATCACGTCCATGACGGTGTCGGCGTTGACTCCCTCGCGTGCCGTGCCCAGCGCGATCGCCGACTCGACCCGTTCCGCGAGTTGGCTGCGGGCGGCGGCCTCCAGGCGGTCGCTGAGCACACGGCGCATCCGCCGATCCGCGCGTAAGTCATTGAGCAGTCCCGGGAGTGCTTCGCGGACGGCCGGGTCGCCGTACATGGCCAGTGCGCCCCGGCACAGCCTGGTGATCTCCGCGACGAAGTCGTCGGCGGGTGGTTCGGGTCCGAGGTCGGGGAACAGCGACTCATGCACCAGCTGGGCCTTGGAGCTCCACCGCCGATAGACGGCCGGCCGGCTCACCCCCGCCGTGGTCGCGATCAGATCGATGGTCGTCGCGGCGTAGCCGCGGTCGATGAGCAGGCGCCGCGTCGCGGCGAGCACCGCGGCGTCGATCGACGGGTCCCGTCGCGAACCCTGGCGCCGGTGACGACGCTCGGCGGTCTGCACCATTCGCGTCCTCCCCTCCGCCGTTTGTCGTTACAGTGTGTCACAACAAAATGGTGACGAAGCAGTGGAGGCGACCCGATGACGACCGAATCCCTGAACCTGTTGGCCGGCGTCGGCGAGGACGGCCGTCACCTCTACACCTGCCCGCTGTGCGAAGCCATGTGCGGCCTGGAGATTCAGGTCGCAGACGGTCAGGTGGCGAGCATTCGCGGCAATCGGGAAGACACCTGGAGCCGCGGCCACATCTGCCCGAAGGGCGCGAGCCTTGGCGCCGTCCACCATGACCCCGACCGGATCCACCGGCCGATGATCAAGGTCGACGGCGAGTGGCAGGAGGTCAGCTGGGAGGCGGCGTTCAAGCGTTGCACCGAGCTGCTGGCCCCGGTCATCGAGAAGTACGGCATCGGGGCGGTGACGTGCTACACCGGCAACCCGCTCGCGCATTCGTTCTCACTGGGCCGCTACACCGGCGTACTGCTGGGCATGTCGGGCATTCCGCTGTCATACTCCCCGGGCACCGTCGACCAGTGGCCGAAGAACCTGTCGTCACACCTGATGTACGGCGGCTGGTGGTCGTTCCCGGTGCCCGACATCGAGCGGACCGACCTGTTGATGGTGATGGGCGCCAACCCCGCCGCATCGCAGGGCTCCCTCCTGGCCGCGCCCGACGTGATGGGCATCATCGACGCAATTCGAAAGCGCGGCAGGGTGATTGTGATCGACCCCGTCCGCACCGCCACCGCAGCGCGCGCGGACGAATGGCTGCCGATCACGCCCGGCACCGATGCCGCGCTGCTGCTCGGCATGACCCATACCTTGTTCGACGAGGATCTGGTCACCCTAGGAGAGCTGGCGCCGCACCTCGACGGGCTCGACCGCCTGCGGGCGGTGGCCGCGGACTGGCCCCCGGAGCGCGTCGCGGGGGTGACCGGCATCGACGCCGAGCGCATCAGGGCGCTGGCCCGCGAGCTGGTGCGCACCGAGCGCGCGGTCGTCTACGGCCGGATCGGTACGTGCAACCAGGAATTCGGAAGCCTGGCCAGCTGGCTCGTCGACGTCGTCAACATCCTCACCGGACACTTCGACAAACCGGGCGGGTCGATGTTCCCGCGCCCGGCGGCATGGTCGGTGACCGTGCAGCCCATCCCCGGTCTCGAGGACGGCGCCCCGGAGTTCGGCCGCTTCCGCACGCGGGTGCGCGGCGCCAAAGAGGTCCTCGGACAGGTCCCGGTGTCGTGTCTGGCGGAGGAGATCGCCACGCCGGGGGAGGGCCAGATCAGGGCGCTCATCACCGTCGCCGGTAATCCGGTGCTGTCCACCCCGGCCGGTCACACACTCGACGAGGTACTGCCGTCGCTGGACGCGATGATCTCCGTGGACCTGTGGCTCAACGAGACGACCCGGCATGCCGATGTCATCCTGCCCGCGCCGTCACCGCTGGAACAGCCGCATCACGACGATCTCATCCTCAACTTCGCCGTCAACAGCATCGCCAACTACTCGGCGCCGGTGTTCGAGCCCGAGGATCGGAATCGCCCGCAGGAGTGGGAGATCCTCATCCGACTGACGGGACTGTGCACCGGGACGCCCGCCGAGGACGTCGACGTCGCGGCGATTGACGACGGGTTCTTCGACTACATGGCGTTCACCCAGGGACTGGACGGCGCGGAACTGCGAAGGAACTACAGCTCAACCGATTTGACTGGCGGCCCCGAGCGGATCCTGGACCTCACGCTGCGCACCGGCCCCTTCGGCGACCGGTACGGCGAGAACCCCGGCGGTCTGACGCTGGAAAAACTGAAGGCCGAACCCAACGGCATCAATTTCGGGCCGATGGTGCCGCGGGTGCCCGACGTATTGGGCACCGCCGACAAGAAGATCCGGCTCGCGCCGCAGTATCTGCTCGACGATCTGCCTCGGCTCGCCGCGCGCCTGGACCGTGCACCCGACGAATTGGTATTGGTCAGCCGACGGCACCTGCGGTCGAACAACTCCTGGCTGCACAACGTGGGTCCGTTGATGAAGGGCAGGGACCGTTGCACCCTGCTGATGCACACCGACGACGCGACCAAACACGGTGTGGCGACCGGCGATGTCGTGACGGTGACGTCCGCAGGCGGACACATCGATGTGCCCGTCGAGGTGACCGGGGCGATCAAGCCGGGCGTGGTGTCGATGCCGCACGGGTGGGGTCACGGCAAACCCGGCACGCGCATGTCGGTGGCCAACGATTCTCCCGGGGTGAACACCAACGTCCTGTCGCCACCGAACTTCATCGATGAGCCGTCCGGCAACGGTGCGCTCAACGGTATCCCGGTGACGGTCACCGCCAAGGCGACCTGAAAGTATCGACGACGTGGGCAAGAACGAACGTTCAAAAATCGTCATGAGCGATGACGAGATCGGCGAGTTCATCGAGCGCAGTCGCACCGCGACGATGGCGACGGTGCTCCCCGACGGCCGGCCACATCTCGTGGCGATGTGGTACGCGTGGCTCGACGGTGAGATCTGGTTCGAGACCAAAGCCAAATCGCAGAAGGCGGTCAACCTGCGTCGCGACCCGACGATCACCGTGATGATCGAAGACGGGCAGTCGTACAACACGTTACGCGGGGTGTCGATCGACGGCCGCGCCGAGATCATCGATGACCCGGAAACCAATCTGCGCGTTGGTATCAACGTGTGGGAGCGCTACACCGGGCCCTACACCGATGAGATGCGCCCGTTCGTCGAGCAGATGATGAACAACCGGATCTGTGTCAGAGTGGTGCCCGGCCGACTGCGCAGCTGGGACCACCGCAAGCTCGGAATGGGCGAGGTGCCCATCGGCGGCACCACGGCCCAGTACCTCTAGGGGGAGCCCGATGGATCCGAACAACAAACCCAAGCAACTGAATTCGCCCTTCGTCACCACGGTGATGAAGTACGCGGGCAAGGCCCACGTGTGGGTGTACCGGAAATCCGGCGGCAAGATCGGCGCCAACTGGCGCGTGGGCGCAGGGCTGAAGAAGCCGGTGCCCACCTTGCTGCTGGAGCACACCGGCCGGAAGTCCGGGAAGACGTTCGTGTCGCCGCTGGTGTTCATCACCGACGGGCAGGACGTGATCGTGGTGGCGTCGCAGGGCGGTCGCGACACCGACCCGCAGTGGTACCGCAACCTGGTGGCCATTCCCGACGCGTACATCGAGATCGGCTCGGATCGCCGGGCGGTACGGGCACAGACCGCGTCACCGGAGGAGAAAGCGCGGCTGTGGCCGAAGCTGGTGGACGCGTACGCCGATTTCGACACGTACCAGAGCTGGGCGGACCGCGACATCCCGGTGATCATCCTCAAGCCGCGCTGAATCGAGACCTATCTCACAGAGCTGAATGTTGGCGATCCCGGCGAGTCGGGTAGCCAACTGTCAGGTGCAGCCGAGCGCCGATCGAATACGACAACGACGCAAAGAGGCGATATCTGATGACTCACACGACATTGATCAACCAACTCCGAACCGTTCTCGACTTGACGCACACCGAGATTCAGGTCGCGGAGACCCGAATCGCTCAGGCACGCACCGACGCCGTGCGCGACGAGTTGACCAAGAACGCCAACAACGGGCGCATCCGCGCCGAGGCGATCGAGAAAGCGATCCGTGACCTGGGCGGTTTCCCCGACACCGTCGGACCGTTCCTCGGACGGGCCGCCGCAGCGGTCAAGGCGCTGACCGAGCAGGCGCAGCCCTTCGACGAGGCGCTGCTCGGTGACCTCGCCCTGGAGGATCAGCTGCTGGACCGCTCCCGCTACATCAAGGCGCTTGCCGTGGCGGAGAAGAACACCGACGTTCAGGCACTGGCCGACCGTTTGATCACCGCGCACTCCGCGACGGTCAACTGGCTCACCACCGTGCTGGCCGAGGACGCCCTCGGCGGACCGGCGGCACTGCGTCGTACCCCGCTGCAGGCCGCGGCGGGCACCACGGTGAAGATCGTCAGCCTGCCCGGGCAGTGGTCGGCGCAATCCGTCGAGCGGGTCGCCGAGCTGGTGCGCTCGACGGGTCCTGCCGTCGACGAGCTGGTCCGTCGTGCCCAGCGCGCGGGTGAGGTCGCGCTCAAGGCGATCGGTGCATCCCGCGACGCGGCGTTGCAGAGCGCCGAGGCCGTGGTCCGTGACGAGGGCGCCGACAAGACCGCGAACGCGCTGCACAACGCACGCGCCGCGACCGGTGTGCTCGCCGCCGAGGAACTCCCGATCGAGGGCTACGACGAGCTGAACCTCAACGAAGCCGTCGCCGCGGTCAAGGACCTCGAGGCGCCGTCCGACATCCGGGCGATCA
The DNA here is from genome assembly GCF_000230895.2 of Mycolicibacterium rhodesiae NBB3. The sequence continues at coordinate 1,882,905 of NC_016604.1, forward strand.
TCGCCTACGAGGAAGCCAACAAGAACCGGCAGCGCCTGGTGTCGGCCGCGCAGACCCGCGTCGCCGAGATCGCGCAAGAGGTCGTCGGCCTCAGCTAGGTCCGCAGATCAACGAACACCCCGCGACCACCCGGCCGCGGGGTGTTCGGCATGCTAGGGCAAAGGACGTAGGCGAACGTAGGGGGACAGCGTGGCGTTGAGTCCCGGCGCGATGGTGGCCGGCTACACCATCGAGTCGGTGCTCGGCGCCGGCGGCATGGGCACCGTCTACAAGGCTAGAAACCCCGCCCTACCGCGCAGCGACGCCCTGAAGGTGCTTTCGGAGGAGCTGTCCCGCGACGAGCATTTCCGCGCACGGTTTCTGCGGGAAGCGGACCTGGCGGCGACACTGGATCACCCCAACATCGTCACGGTCTACACCCGCGGGAAAACCGAAGACGGCAAGCTCTGGATCGCGATGCAGTACGTGGACGGCAGCGACGCGGAGCGGGAGACGCGCCGAGGCCGGATGACGCCGCAGCGTGCTGCGTACATCGTCGGCGAGATCGCCAAGGCGCTCGACTACGCGCACCGGCGACAGCTGTTGCACCGCGATGTCAAGCCTGCCAACTTTCTGCTGGGTCCCGATGACGAACGAGTGTTCCTGGCGGACTTCGGAATTGCCCGCGCACTCGACGACGCGGTCAACCTGACGCAGACCGGAATGGTCGTGGCCACGATTGCCTACGCCGCGCCGGAAAGCCTGTCCGGCTACACCGTCGACGGCCGCGCCGACATCTACTCGCTCGGCTGTTCGCTGTACAACCTGCTCACTCAGAGAACACCGTTCGGCGACTCCGGCGGGATGGCCGCGACCATGGCCGCGCACTTGAACCAACCGCCGCCGCGAGCCACCGATCTGGTGCCCGCATTGCCGCCCGCCATCGACCGGGTGATCGCGCGGGCATTGGCGAAGAACCCAGCCGACCGCTATCAGACGGCGCGCGAATTCGCCGCTGCGGCGGCAGACGCACTCGAGGGCAGCACCACGCCGGTGCGCGCGCTGCCGATGACGCCACCGGTCGCGCGGCACGACCCGACTTGGGCGCGTGCGCAGACCTATCAGGGCACGCCGCCCCCGCGCTACCCCGTCCCGCCCCCGCAGTACCCCCGGCAGACGCCCCCGCCGGTGATTCCGCAGCCGCGCCCGGGTGGCCTGGGCAAGCCTTCCTCGCCGCTGGCCGGGAAGCGCCGCGCGTGGGCCATCGGTGCCGCGGTCGCCGCAGTTGTCGCGGTCGTCGTCGCGGTCGTCCTCGCCGTGTCGGGTGGCGACACCTCTGAACCGGCGGCAGCCGAGTCCACCTCGACGACGGCGAGCACGACGCGGACCTCGACGCGGCCTCCGGCGACTTCGGAACCCACCGGCGCTCCGCCGGCGCCGGCGAACGTCGGCAAGGACGCGCTGCCGGGACTCCTGTTGTCGGCTGAAGACGTCAGTGCGCGCATGAACAAGCCCGGCATGACCGCGATGGCTACGGAATTCGCGCCGATCGCCGGCTCAGTGACACCGCCCAACTGCACCGGGGCGTGGGGACCGGCGTACCAAGCCACCTATGACGGCTCCGGTTTCACGGGGATCGCGGTGCAAGGGGTGTTCGCGAATCCGACGCACAAACTCGTTCAGGCCGCGGTGGCCTTCCCAGATGCCAACGCGGCCAAGGCTTTTTACGACAAGCAGGTCGCCGACTGGAATGCGTGCAAGTCCAGCCACGTCAGGTTCGAATACGCCGGCGCGGCCACGGAGGTCGACCTCGGTGTGCCGACGACGACCGCAGGCGTCCTGACGCTCATGCTGAACCCCACGACGTCCGCGACTGCAGGGCAACAGTGCGAACGCAATATGGCGTTGCGCGCCAACGTGATCGTCGACGTCCGCGCGTGCTCCCCGACAGTCGGCAGCTCGGGGCTCTCGATCACCACCGCGATCGCCGACAGGATCACCTAGCGCCTAGGGGTGCGGCGGATTGAAGCCGGGATTCGACAGCGCGGTGGCCGCTGCGCTGCCGATTGGACCGAACTCATCGACCATGGTGGCGACACCGGTCGCGACCCCGGCGTCGCTGTAGTGAGTCAGTGCGGCAAGGCCCAGGTAGGGTCCCTCCGGAAGCCGGCTCAGGGTCAGGGTGTAGTCGGCGTTGATGAACTGCAGACCGGCTGCGCCGTAGTGGGTCAGCGAGCTGGCCATGTCGCCGGCCATCGCGGCGCGGGTGAACGCCGACAGCGGTTCACCGTCGACGAGCGGGCGGATGTCGCGCACCCAGATGTATTTCGGCCCCGCGTGTTCCCACGCCGACAGACCGAAACCCGGTCCGGGCGTGTGCTCTTCCTTGCCGTAGGTCCACACCAGTGTCGTCAGGCCGCGGGGGATGGGATCCGGTGTCGGCGGAATCGGCGGCATGGTCACCGGCGACGTCCAGATCTCGTCCTCCGGCTGTTCGCCTCGGCGCAGGAACAGGCCGCTGGCCCGGGCGACGACGGTGTCTCCCTGGGTGACCACCGCGTCGACCAACTTCAGGCGCCGCCCCTGCCGGGCGACGGTGGTGTCGACGCGGACAGGCGCCAGGGCCGCGGGACGAAACAGATCGACGGTCATGCGCGCCGGTTGGAAATCGGGCTCACCCGCATCGCGTTCGAGGACGTAGCCGAGCAGCCCACCGAGGTAATTGCCGCTGATCGTCTGTCCCCAGGGTCCGCGCGCGAACGGCGCAGGCACGAACGCGTCTGCGTCCGGTGTGAAGAAGGCCGTCGGTGTCGTCATCGAAATCGACAGTATCGGCCGGCGTCTGCTAGGTGGCGGCGACGTCGTCGAACTCGGGGTGCTTCTCGATGTAGTTCTTCACCATCGAACACACCGGCACGATCTTCAGACCGGCGTCGCGCGTCTGCTGCAACGCCTCGCCGATGAGGATCGACGCCAGGCCGCGGCCCTGGAAGGCGTCGTCCACCTCGGTGTGCGGGAAGGTTCGGGTGCCGTCACGGTCGTCGATCTCGGTGAACCCGGCGACGGTGCCGTCCACGGAGATGGTGAAGCGGTCGGCCTCTTGGGTGACGGTGGTGGTCGCGCCGGTCTTGTCGGTTGCCATACCTCATTGGTACCCCGGGAGCGCAAGATGAAGTCATGTGTGATGACGGCGGCACGGCCGCGGAAGCATTGGCGTCCACACCTCGCCGGGCGGACGGCGCGGCGGTAGATCCGATCGCACTGGAGCCGGTCGACGAGCTCACCATCACGACGCTGGTGGACAACAGCTATGACGCCCTGATGGGTGACATCGGTCCGGCCCGTCGGCGCGGGATGGGAACGGTGTCGCCGGTCGACGCTCCGCAGTTCGAGGGCGGCCGTACCTCGCCCGGCCTGATCGCCGAGCACGGCTTTTCCGCGCTGGTGACAACCCGATGCGAAAGCCGAACGCACACCGTTCTTTTCGACACCGGAATCTCGCCGGACGGGATGGCGACCAACTTCTCGCGGATGGATCTCGATGCTTCGGCGATCGAAGCCGTCGTGCTCAGCCACGGCCATCCGGACCATGACGGCGGCTTTCCCGGCTTGGCGCGGCTCCGGGGCCGCAGCGGCCTTCCGCTGGCCGTGCATCCGCTGGTCTTCAGCCGGCGCCGGTTCGCGCTGCCGAACGCCCCGGCGATGGAGCTGCCGACACTGAGCCGTTCCGCGATCGAGGCCGAAGGTTTCGAGGTGATCGAGCGGCGGCAGCCATCGCTGCTGTTGGACGGTTCGGTGCTGATCACCGGCGAGGTCGACCGCACCACCGAATTCGAGCGCGGGCTGCCCAGCCACGAGGCGTGGCGCGACGGTCGCTGGGAGCCCGACCCACTGCTTCTCGACGAGCAGGCGCTCGTCGTCCACGTGCGTGGCAGGGGATTGGTCGTGCTCACCGGGTGCGGGCATGCCGGCGCGGTGAACATCGCTCGGCACGCCCTGCGGCTGACAGGCGTCGACCGCCTGCACGCACTGCTCGGCGGGTTCCATCTCACCGGGGCGGTCTTCGAGCCCATCATCGAACCGACGGTCGACGCGTTCCTCGACCTGAGTCCCGACGTCCTGGTGCCCGCGCACTGCACCGGCTGGAAGGCGCAGCACCGGTTGGCGGCCGCACTGCCCGACGCGTTCGTGCCCAATGCGGTCGGGACCTCGTACACTTTCGCTGAATCGACGGCTGCCTAGGGCGAAGGATTCTGCCGAGGCCGCAAGGTGGCATGGGGCAGCGGTGGTGCCGGCAGCCGGGTCGTCGTGCCGTGGTAGCCGGTGACCTTTCCGAAGCGCGGGTCGTGGTCCTCCCACTGGCGCCGGTACATGGCGATGTCGTCGTGGCTGCGGCCGACGAAGTTCCACCACATGACCAGCTGCTCCGAGAACGGCGTGCCGCCGAGCACCAGAACGCGTGCGGGACCCTCGCCGCGGTTGACGATGCTCAGGTGCTCGCAGCCCGCGGCCTGGAACGCGAGATCGGCGACATCGAGCGCGGTCCCCGCCACTTCGATGTCACCCTGATCGAGGAGCACACCGTGCTCGAAGGCGTGGTCGATGTCCAGGTCCACGGCGGCACCGGGGTCGAGGTCGAGTTGTGCGCCGAGCAGCGGGGTGAACGTGTGCACCGGCGACCGGGTGTCGGCGAGTTCACCGAGAAACACACGCAGAGTCACCCCACCCAGTGTGCGCGGCTGCGGCACGAAGTGTGCGAAGTCGCGGTCGGTGTCACGAGCGGCGTCAGGTAACGCCACCCACAGCTGCGCGCCGTGCAGGACGGAGGTGGCGGTCGTCGACACCTCGGAGTGACAGATCCCCGCGCCGGCGGTCATCAGGTTCAACTCGCCGGGCCGGACCATCGCGTGCACACCTGCGCTATCGCGGTGTTCCACCTCACCGCTGAACAGCCAGCTGACCGTCTGCAGCCCCGTGTGCGGATGAGGGGGAACGTCCATGCCCGGTCCGTCGCGCAGGTCATGCGGTCCGTAGTGGTCGGCGAAGCACCATGCGCCGATGAGCGAGCGTTCGCGCTGCGGCAGCGTGCGACGGACACGGATCGCGCGCGGCCCGCCGAGCGGCACATCGCGTGGATGGAGCACACCTGTGAATGCCGATGGTGCGCAGGCGACTTCGGCTGGTGCCGAATCGGTGTTGCTCACCAGACCACAGTAGGCCCCGCTCGACGCGCATGTCGTCAGGCGACCGGATCAGCCTGCGTCCGTGCAGGAACGGCGAACCGTAGCAGGGCACGAAACGGGATGGCCAAGGCTTGGCAACAGGCCGCGCACAGGCCGGAACTCGGGTATCCACACGCCGGACATATCGCCGTGCGCAAACCCTCGGTACGAGCAACGGTGCTCATGGCGGGTGCTTCGGCCCGCCACCGGTGAAGGGTGGCGGGCCGAACCAGGATCAGACGCGCGGCGCGGTGCCGTGGCCGGTCGTTCCCGGCGCGCCCGTCACCACGTGGTGGTCGTTACGCCGTTTGAGCCCAAGCAATCCGAGGAGGCCCAGCAGGCCGGCCAGACCCCAGAGCCCGGTGTTGTCCCCGTCATCATCGTGCGAGTCTGACTGTGCGACAGTCGTGGTCGTCGCCGGAGCCGGGGCGTCGTACGTGGTGGCGTGCGCCAGGCCTGCACCACCGAAGGTGAGCGCGCCGGTCATGCCGAGAATTGCTAGTGCTTTACGCATTGTGTACTACTCCATGTGTTGGTCGGCTTGTCGCCGAGACATGCAGGGGCCAGTGGGCTGGAGCCCCCGTGATGCGCGACAGATGAAGTCGTCCCCCGACCGTCCCCCCATCGCACGCAGTCTGTACCCGACGAAGGTGTCATGAAACCGACACATCTGTGGAGAGACGTAGTTCACACCCGGCAGTGCCGTTATCCTGATTGCCGCTGCGCGCGAGCAGGTTTCGTGATCTTGAAACGCGCGACGACATGTGGCCGGTCCTGTCGCTGGCGACTCGTTAGGGTGGCCCCGTCATCGCCGAACGGAGCACCTCGAAGTCGTGGTCGTCGATCGTGAACACCCCACGGCGAAACATGTAGCCCCATCGCGAGGTGTCCTCGATGAAATCGAGCTGCCCGAGCAAGGGTCGGATGGGTGTCTCGGTGCAGTCCAGGAAGTCGACGTTGCGCCGCCACGGCTGAAAGTCGGGTGTCACCTCGGTTTGATAGGGCTCGTCGTCGGCGACCTGTCCGATCGCGGTGAAGGCCTGCAGCGGATCGCCGTCCGGATAGTCCGTCTTCGGCGAGTAGAAGATGATCCAGTCGCCCCGTGCCATCTTGCGCAACATGTGTGGCTTGCCGTGGTTGGCCTGAGTGAAGCGCCCGCGAACGCCACGCTCGACGTGACCACGGCTTACCGTGTTTATCCAGTTCGTCATGACCTGCACGTTAGGCGCGGGTCCCGACAGGAGCCGACGCCTCAGCATCGACCTGTGGATAACTTCGAAGTGGCGGCGTCGTCAATTAAGGAGCCGCTAAGCGTTTGCGGTCGGCTCATCGCGGATAACCCTCCGGCATGAACGGTCCCGCGCTCCTTGGCGGCCGGTACGAAGTCCGAGATGTCCTCGGTTTCGGCGGGATGGCCGAAGTGCGTGACGGCTGGGACATGCGGTTGGACCGCGCCGTAGCCATCAAGCTCTTGCACCCCGGTCTGAGTTCGCAAGCTGAGATTCGACAACGCTTCCAGACCGAGGCGTGCGCCGCCGCTGCGCTCAATCACCCGAACATCGTGAACGTCTACGACCTGGGGGAGCAGGACGGCACTCCCTTCATCGTGATGGAGCGCCTGCCGGGCTGCACCTTGGGTGACGAGATCGCATTGGGTCCGTTGTCGCAGAGTCACGTGTACACCGCGATGCGGGATGTGCTCGCCGCCCTCATCGCGGCACATGGTGCGGGCATGCTGCATCGCGACATCAAGCCCGGCAACATCCTGCTCACCGAGTCAGGTGGTGTGAAAGTTGCCGATTTCGGCATCGTCAAAGCCCCCGGCTCGGCGCACACGACGACAGGTCAGCTGGTCGGCACGCTGGCATACCTGAGTGCCGATCGCGTGGCAGGAAACCCCGCAAGTATGAGTGACGACCTTTACGCCGCGGGTGTCGTCGGCTACGAGGCGCTCACCGGCCGCAGGCCGTTCACCGAGGAGGACATAGCACCGCTTGCGCGGGCGATCATGGAAGATGACCCGCCGCCGGTGGCAGCGCTGCGTCCCGATGTCGACCCGCAACTCGCCGAGGTGATCGAGCGGGCGATGTCCAGGGATCCCTTGCGACGATTCCGGAGTGCCGAAGCAATGTGGCATGCGGTCGACGGCGTCGGACTTCACGATGCCGGACCCTGGCTCACGCCGATCGAATTTTGTGTGCAACGACCGCCGACGCTGATCAATGCGCAGCGCGACCCCTGGCCGGAAGCAATTACCGGACCGGTCGCCCCCGAGAGACACAGGCCAGTGCCGGTTCGAAAAGTCGCGGGCTCCGCCGCTCTACTGGGTGCGATGGCAATTGCGGCCGTGGCATTCGCGCTCGATCCGTCGTCGGCTACGCGTCCCACGGCACCAGAACCCGTCAGCGTCAGTACCCCGGTACCCGTGCCGGTCAGTGTTGAGACGACCGTGCCGACGCCGGTCAGCGTGGCAGCAGTGCCCTCTCCCGTCGTTCAATCTCCAGCATCGTCTCCCGTCATCGAACAGGCGACGCAGCAGGAACCCGCCCGTGGTGGGAACGGCAACGGGAACGGGAACGGAAACGGCAGAGGCAACGGCCACGGCAACAAGAAGCCGAAGTAACCAGTCGCCGGTTCTCGCACTGGTAACCCGCCTGTGGATAACAGCGGTGTCAGACTGAGCCGGTGACGTCAACCAACGACATATATGAGCGCCTCGGAGCGCTCGAGCAGCTCGTCAAGCATCTGTACGAGCGGACTGGAGTGCCGATGCCCGATCTCGCGGCGATCGCGCGCAACGAAGTCTCGGCCCGCGTACGCGAACTGGTCGCGTCCGGCAACAAGATCGGCGCGATCAAGGCCTATCGGGACGAAACGAACGTGGATCTGGCGACTGCCACTCGGGTCATCGAGTCGTTGTACGCCTAGGAGATTCGCGTTCTACTCCGAGGCCAGCCGGTCGATCTCGTCCGCCTGCGAGAACAGGAGTGCGGCCAACTCCCGGGCTTCCTCCGCGGTCAGGACGTCATCGAGGTGGATGGTCACCCGCGGTCTGACGACCGCGCCGTCTGCCCCGAGCACGCCGACAATCCGAACGGAGGCGGGACCGGCCGTTTCTGCGCTGCCTGCGTACATGCGATCCCAAATGTCCTTGCTCTCGTCCCCTTCGCGGCACGGACGAACTGCACGTGAGCTCGCCGTGTAGAACACACGGCCACATTAGAGCGAGCGACAACTCTTGGAATCCGGTGTTTCCCTACGTTCGTGGCTGCGTGTGCACACAGGGTCAGAAGGGGCTGCTGTTGGACTGCCAGCGGGCATCCTCCGGGCGAGGTCCGTACTTACGAACGTAGGCCTCGTGAATGTGAGCGTCCTTCTTGCGCTTGATCTCGTCGACCAGATTGGGATCCAGATTGTGCTGCGCGAGCCGGTGCCGGCGCCACACCTTGTTCAGCGCCAGCGCCATCAGGATGGCCCAGATGTAGATCGGCGCCGTCATCTCCAGATGCACGTACAACGACGCGGGCAGCAGCCAGAACGGCGCAAGGATCAGCAGCGGCGGTATGGCCATGCGGATCATGTGTCTGCGGACAGCGCCATGGTCGGCGAGATCGTGAGCGACCCACTCCCGCATCGAGTCGGGCAGCCGCTTGCCATAGCAGTACGCGAGGTATTGCAAAGGACGGGGCTTGTTCATCGTGGATCCTTTCCTTCATCGAGCGCCCCGGCAGCCAGCGCCGCAGCGTTGACGCGGGTGAGCACGTCGCGCAGCCGGTCGAGCTCGTCGAGGCCGACACCGAGTCGTTCCACCACCGCGGGCGGAATCTTGAGTGCACGCCGCCGCAGCTGGATGCCGGCCTTGGTCAGGCCCACGTCGGTGGTCCGTTCATCGGCGGCGTTGCGTGCACGGGTGATCAAGCCGAGTGCTTCGAGCCGCTTGAGCATCGGAGACAGTGTCGCCGAATCCATTTGCAGTGCAGTGGCAATGGCCTTGACCGACAACGGCCGGTCGGTGTTCGTCTTGTGGTTGTCCCACAGCGCGAGCATTACGAGGTACTGCGGGTGGGTGAGCCCGAGCGGATCGAGCAGCGGGCGGTACACCGCCTGTACGGCGCGGTTGGTGATCGCGAGTGCGAAACACACCTGCTGTTCGAGCGCCAGGGGATCGGTGTCCGCCTCGACGACTGTCATGACACCCAGGGTACTCCATTTAACTAGGGCACTAACTAATAGGGTGCTAAATATCACATCTTGTTAGCATCACGACGCCATGCCTGACGAGCCGATCCGAGCCGACCATGCGGAGCTGTTGCAGCGCCGCGCCCTGACCGAAGATGCGGCGCGGCCAGATGCGGTCGAGCGCAGGCGCTCCCGCAATGGTCGTACCGCCCGGGAGAACATCGCCGACCTCGTCGATGCCGACTCGTTCGTCGAGTACGGGCGCTTCGCGATCGCGGCCCAGCGTCACCGCCGCGACCTCGCGGACCTGATCGCCCGGACCCCGGGCGACGGGTTGGTCGCGGGCACCGCGCGCGTGAACGGCGACCTGTTCGGTGAGCAGCACTCCGCCTGCGCGGTGCTGTCCTACGACTACACCGTGCTCGCGGGCACGCAGGGCGCACTGGGCCATCGCAAGAAGGACCGCCTCTTCGACCTGATCGAGCGCATGCGACTACCGACGGTGTTCTTCGCCGAGGGCGGCGGGGGACGACCCGGGGACACCGACTACCCGACGGTGTCCGCGCTCGACGCCCGCGCGTTCAAGCTCTGGGCCGCCCTATCGGGTCTGGTGCCGCGCATCTCGGTCGTGAAGGGGCGCTGCTTCGCGGGCAACGCCGTCATCGCGGGCTCGTCGGATCTGATCGTGGCCACCGAGGACACCTCGATCGGGATGGGTGGCCCGGCGATGATCGCGGGCGGCGGCCTCGGCGATGTCCACCCCGACGAGGTGGGTCCGATCAGCATGCAGGAGCCCAACGGCGTCGTCGACGTCGTCGTCGCCGACGAGGCCGAGGCGGTGACCGTGACCAAACGTCTGCTCGGCTACTTCCAGGGCACGACGACACCGGGGAGCGCTGCCGACCAAAAGCTCTTGCGCACAATGGTTCCCGAACGCGCCCGGCGTGCCTACCCGGTGAACCCGATCATCGAGACGCTGGCCGACGAAGGGTCGGTGACGTTTCTGCGGCCGCGCTTCGCCGCCGAAATGGTGACCGCGCTGGCGCGGATCGACGGCCGCGCCGTCGGCGTCATCGCGAACAACAGCATGGTGATGGCCGGCGCCATCACGGCGGCCGCATCCGACAAGGCGGCGCGCTTCGTGCAACTGTGCGACGCGTTCGAGCTGCCCGTCGTTTCGCTGATCGACTGCCCGGGCTACATGGTGGGGCCCGCGGCTGAGGCCGATGCCCTGGTGCGTCGCGCGTCGCGGATGCTGGTTGCCGGGGCCGCCATGAGCGTGCCGCTGGTCGCGGTGGTGCTGCGCCGGGGTTACGGCCTTGGCGCACAGGCGATGCTGGGCGGCAGCCTGCACGAGCCCGTGCTCACTGTCGCATGGCCCGGTGCACACCTCGGCCCGATGGGACTCGAAGGTGCCGTCCGGTTGGGTCTTCGAAAGGAACTCGAGGCGATCGCCGACGACGAGGAACGTGAGGCGCGGGTGCGTGAGGCAACCGCCGCGGCACAGGATAATGCCAAGGCGCTCAATGCCGCTCAGCTTTTCGAGATCGATGACGTGATCGACCCGGCCGACACACGGCGGCTCATCATCGACACGCTGACCGCGGCCACCATGCACCAACGTCGCCGCGCCGAGCGCCGCTTCGTCGACACCTGGTAGCCACCCGCCGCCGACCCCCCGATCCGGCGGCGGGCAGCTCGATCAGGCGGTCTCCGCGTAGTAGTAGCGACGGGCTCGGACCTGCTGTCCGTTGCGTTCGGCCAGTGATTTCAACTGCCGCAGAGCAAACATGCGGCCGCGGCCGCCTTCGGGGATCACGATGCCGGCCCACAGTCCCTCCGCGCGTGGTGACTCGCAGGCTTCACGGGCGCACAACCAGCGGCGTGGACACGCCCGGCAGATCGCCTTGGCCTCGTCGTCGGCCGAGGTCGTCCATCGTTCGGGATCACGCGTGCACGCTCCAACAGGCGTCTCGTCCCAGTGTGTGGTGTCCATCCCTGATGCTCCTCTGTACCTCCTGCGGCCGGGAGGCCGCGCGATGGCACCAAGGTAACCAACAAACCGTAGCAATGCAACAGTTATAGTCGCCAAAGCGAAGCGATTACGGTCCATGCAGGACGTGCTCGCAGCCCAAGTCACGCCGATACAGCGCTCTGAGCAGTCAATAAGCGATCCGAGGACGCAGACTGGCCGATCCGATGAACCGTAGCGCCGGCAGGTCCAAAAGCGGGTGCAAAGGCATAGCTTCGCCACGGATCATCGTCCAGCCACGCGGGTCAAGTCGTAGCGCTGACGGCGCCCACCGCTACGATTGCCTCGCCGCTTCGCCCCGCGAATTCTCGAGGAATGCCCGCCCATGACCGATCCGGAGTCGACCGAGCAGTCGACCGAGGCGCTGGATCAGGGGATGGTTCGCGCCGGTGCGGCCGCGGCGGCACGACGCCGCGAACTCGACATCAGCCAGCGCAGCCTGGCCGCGGAGGGGATCATCAACGCGGGGGCGCTCATCGCGTTCGAGAAGGGGCGAAGCTGGCCTCGCGAGCGGACGCGAGCAAAGCTCGAAGAGGTGCTGCGATGGCCGCCGGGAACAATCGCGCGGATCCGGGAGGGCGACTCGATCGCCACCCAGCGCCCAGCCGAACCATCCGCGCACAACGGCAACGACACCTCGCTGATCGCCCAGGCAGTGGTCACCGCGGTCAACACGTTCGGCACTGCGGTCGAGTCTCTGCCGCCCCTCGACGATCCCGACTTCACGCCTCGCGCGACGAGGATCCTCGCGGATCTACGTCAACTCGAGGCGGTCGCCGCGCGAGCCGCTCGGATCAGCAAGGTCTCGCCGGCGTTGATCAAGGCGCTCAGCGCGGTGCGCACCCGCTACGACGAGCTCATGTTGCGAGCCGCCCGTGCACCGCGGGCCACGGTTGGACAGCGACTGTACGCCGCACGCCGCGGCGCGAACCTGACAATTCTCGAAACCGCCCAAGCCGCAGGAGTTTCCGAACAGGACATCATCGGCGCCGAGGCCGAACAACCCGTTTCCGCAGCCGCGGTACGAGAAATCGAATCACTGATCGAGCAGCTGAACTGATCGCCGCTACTCAGTAGCGCTCCCGGGTCCGATCATCGTGGGTCGGGTAATACTCGGCCAACGCCGCCACGACCTCGATGAACTTGCGCCTCGTCGCGGGTGACATCTCGCCCGTGCGGTCGATGACACCCCCCGGCCGCAGATGCCCGTCGAAGGGCACTTCGACGACGACCTGGCCCTGGGCCGAGAACTGTTGCGCCAGGATCGAACGCGTCCGCTTGTCGGCGTGCCCGTCGGAGTCGTTGAGGACGACGACGGTGCGCTGCAACAGAGAAGTGAGCCCGCGGGCGGCGAGCCAGTCCAGTGTCTGCCCCGCAGCTGCCGCTCCGTCGACCCACGGCGAGGAGACCACGACCATCGCATCGAGATCCCGCAGCACCTCCTGGGTGACCGGGGTGTCCATTGTTGAGCTGCAGTCGACGATGGAGATCGTGAAGTAGCGGTCCAGGCGCGCTGTCGCCTCCCGATAGATCGCCGGATCCAACACCCGTCGGCGCGCCGGCGTGCCCTCTCCGGCAAGCACGAACAGCCCGGCCGAATTGTTGCCAACCCGGTTGCGGATGTCGGCGAACGTCTCGAGGTGCTGATCGGCGGCCAGCTCCCAGTAGGAGCCCTGCGCTCTCGGGTCGACACGGCTGCCGAGCTTGCCGAATGCGGTGTCGGCGTCGATGGCCACCACGCGGTCGTCCTGCCGGAGTTCGGCGAAGACCGAACCGATACTCGCCGACACCGTCGTCTTCCCAACACCGCCCTTGCCCATCACGCCGACTTTGAAGTGCCCACGCAGTGGGGAGCGGACCTTCGCCTCGAGCTGCGCCTGCAGGATCTCGTCCGGACCCCGCCCCAGATTCACCATCCCGAACGTGGCCTTGTACACCACGAACCGCCACCCTCGACTCGGCGGCACACGGCGCTGCGGCACCAGGTCGTCCTGCCGGATGCGGTCTGCGTATGACCCGCTGGCCGGCGGGGCCATCCGGGGGTCGGGACCGTATCCGCCGGGGAACCACGGCTGTGTCGATTGCGGAGGATGGCCGCCGGGCATCTGCATCGGCGGACCTTGCGGGCGGGGCGGTTGATGCTCAGGCGCAGGCCGCCACGGTTGCGCACCCGGTGGCAGCGGGCCGGTGTTGCGCGCCGTGCCCGGCGGCGGACCGAACCGCTGAGGTGGTTGACGAAAGCTGCCACCCGGCCGCTCAGGCTCCCTGACACCAAGGGGTGGGCCGGACTCCCACGATGGCGCGCTCGGCCGGGCGAGCTCCGATGTCGCGCCGAGATCCCCGTCCCGGGTATCCCAGGTGTCGGCTGGCGAAGGCGGGACGAAGTCGACGGGAGGACGCACGGGACCTTCCCGCGTCGGGGGAGCGGGCTCGGATTCGGCGGCCGACGGCTCGTAGTCGGTCTCCTCGGGGCCGGTCCATCCGAGCTTTCTCCGCAATTCGTCATCGCGGTCGGTCACTGCGAATCTCCTCACCAATGTCATGTCATGCGGGCTCCGACCCCTTTCCCAGTATCAACCACGCCCGGCAACAGCCGCAGACGCGCCGAAACCACGACTGCGCCAATGCCGTCAGCAAACACCTTCGGACACGGGCGGGTGCGGGTGGTGGACGGCGGGAAGGGCTCGGAAGGCTTGTCCCGCAAGGGCAGCGAGACGGGCGGTACCAGTCGATGCGCCGATCGGAGGTCGCACTTGTCGTGGGACGGAACGGGCGTCACCAGTGATTAGCCACACGGATTTCACAATGCTCGGAAGAGCAGCTATGCTGTGAAAACCAATAGCTGTGCGCCGCGTTTACCGAGTCGCCCGAAGCCGTGATCCGGCCGAAAATTGGTGACATGGGGACGGTTGTGCCGCTGGTACGCTTTCACGCAACGGAGGGGTTTGCGTAAAGGGGTCGAATGGCATGCGTGTGGTTCGTGGCAAAGTCGCATTGGTCGGTGCGCGGTGAAGCGCCGCCACACCGGTGCGTCCGACGACACGCGTGACGCGTCGGCCGACGTCGTGGGCACCGACTTGCTGGACTTCGGCCGGCTGATCATCGCCGGCATGAAAATGACCACAGGAGAGGGCGAACCCGACCCTGGGTCGTCGTTCCGAAACGGCCGCGAAGGCTTCGACAAGGCCGGTGCCACGTTGCGCTCGGCGGTCCCAGATGACAGTTGGAGCGGCGTCGGGTCACGGGCGTACGCCGACCAGAACACCCGACAGCAGCTCCGGTCCGAGGCGATGGCCGATGCCGACGAGGCGGTCTTCGCCGTCCTCGTCCGGGAGTCCCTCCAAATCAAGGCACGCCGGGACACCCTCGATACCCAGGCGGACCTCTTGGCCAAGACCAGCTCCGTGACCTTCCCCCTCCAATTCATTCCGCGGTATGGCGAAGCCGCCAAGCTGGCCATCGAGACGGCGGCGTTGAACTCCGCGCTTCAACTGTGCGCACGCACGCTCTACGAACTGCAGTCCGAAGTGTCCGCCAACGCCGCGGAGCTCGGTCAAGCCGTCGGCCGCTACGCCGGAGTCGCCGACACCGCGACGGGTGCGGTCGATTTCAATCCCCCGCCGGCGCCGGATACCGTGGATTCGGGGGTAGCACCGGTCGGGTCCGGGGGGCCGCTACCGGGAGTTACGACGTTGGGGGAAGGCGTTCATGTCCGGTGATGCCTTGCGCGTCACAACTGCGCACCTCGTCGGACTCACCGCCGCGCAGGTGCGCGCCGCCGCAGACATCAGATCCGCCACATCGGCAGTGGAGGGGGCGGATGCCGCGGTGCGAAGTACGCACGGCGCCATCTCGTCGGCGACCGCTGACGCGGTCAGCCAGATCGTCGCTGCGCGTCGGGATGCAGGCACGAAGATGGCGATGATCGCGGACGAACTCGGCGACAAGTTGACCGAGGCCGCGCGACGCTACGAGCAGACCGACGACACGATGAGCCGCGCGCTGAGAGGGCAGGTGCAGCCGAGATGACGACGGGGAGTGCGCAATCCGCGCGACACGACGCCACGCATATCGATGACGTCGTCGGAGTCGAGGTCACGATCGACGGAATGCTGGTCATCGCCGACCGCCTGGGCCAGTCGGAGTTTCCGACGGCACTGGGTATCCGGCTGAACATTCCGCAGCCTGAGCTGCGCGACATCGTCTGGGAACAGGTCGCGCGTGATCTGACCGCGCAGGGTGTCCTGGACGTGTTCGGCCAACCCCACCCGGAAGTCGCGGCGATGGTGGACACGCTCAGCCGCGCCGACCGCACACTGGAGGCTCGCTGGTGGCGACGTGACGTGGGCGGCAAGATGATCCGTTTCGTGGTGTGCCGCAAGGGAGATCGGCACGTGGTCGCCGCGCGCGACGGCGACATGCTGGTCCTTCAGCGGGTCGCGCCGCAGGTCGGTCTGGCAGGAATGGTGAACACTGTCCTCGGGTCCGCCAACGCTGCCGACGTCGAGCCGCTGACCGGTGTCTCGAGTCAGTTGGCGGAATGCCGCGATGCAAGCCAGCTCCTCAAGTACGGCGTCGCACCGGCGTCGGCACGCGCGTACGCGAACATCATCGCCGACCCGGCGAGTTGGGTGGAGATCACCGCGCTGGAACGCCATCCCGGAGGGACATTCACCCAAGCCGATGTCGCGGCAGGGGTACTCGACTCCAAACAGGGCCGCATCGTGTCGATACCGCGTCGGGTGAACGGAGAGCTGTACGGCAGCTTCCTGCCGGGCAGTCCCGAGAACCTCCAGCGCGCGCTGGACGGCCTGATCGAATTCCTGCCGTCCGGCAGCTGGTTCGACAAGACCCCAACCGACCCAGCAGATCCACATGGGACCGAACTGCAGTGAATTCACCGTTTGACAACGCAGAGCGCGACGACATGGAGGCGCTCGACTTTTCGGCACCAGAGGCGCCCTACGATGACGAACCGCCCGTTCCGGTGTTCACCGTCGCCAACCCACCGGGCACCGTGACCGTTACGGCCTTCATGGACGGCCGGGTCAAGGAGATCGAGTTATCCCCTAGGGCAACCGAACTGACGGAGTACGAACTCGCCGATGAGATCGTCGTCATTGCAGGTCTGGCCACGCAGGAAGCAAAGTCGGCCCAGTACGCGTTCATGCTCGAAGGCATGCGGGACCAGGGTCACGATGACGCCGCCACCCGCGACTTCCTGGCCCGCGACCTGGACCTGCCTACGCCCGAAGAGGCACGGAGGGCGCGAGCGGACCTCTTTGCGACAAGGTATTCGGGTGACCATGTCTGACCATCTCACCAGCCTCTTCGGCAGTGCAGTCGGGATGCTGCCCAGTTCCCCCGCGCGGTCGATGGAGATCTTCTCCGAGATCACCACGATGGACGAGACCGCTTGCGACGCTTGGGTGGGACGGATCCGTTGCGGAGACACCGACCGGGTGACCCTGTTCCGCGCCTGGTACTCGCGCTCGAACTTCGGACAGCTGGCCGGGTCCGCCGAGATCTCGATGAACAGCATCAACGCGCGGGTGCCGATCGGTGGGCAGTTCGGTGACATCACCTATCCGATCAATTCACCGTTGGCCATCACGATGGGCTTCGCCGTCCACGAGGCCGCGGTCGGCAACTACGCCGATGCGATGGAGGCGCTCGAAGACGTGCCGTCGATCGGCGCAGAGCATCTGGTGTCGTGGGTGAAAGCGGTGATCTACGGTGCCGCCGAGCGCTGGACCGACGTCATCGACGAAGTCAAGGGCGCCGGCGGTTGGCCGGACAAGTTTCTCGCCGCCGCCGCCGGCGTCGCCCACGGGGTCGCGGCGGCCAACCTCGGTCTGTTCACCGAGGCCGAACGGCGGTTGACCGAATCGAACTCGTCGCCGGCCGGTGAGGCATGCGCACCGGCAATCGCGTGGAATCTCGCAATGACGCGCCGCGGTCAAGGCAACGAGGACGCCGCCCAGGCCCTGCTGGAGTGGTTGCAGGCGACGCATCCGGAACCCAAAGTCGCTGCCGCGCTGAAGGATCCGAACTACCGTATTGCGACCACCACCGCCGAGAAGATCGCCGCGCGCAAGGACCCGTGGGATGCGTCCAGCGTCGAGGCCGACAATTCAGGCCGCGAGCGGCTGCTCGCCGACGCGGAAGCCGAACTGGACCGGCAGATCGGGTTGACTCGGGTCAAGGAACAGATCGAGGCGTACCGGGCGGCCACGCAGATGGCGAAAATCCGTGCGGCCCGAGGGATGAAGGTCGCGCAGGCGTCCAAACACATGATCTTCGCCGGCCCCCCGGGAACCGGTAAGACGACGATCGCGCGCGTGGTCGCCAACATCCTGGCGGGTCTCGGCGTCATCAGCGAGCCCAAGCTCGTCGAATCGTCGCGCAAGGACTTCGTTGCCGAATACGAAGGCCAGTCCGCGGTGAAGACCAGCCGGACCATCGACCGTGCGGTCGGGGGCGTGCTGTTCATCGACGAGGCCTACACGTTGGTGCAGGAGCGCGACGGGCGCGCCGACCCGTTCGGCACCGAGGCGTTGGACACGCTGCTCGCACGTATGGAGAACGACCGCGATCGGCTCGTCGTGATCATCGCGGGATACAGCTCCGACATCGACCGCCTGCTGGAGTCCAATGACGGTCTTCGATCCCGCTTCGCCACCCGCATCGAGTTCGACTCGTATCTACCCTCAGAGATAGTCGACATCGCCAAAGTCATTGCGCAGGGCAATGATTCAACGTTGGACGACGAAGCTGCCAAGCGCGTGCTCGAGGCGGCGACGCTACTGAGCCAGCGCAGCCTCAACGGCAAGCCGGCGCTCGACATCGCGGGTAACGGTCGCTATGCGCGCCAGCTGGTGGAGGCCGGCGAGCAGAACCGGGACATGCGGCTGGCCCGGTCGGCGGACTTCGACAGCCTCGGCGACGAACAGTTGAGCGAGATCAACGGCGACGACATGATGACGGCGATCACCGCTGTGCACACCCGACTGAGCATCAGCGAGTAGCGCATGGCGAGTTTTCGGCTTACCACCAAGGTCCAGGTCAGCGGCTGGCGATTCCTGTTGCGCAGGGTCGAGCATGCGATCGTCCGACGCGATACCCGCATGTTCGACGATCCGCTGCAGTTCTACAGCCGGGCGGTGCAGGCGGGCGTCGTCATCGCCGTTCTCATCTGCCTGGGGGCGGCGCTGCTGGCGTATTTCAAGCCCCTCGGAAAGCGAGGCAGCGACACACTTCTGGTCGACCGCACCACCAATCAGCTCTATGTCGTGATCCCCGGCAGCGATCAGCTGCGGCCGGTGTACAACCTGACCTCGGCGCGCCTGGTGTTGGGCAATGCAGGCACTCCCGTCGCAGTGAAGTCCGATGAGTTGGACCGGATGCCCAAGGGTCAGCCGATCGGCATCCCCGGAGCTCCGTACGCCACGCCCGTCGGCGGCGCCAGCTCGACGTGGACGCTGTGCGACACCGTCACAAAGCCCGAGAGCGTCGCCCCCGATGTCGAGACGGCGGTGATCGTGCAACCGCTGCTGCCCGACGCGTCTGTCGGTCCGATGCGCGCAGACAACGGCGTGCTGGTCAGCTTCGAGAACGACACCTGGCTGGTGACCGAAACCGGAAGGCACGCGATCGACCTGTCCGACCGCGCATTGACCTCTGCGGTGGGTATCCCCGTCACCTCCAAGGCGACGCCGATCTCCGAAGGGCTGTTCAACGCCCTACCCAACGGCGGACCCCTGGTACTGCCGGCCATCGCCCGCTTCGGAGAGCCGAATACCGTTGGCCTGCAGCCCAATCTGGTGATCGGCTCGGTGTTCATGGCGCTCACCGAAGACGGCGAGCAACACTTCGTCGTCCTGCCGGACGGCGTCGCGCGGATCAACGGCACGACGGCGGCGGCCCTGCGCGCCACGAACTCGTTCGGTCTGGTCACCCCGCCGTCTGTCGAGGCCAGTACGGTCGCCAGGATCGCCGAGCAGGTGTACACCTCACCACTTCCCGACGAGCCGCTGGAGATACTGCTACGCGAGGACGCGCCGACGCTGTGCTGGGCATGGCAGCGCGAACCCGGCGACCAGGCCCCGAAGGCGACGGTGATCACCGGTCGTCACCTGCCGCTCGCACCGTCGGTGATGAACACCGGGATCCGTCAGATCGGCGGCGACGCAACCGTTTACCTCGATGGTGGCAAGTACATCCGTCTGCAATCGCCGGATCCGCGGTACGGCGAGAGCCTCTACTACATCGATCCCCAGGGCGTGCGGTACGGGTTGCCCGATGAACAGACCGGCGCCACGATCGGCCTGAATGCGCCGGTGACCGCACCATGGCAGGTGGTCGGCCTGTTGGTCGACGGCCCGGTGCTGTCCAAGCAGGCGGCGTTGCTCGAACACGACACGCTGGCCCCGAATCCCAACCCGCGCAAGATCGATGACAGATCCAATGCCGGAGCTCAACCCGTGACCGCGAATTCCGGAGGTGGCCGGTGACCACCAAGAAGTTCACCCCGATCATCAAGCGGGGGCCACGCCTGACCCCCGGCGAGATCAACGTGACGCCACCGGAGGATCTGGGCGTCGAGATCCCGCCTTCGGGTATTCAGAAGGCGCTGCCGTGGGTCATGGGCGGCGGAATGCTCGGCATGATCGCGATCATGATCTTCACCGGCATCCGCCAGCTGTCGCCGTACATGCTGATGATGCCGCTGATGATGGTCATGGCGACCGTCGGGTTCATGGCCGGCGGCGGACCCGGAGGCAAGCGGGTGCCCGAGATCAATGCCGACCGCAAGGAGTACCTGCGGTACCTCGCCGGCCTGCGTACCCGGGTGACGTCCTCGGCGGCCGCCCAGGTGACGTTCTTCAACTATCACGCGCCGCACCCCGACGATCTGCTGTCGATCATCGGGACCAACCGCCAGTGGTCGCGTCCCACCAACGCCGACTTCTTCTCGGCCGTCCGCATCGGTCTCGGCTCAGAGCCCGCAGTCGACCGCTTGCTGAAGCCGGCCGTCGGCGGTGAGCTGGCCGGACCGCAGGGAGCGCCACAGCCACATCTGGAACCCGTCAGCCACATGTGGGTCACCAAGTTCCTGCGTACGCACGGCTTGATCCATGACTGCCCGAAACTGGTGCAGCTGCGGACCTTTCCGACCATCGCGGTCGGTGGAGATCCTGAACGGGCCGCAGGTCTGCTCATTGCGATGATCTGTCACCTCGCGGTCTTCCATCCGCCGGACCTGCTGCAGATTCGCGTGCTCACCGACAATCCCGAGGATCCGAACTGGGCCTGGCTGAAGTGGCTGCCCCACGTTCAGCACCAGACGGACTCCGACGCGGCGGGCGCCACGCGACTGGTGTTCACCCGTCCCGACGGGTTGAGCGACCTCACCGCCCGCGGTCCGCACACCCCCGATGCCACTCCGAGCGGGCCGTACGTCGTCGTCGTCGATCTGTCCGGCGGTAGGGCCGGCTTCCCGGTCGACGGACGGGCCGGCGTCACGGTCATCACGCTCGGCAACCATCGCGGCTCGGCGTACCGGATTCGCGTCGACGCCGACGGCAGCGCCGACGATCGGCTGCCCAACCAGACGTTCCGCCTGGTGACCTCGGCGTCGGATGCGATGACACCTGCACAGGCGACCCGCATCGCCCGCAAGCTCGCCGGCTGGTCGATCACCGGCACGATCATCGACAAGAGCACGCGGGTGCAGAAAAAGGTCGCCACCGAATGGCACCAGCTCGTCGGCGCACAGACATTAGAAGAGGTGAGCCCCAACAGGTGGCGGATGTTCACCGACACCGACCGCGACAGGTTGCGCATCCCGTTCGGCCACGAGCTGAAGACCGGCGACATCATGTACCTCGACATCAAAGAGGGTGCGGAGTTCGGCGCGGGTCCACACGGAATGCTGATCGGTACAACGGGTTCGGGCAAGTCGGAGTTCTTGCGCACGCTGATCCTGTCGCTGGCCGCCACCCACCACCCCGACCAGATCAACCTGTTGCTCACCGACTTCAAGGGTGGTTCGACGTTCCTGGGTATGGAGCGGCTGCCCCATACCGCGGCGGTCGTGACCAACATGGAGGAGGAAGCCGAACTCGTCAGCCGGATGGGTGAGGTGCTCACCGGTGAACTGGACCGCCGGCAGTCGATTCTTCGGCAGGCGGGCATGCAGGTCGGTGCCGCCGGCGCGTTGTCCGGCGTCGCGGAATACGAGAAGCACCGTGAACGCGGGGCCGACCTACCGCCGCTACCCACGCTTTTCGTCGTCGTCGACGAGTTCGCCGAACTACTGCAGAACCACCCCGACTTCATCGGGCTGTTCGACCGGATCTGCCGCGTCGGCCGTTCGCTACGCGTGCATCTCCTGCTGGCGACGCAGTCGCTGAACACCGGCGGCGTGCGGATCGACAAACTGGAACCCAACCTCACCTACCGGATCGCGTTGCGAACGACGAGCTCCGCGGAATCCAAGGCGGTGATCGGAACGCCTGAGGCGCAATACATCACGAACAAGGAGAGCGGTGTCGGCTTCCTTCGGGTGGGCATGGAAGACCCGGTCAAGTTCCACAGTGTGTACACCGGTGTCAACTATGTGCCGACGGCGCCGGTGCGCGACGACGGTGAAGCGAGGCCGAGGGCCCACGGGCCGGACCGCATTCGCATCCACCAGTTCACCGCCGCCCCGATCTTCGATACGGCGGTGACCTCGTGACGGTAGAGCCCGAACAGCGCGTGCTGCGCGAGGTCATCATTGACCAGCTCGACACCGGTGAGACCCGTGCCTACCGAATGTGGTTGCCGCCGTTGGCCGATCCGACGCCGGTGAATGAGCTCGTCGAACGCGACCATCAACGGCAGCCGCTGCGATTCGGGCTCGGAATCATGGACGAACCCCGACGGCACCGCCAAGAGGTCTGGGGCGTCGACGTCGCGTCAGCGGGGGGCAACATCGCGGTCGGTGGTGCGCCGCAGACCGGCAAGTCGACGTTTCTGCAGACACTCATCTTGTCGGCGGCCGCGACTCACAGCCCGCGGCAGGTGCAGTTCTACTGTGTGGATCTCGGTGGCGGCGGTCTGATGTACCTGGAGGACCTCCCGCATGTCGGCGGCGTGGCAACGCGATCCGAGCCGGACAAGGTGAACCGCGTCGTTGCCGAGATGAAAGCCGTTCTGCGGCAACGGGAAGCGCTGTTCAAGCAGCTTCGGGTGGGTTCGATGGCCGCGTATCGGCAGATGCGCGAAGATCCCAACCACCCCGCCGCTGTCGATCCGTTCGGTGACGTCTTCATGGTGATCGACGGCTGGCCGGCGTTCGTCGCGGAGTTCCCGGACCTGGAGCCGATGGTCCAGGACCTCGCCGGCCAGGGCCTGCAATTCGGTGTGCACACGGTGATCTCAACGCCGCGGTGGACCGAACTGAAGTCACGTATCCGCGATTACCTCGGCACCAAGATCGAGTTCCGCCTCGGTGATGTGAACGAAACGCAGATCGACCGCATCACTAGGGAGATCCCGCAGAACCGGCCCGGCCGCGCGGTGTCGATGGAGAAGCACCACCTGATGATGGGCGTGCCGCGCCTCGACGGTGTGCACAGCGCCGAGGATCTCGTCGCGGCGATGTCCGAGGCGGTGCAGACCATCAGTGCGCAGAACACCGAACAGGCGCCGAAGGTGCGGGTGCTGCCGGAGCGCATCTACCTGCACGAGCTGGATCCGAACCCGCCCGGCCCCGACAGCGACTACCGCACGCGCTGGACCGTGCCGATGGGCGTGCGCGAGGCGGATCTGTCGGTGGCCTACAACCCCATGCACATGACGCCGCACCTGCTGATCTTCGGAGCGCCGAAGTCCGGCAAGACCCGTATCGCGCACGCGGTGGCGCAGGCCATCTGTGCGCGTAACAGCCCCGCGCAGGTGCGGTTCATGCTGGCCGACTTCCGTTCCGGGCTGCTCGACGCGGTGCCAGAGAGCCACCTGTTGGACGCCGGCGCGGTCAACCGCAACAGCGCCACGCTGGACGAAGCGGTCAAGGCGCTCGCGATCGCCCTCAAGCAACGGCTCCCACCGCCGGACCTCACCACCGCGCAGCTGCGGGCGCGGTCCTGGTGGAAGGGTCCCGACGTGGTGCTGCTGGTCGACGACTGGCACATGATCGTCGCGGCGAGCGGTGTGGTGCCCCCCATGGCGCCCCTGTTTCCGTTGCTGCCGGCCGCGGCGGACATCGGCCTGCACATCATCGTGACGTGCCAGATGAGCCAGGCGCACCGCGCCACCATGGACAAGTTCGTCGGCGCCGCCTACGGCGCCGGAACGCCCACGCTGTTTCTGTCCGGGGAGAAGGCGGACTTCCCGTCGCGGGAGATCAAGGTGCAGCGGCGGCCCCCTGGCCAGGCATTTCTCGTCTCTCCGGACGCGAAGGAGGTGATACAGGCCGCGTACGTGGATCCACCGGAAGAAGAAGTGTTCTGAGCACCCCTCAGACGCGGTTAGTATGTTTTCAAGACGCCCTAGCAAAGATCGAAAATCGTGCCGGCGTGGGGATCGGGGGAAGATTCCAGAGTCACTGGCGGTGCTTGTTGCGTCCTTCACAATTGAATAACCAGGCAATTCAGGCATGTGAGGAGTTCACGCAAATGCAACCGATGGAGCACAATCCCGGGGCCGTCGGCATCGGCGCACAGGTGGTCGCAAACGGTGTCCGTGGCTTGGCCGCAGGCACGACGGCGACTGCGGCGGTTTCTGCGCTGGTACCCGCGGGCGCGGACGAGGTTTCCGCGCAAGCCGCCGCGGTCTTCGCCAAGGAAGGCGTGGAGACGCTGGCGCTCAATACGTTTGCTCAGGAAGAGCTCTCTCGCGCCGGGGCGGCGTACATGGAGATCGCGGGCATCTACGAAGCGGTCGACGGCGCCAACGCCACGAACTTCTGACGTCTCGCCAACGGCTTTCCAGGCGAGGAACCAGTAACTGATGGAGTGGCATGGAGTGCCGCCGGAGGTGAACACTGCGCGGCTGATGCTGGGTGCCGGTCCGGCACCCATGCTTCAGGCGGCCGCGGGGTGGGAGGCCCTGGCGATATCCCTCGAGACTCAGGCCGACGAACTGGCCGCGAGTCTGGCTGCCCTGACGTCGGTGTGGAGTGGTTCGGCTAGTGAGCGCGCCGTGTCGTCGACGATGCCCATGGTCATCTGGCTGCGGACGGTTTCGATGCAGGCGATGAAGCGCTCGATGCAGGCAATCGCACAGGCCAATGCCTACACCGCGGCGATGGCGACCACTCCGCCGCTGGCGGAGATCGAGCAGAACCACGTCACCCATGCGGTGCTGGAGGCCACCAACTTCTTCTGGGTCAACACCATCCCGATCGCGCTGAACGAAGCCGACTACTTCATTCGGATGTGGAACCAGGCCGCCGGCGCGATGGACGTGTACCAGGCGGAGACCCTGCTGAATTTGATGTTCGAGATGATCGCGCCACCCAAGCCCATCGTCGTGCCCGGCGTCGGTGAGGGTGTGGCTGCCGCGGCCATCGGAGCGGCGACGGCCATGGCGCCGGCGGCCGCGGTGCGCAACGCGGCGATCGCCACGGTGAGCGCCACGTCGAAGATGGAATCGGTGCGGCTGAATGCCGGCAATGCGGCATCGCAGGGAAACATGGTCGCCCAGCGTGCCGAAGGCCAAACCCAGCGTGCCGAGAACACCACCCAGCAGGCGGGCAGTCAAGGCCAGATGCAGCAGGGCATGCAAATGGGCATGCAGGTGGCCTCCCAGCTGGGGTCGAGCCTCGGGCAGCTTCCCCAGCAAGCCAGCCAGCTGGTCATGCAGCCCATGCAGCAGTTGACACAGCCGCTACAACAGGTGACGTCCATGTTCAGCCAGCTGGGTAGCAGCATGGGAGCCGAGAAGGCCCAGATGGGTTTGATCGGAACCAGTCCGCTGTCCAACCACCCGTTGGCGGGTGGCACCGGGGCCGGATCCGGTGCCGGACTCGTCCGCGCGGCGTCGTTGCCAGGCGCAGGCGGCACGGCGGCCCGAACCCCGTTGTTGGCCAATCTGATCGGGGAGACCAAGCCGGTGCCGGTGGGGGCCGCCGCGGGCGGCAGCGGCATGGGACTGGCTCCAGTCGGCGCGGGCGGCGGCGGCGCTCCGATGGGCAGCATCGGTCAGCGTGGAAAGAGCGGAGGATCCAAGACCGGCCTCACGGCGCCTCGGGTGCTGCCGCAGGACCTCGGTGAAGACGCGGACGACGACTGGTGAACGGTCATGTCCCACAACAGACTTCCCGGCCAACGGGCCGGAAGGACTCGCCATCACATGGTGAGGACACAGGAAGAGAGAAAGAGTATCCAGCATGGCAATGAATACCGACGTTGCTGTCCTCGCCAAGGAGGCAGCGAACTTCGAACGGATCTCCGGTGAACTGACAGCTGTCATCGCACAGGTGGAGGCGACAGCGGGCGCACTCGCCAGTCACATGGTCGGCCAGGCGGGCACCGCCGCCCAGCAGGCGCTGATCCGCTTCCACGAGGCGGCCGCGCAGCAGACGAAGCAGTTGGACGACATTTCGGCCAACATCCACACCAGCGGCGTCCAGTACACGTCCACCGACGACGATCAGGCCAGTGCGTTCTCGTCGGCCATGAACATCAACCACTGAGCCCTGCTCGAAAAAACTTTGGAAAAGGAGAATTCAATGACCGAACAGGTATGGAACTTCGCAGGTATCGAAGGTGGGGCCGGCGAGATCGGCTCTGCGGTCCAGCGGACCGACGCCCTTCTCGACGAGGGCAAGGCCTCTCTCGCGTCGCTGGCCTCGGTCTGGGGTGGCACCGGCTCGGATGCATACCAGGCCGTGCAGATGCGTTGGGATGCAACATCGGCCGAGCTCAATGCGGCCCTGCTCAATCTCGCGCACACCGTCAGTAGCGCCGGGCAGTCGATGGCGCAGACCGAAGCCGGCGTCACCGGAATGTTCTGATCGTTCGACGGTGCGCGCAGGTGGGCGGAGCGGTTCAGCCGGCACCGCCCACCGCGTGCGTCTCGACTGTTAACAATGAGAGGTAACCATGTCTGCAGACTATGACCGGCTTTTCCACTCTTCGGGGGACGCTGTGCAGACAGCCGACGACGTGGACAGTGACGGCCCCACCAGTGAGGTGACCACCAGCGGACCGGGCCGCAGCGAAGTGACGCCGCCCCCGATGCCCTTGGCGCCCAGCATGACTCAGGCCGCACCGCCACCGCGCCAAGCCGAGGTCACGACTCAGATGCCGACCACGCGGCCGGCGCCGCCGCTGCGGCAACAGCCCAACGGAATGTTGCGGACCCCGGCAGCCCCCGGGCCGGCCGGAGCCCGTTTCGAACAGCAGCGGCCGGCACCGACGCCGCTGTCGCGACCCGCGCCGGCCCCCGCGCCTTCGCAGCATTTCGCCGAGGCGCCGTCCGATGCGGACGCGGTCGTTCGAGTGGGCCAGCCCGCGGCCACGTCGGCGGCGACGATCGGAAACCACCGCGCCATCGACGCGCTGTCGCACGTCGGTGTGAAGTCGGCCGTCAAGATGCCCCCTCAGCGTGGGTGGCGGCGTCTGCTCTATGTGCTCACGCGCATCAACCTTGGGCTGTCTCCCGACGAGCTCTACGAGATGGAGCTGCATACCCGGATCCGTCGAAACGCCCGGGACTCCTATCAGATCGGCGTGTTCGGGCTCAAGGGCGGCGTCGGCAAGACAGCCATCACGGTGGCCCTCGGGTCCGCGTTGAGCAAGGTGCGCGGCGACCGAATCCTGGCCATCGACGCCGACCCGGACGGTGGCAACCTGGCTGACCGTGCCGGACGGCAGTCGGCGGCGACGATCGGCGACCTGCTGTCAGACAAGGAACTGGCTCGGTACAACGACATTCGCGCGTATACGAGTATGAACGGATCCAATCTCGAGGTGTTGTCGTCAGAGGACTACAGCGGCGCGCGTCGCGAGTTCAACGACGAGGATTGGAAGGGCGCGACGGGCATCGTGTCGCGTTACTACAATCTGGTCCTTGCCGACTGCGGAGCAGGCTTGTTCCAGCCCGCCGCGCGCGGTGTGCTGTCCACGGTGTCCGGCCTGGTGATCGTGGCCAGTGCGTCGATCGACGGCGCCCGTCAAGCGGCGATCACGATGGACTGGTTGCGACAGAATGGCTATCAGGATCTGCTGGGTCGCTCGTGTGTCGTGATCAACCATGTGGTTCCGGGCAAACCGAACATCGACATCGAGGACCTGGTGCAGCAGTTCGAGCGTCACGTCCCGCCGGGCCGAGTGGTCGTGTTGCCCTACGACAAGCACATCGCGGCGGGCACCGAGATTCAGCTCGACCTGTTGGGCAAGGACTTCCGCCGCCGGACCATAGAACTGGCCGCGGCGTTGTCCGATGATTTCGACAGGCTCGAACGCCGTTGACCTCCACCGCCGCCGCGCCGGCATCGTCTGCAGTCACTCCAGGTCGGCCTTCGACCACCCGCGTGACGATACTGACCGGCCGCCGCATGACCGACCTGGTGCTGCCGGCGTCGGCACCGATCGAGACGTACATCGACGAGACGGTGTCGGTGCTGGCGGAACTCCTCGACGACACCCCGAAGGACGTGCTGGCCGGATTCGACTTTTCGGCACAGGGGGTGTGGGCGTTCGCGCGGCCTGGCGCCCCGCCGTTGAAGTTCAGCGAATCGCTGGACGACGCCGGCGTGGTCGACGGATCCTTGCTGACGCTGGTTTCGGTCAGCAGGACCGAACGCTATCGACCGCTGGTCGAAGATGTGATCGACGCGATCGCCGTCCTGGACGAATCGCCGGAGTTCGACCGCTTCGCATTGAACCGCTTTGTCGGCCTGGCCATTCCGTTCGCCGCGCTGGCGGTGACGATCGTCGCGCTGTTGGCGTGGACGCGGAGCGGGCACGGTTGGTGGTGGGCGGTCGCGCTCGGGGTGCTCGGGATCGGACTGCTGGGCGGCACCGTGCTGGCGACCAACCGCTACCAGAACATCGACATGGCGGAGAGCCTGCTCGTCGCGGCGATACCCACGCTCGCCGGCGCGGCAGCGCTCGCCGTTCCGCTGCCCTACGGCTACGACTCTCTCGGCGCGCCGCAAGGTGCGGGCGCCGCGGCGGTCGTGCTGTTGCTGACGCTGGCGACGCGCGGCGGTCCGCGTAGAAGAGCCGAGCTGGCCGCATTTTTGGCGGTCGTTTCGATCGCAGCGACTGCAGCGGCCGTCGCCTTCGGATACGGCTGGTCCTACTGGGTTCCCGCTGGTGCGATCGCCTTCGGTCTGATCGTCGTGACCAATGCCGCCAAGCTGACCGTGGCGGTCGCGAGGATCGCGCTGCCACCGATCCCGGCACCGGGCGAAACGGTGGGCAGAGAGGAACTGCTCGACCCGGTCGTCACGCCCGACGGCGATGAATCGCCGACGTGGCAGGCGATCATCGAGTCAGTGCCGGACTCGGCGGCGCGGCTGCACGAACGCAGCCAGTTGGCGACGCGGTTACTGATCGGTTTCGTGACGGCGGGGGCGCTCATTTTGGCCGTCGGCGCGATCAGCGTTGTGGTGCAAGGCCATTTCTTCGTCCACAGCATGATCGTCGCCGGACTCATCACGTCGATCTGCGGTTTCCGGTCCCGGCTCTACGCCGAACGATGGTGTGCGTGGGCGCTGTTGGCGGCGGTCGTCGTCATCCCGACAGGTCTCATGGTGAAGCTTTCGCTCTGGTATCCAGACCGCGCATGGATGGTGCTCGGCGTATACGTGGTCTTGGCGGTCGTGTCGTTGATCGTCGTCGGTGCCGCCAGCGGTGTGCAGCGGGTGTCGCCGGTGACCAAGCGGATTCTGGAGCTCCTTGACGGTGCGGCGATTGCGGCGGTCATTCCGCTGCTGCTGTGGATTGCGAGCGTCTACGATCTGCTGCGCAACCTGCGGTTCTGATCGCGGAAGGAGTAGAGCATGAGCGGTGAGACATTGAGGGTTGATCCCGAAGTACTCCGCACTGGCGCAACGGCTTTCGGCGAGCTGGTCGACGCATTGAACCGGATTCAGGCCGACGCGCCCATCGGTGATGCGGCCGCGGCGGTGGGGCAGCTACTCACCGCCGACTCGTGCCGGAGGGCGCAACACGGTGTGGCGGCGGCGCTGACCGCGGCGGTCGAGAGTGTACGTAAGTACGGCGAGAGCCTGGATGCCGCGGTGCGTGCGTATGTCGGCGAGGACCAGCGGGGCGCAGACGCTATTCAGGATGTGAACATCCCGACCTGACCGATCGGTTACGGCGGCGGCACACCGGCACTGGCCATGAAGGCCGTGTGAAATGCCGACATGCCGTCTTCGAATCCCTTCGTGGAGATGTAGTGCTGCAGATCGAGGTAGTACGTACGCATGGCGGTGTTCGAGAATTTGTTCTCGACCTCGGCAGGTGACATCAGCCGGCCGTCCTGGACGTACTTGCTGACGATCGCTGGGTTGGGGTCCGCCGGCACGAGTTTCGTCGCAACCCGCACTGCCATCTCGCTGGACGCCTCACCGACCGACGGTGTCGGGATGTCACTGTTTCCCAGCTTGACCGCGCCGTACGCGGCGCCCAGCAGGGAGCCTGCCGCTCGGAGGTCATCGACCGACTCGTCGCTGTCGGGTGGGGCCGCCGCAGCGGCATCCTCGTACAGCGCGGCCGTGGAATGGGCCGCTTCGACGATGACGCGACCGGCCTCAGGGTCGGCGACCAAGACCGACATGAGGTTGCGCAACGCGGAGGGATCATCGGCGACCTTCGTCCGAATGGGGTCGAAGGCACGCTGCTTTCCTCCGACGAGTTCGCTGAGGTGGGGCGCAAGCGCGGTGGCGTACGTGTGGATCAGTTGGGGATTGAGTTGTGCCGCAGTGACTTTCGACAGGCCGAGAAAGCCGGAGTCAACGGCCGTGAGACTGCCGTAGTCGGATATGAGGAATTCGGCGAGCACGGCGGAGGCCTGCGCGGCCTGCGTTGCAGTCGCGGTATCCGTCGAGGCGGCGTCCCGGCCGATCCACGTGAACCGCGAGCCTGCAGCTGCGCCATCGTCATCCCAGTCGTAGGTCGTCACCTTCTCGAGGACGCCGTCGCCCCCGTCACCGCTGAGCACCGTGACCATCTCCGACGGCGAATCGGGTGGAAGCTCGGGAGCTGAAGTGCTGCAAGCAGACACCGCGAGGAGAGCCGCCGCCACGATGCTGAGAATCTTCGTCGAACGTGTCATCCGCTTGGGACGATTCCTTTCGGAACGTTGATGCCCCCGGCATTCTGGTACTGCTTGTAGAAGGCATTCATGGCGTTGTCGAAGCCGCGGTTCTCCACGTACTCCTGCATGTCGAGATAGTAGTCACGCAGTTCGGTCGTCGGAATCTCCTCGGGCTTCTTCAGGGAACCGTCGGGATTCACATACTGTTGCATTTCGCCGAGGTTCGGATCGTCGCGTACGAGGTTTTCGGCGAGATGGAAGTTGGTCTGGTTCGTGGCATCCGCGAGGTTGGTGGTCGGCGCGTTCGACTGCACGGACTCGAGCGTGGGTGCCTCGCCGATCATTCCCTTCATCGTCAAGTCCGCGATCGTCTCGCCAAGGGGTAGCTGGCCGGCAGGCCAGCCGAGCGCGGCACCCAGCGCGGCCTTCTTCATGTCGTAGATCGCCGTCTGGTTCGCGAGATTGTTGGCACCTCGGGATTCCATCTCCTGCACGGCCGCGGAGTCGATGACACCGAGTAGCGCACCGGCGTTGGCGAGTTTGTTGTAATCGGGATTGCTCTGGTAGTCGAGGACGTGCCGGAAGGCTGTTTCATTCCAGGCCTTGGCCGCTGTGGGATCCGAATCCATGACGGCGAAGATGTTCCTCAGCGGGTCGAACTTCGAATTCGGTGCTCCCTCAACGGGATCGAACCCGGGCAGCGTTCCGTCGCCGAGCATTGCCTTCTGATAGGGATCGAGCGCGTTGCCCCAGCCTTGCACGAGATCCGGGTTCATCTGGCCAACGGTGATGTCCTCATAGAGGCCCCAGCCATTGGGGTGTTCGAGCTTGAGCAGGTCGTTGCCGTTCGCGCTCAGATAGTCCGACAACGCGTTGGCCGTCTCGCCGGCCCGTACGGCGACATCGGGGTCGGCGGATGTCGCGCCGTCGTGCACCCAGTCGGTAAGGGTGCGCACCGAGGCGCCGTCGTCCGTCCACTCATGGCGTGCCACGTCGTCCAGGAATGACGAATTGGGTTCGGTGATCAGGTCGTGGCTGACGATCTGGTCGCGACCGGCCGAGTTGAAGATGTCCTGAACAATCGAGTCCCCTTCGTTGGAGTTCAGGAAGCGATCCTGGTTGTCCTTTTCGGCGGCATGAAGGATGTCGACCCCGCGATCCATCATCGTGCTGTCCAGCTGGGAGCCCTGCTGGAACTCGGCGTCGCCCGCTTTGATCAGCTCCGAGATCTTCCTGAGGTCTTCGCCGGTGGTGTAGGTCGGAGGGAAGACCGTCTGGTCGGCACCGGTGTACTCGTAGTCGACAGGGTTTCTGTCCATCGCGTCTTGCACGCTCTGCGGCAGCATGCCCTTTCCGCCGGGGATCGCCTCGGTGTCGATGCCCGGTGGTACCTGGTCTTTGAACTGGTCGTCGACCGCGAGCGGGAACTTCACGTCTGGGTCACTCATGACCTGCATGGAGTCGCCGATGATGTCGCCGTGCTCACCGAGATCGTTCTTCAGCTTGACCAGTTCGTCGAGCGACTTGTCGCTCATCTGGGTCTGCATCTGGCTGATGACCTCGGCTTGGTCGGGCTCCAGCGCGACCGGCGGAAGTGTGGCACCTGGATTGTTCGGATCGGTATGTGGCTGAAGCTGATTCGGATCGATGCCGTCCAGGATGTCGTCAATCTGCCCGGCTGCGTCCTTGTCGCCCTCCAACGAGCGGCGGACCAGATCCTTGATCTCGGAATCACGCTTCTCCCGCTCGTCCCCGACGGCGAAGGACACATCCGGCCTGCCGTCGCCGTCCTCGTCGAATGTCGGGAACCGGCCGGCGGTCTCACCGTCGATACCCTCGTAGGTCTTGAGGAGTCGCTGGATCATTTGCGTGTAGGCCTGCGGGTAACTGCGGAAGGCCTCGGACAGATTCGGCGGCGGAGTCGCAACCCCGTCGTCGGAGATCTGCCAACCTTGGCCGCGCAATCGACCGACCATGTCCAGCAGCGCGGTCCGCGTCGTGCCGAGCTGTCCGCCGCCGGAGGCCAGTACCCCCTGGAGGGTCTGCAGTTTGTCGCGCAGCGCTTCCTGGCTGGCGAGATTCTGTTCGCCTCGGGCGATGGCCGCCGTGGCCGCCGCTCCCGACCATCCCCCGCGAAGCTGCGTGACCGAGTCGCGCTGAGCAGTGATCAGCGAGTCGAGTTGCGCCGCCCGCGCGCCGACTTCCGTGGCCGCCGACACCAACCGTTCCGGCTGGGAAGCCTCGACGGCGGAGATGGATGTGGCCACGACTCCATTATCGGGGGTCGTAAACGGGACAATTCACAGTTTTTCGCACCGCCCTTGCCGGCGTGCAGCAAAATTCCGCGACACGCGGCGCGATGAGTGCAATTGGCGTGTGCTCGCGCGACAGTTGTCTAGATGCACGGGCGGTACCGCAACGCTCACGTCGGGGCCCCGTTGAACCGGCGGCACTTCATCGCGGCCCTTTCCGTTGCGACGCTCTCCGCGGTCGGCTTGAGCCGGTGCAGCTTCGGCGCGCAGCCCCAGGTGGCCACGGCATCCGAACCCGTCGCCGCTCCGCCGCCGCCGACCGTGCTGCCCCCACCACCGCCGTCAGCCCGGATCCAGCTGCCCGGTGGTGTCCTGAGCGTCCTGCCGGGCGAGGGAGACCTGCTTGCACTCACCGTCGACGACGGCGTGAACAGCGACGTTCTGCGGGCCTATACGCAGTTCGCCAAGGACACCGGCGTGCGTTTGACCTATTTCGTGAACGGCATCTACCGGTCGTGGACCGACCACGTCGATCTGCTGCGTCCATTGGTAGACGACGGGCACATCCAGCTCGCGAATCACACGTGGTCGCATCCGAACCTCACAAAGCTTCCGCTGACCGCGGTTGCCGAAGAGTTCCGGCACAACCACGACTTCCTCTGGAAGACCTACGGCGTCGACGCCCGTCCGTATTTCCGCTCGCCGTACGGTGCGAGCAGTGCCCATGTCGAGAAGGTCGCCGGAGATCTCGGCTACACCACCGACACGCTGTGGTCGGGAGACCTGAAGGATCACGCCGTGCTGCCGGAGGCCGAGATCGTGAAAAACGCTGAGTCCTACTTCAACGGGCAGGCGATCGTCATCGGCCACCTGAACCACTTACCGGTCACGCACGTGTACCGACAGATGGTCGACATCATCGTTGCGCGGAAGCTTCGAACCGTCACGCTCGACGACGTGTTCGTGAGATCAACCTGAAGTCACATCCGCAACATCAGTCACAATAAAAACATCAGACGATTTCTTGGGCGCGCCGCGTTCCGTTTGCCAACCCATCGGTATTTAATGACTTCATGAGGGCATTGCGCTAGGGTAAGGCCCCGAGCAGCTATCGGCATCGACGCAGGAGTCATCACTGTGTACCTCAACCCGCTATCTCGGTCTCGGGTGAATAGAATCGCCTGGTCACTGTTCCGACATCCCCTGAAGAGCCGCGAGTTCCCCGCCAAGGCGGAGCGGCTGATCACCGCCGACGAACTGCTTCGCTTCGGCGTCTAGCGAACTCCCTCCCCGCTTTCAGCGGTGTTGTTCGCTGGAAGACGCCTCCTTTGCCAAATCGTTATATTTTCGTGACCGTCAACCGAACTAGCTGTTCAGCAGGCCGGAGGCCCTGATCTCGTTGGCGAGCGGTTCCAGAACCGCCGGATCGTAGGGCGGCGGCAGATAGATGATCGCCAGGTCCAGGCCTTCCTTGCCCAGCGCCGCGGCCTCCTCCACGACCTTCCCGTAATTGCGCTCGGGGTCCAGCCGGACGTGGGACGACAGCATGATCTCGTTGGGATCCCGGCCGATATCCGCGCAGTGTCCGGCGAGCACATCGCGCTTGCGGGCGAACTCCTCTGGCGGCCCGCCGACGAAATTCCAGTGCTGGGCGTAACGCGCGGTGATCTTGAGCGTGCGCTTCTCGCCGCTGCCGCCGATGCAGATGGGCGGGTGCGGCTGCTGCGGACCCTTCGGTTCGTTGCGAGCGTCCTTGAGTTGATAGAACTTCCCGTCGAATGTCGTCGACTCCTTCGACAGCAGGCTCGTCAACACCTCGCACGCCTCCTCGAACCGATCGAAGCGCTCCTTGATCGAGCCCAGTTCGATGCCGTAGGCGCCGGACTCCTCCTCGTTCCAGCCGGCACCGATGCCGAGTTCGAGCCGGCCGCCGGACACGATGTCCAGGGCGGCGGCCATATTGGCGAGCACCGCGGGGTGACGGTAGTGGATCCCGGTGACGAGCACGCCGACTCGGAGGCGCTGCGTCGCCTGGGCGAGTGCCGTCAGGGTGATCCAGCCCTCCAGACACGGTCCGGTGGAGTCCGAGAAGATCGGGTAGAAGTGGTCAAAGGTCCAGCCGGACTCGAAGACCTCGATGTCGTCGGCGGCCTTCCAGACTGCCAACATGTCGGACCAGGTGGTGTTCTGCGGGGACGTCTTGAATGCGAATCTCACTACATCGAGGCTAGTCCCGGTTTCCTACCGATGAGCTGTGAGCGCCTGTCATTCGGCTTGCGGGCTCCAGCTATCTATTCGGCTTGCGGGCTCCAGCTGTCTATTCGGCTTCGCCGGCTCCAGCTGTCTATTCGGCTTCGCCGAATTCGTTGAACCAGTGCGCCAACTTGCCTCGGCGACTCACCGCGCGCAGCCGGCGTTCAGCGGCGGCCCTCGTCTTGGTGGTGGTGACGATGAGCAGCTCATCGCCGATCGCGATGCGGGTCTCCGGCGCAGGAACGAACGTGTGCCCGTCGCGGATGATCAGCGTGATGACGCTCGGATCCGGCAAGCGCAGTTCCAGGACGGTGACGTTGTGCAGACGGGACGGCTCGTGCACCGTCATCGTGATCAGCTCGGCGTCCAACACATCCAGTGGCGCAGCCTCGACCTGGATCTCGCGAGTTGCTTCCTTGGTGATCAGGCCCAACCGCTGCGCGAGCAGCCCGAGGCTGGGACCCTGCACCAGCGTGTACACCACGACCAGGATGAACACGATGTTGAGTAGGCGGACACTGTCCTGCACGCCCGCGACGATGGGGAATGTCGCCAGCACGATCGGCACCGCGCCGCGAAGGCCGGCCCAGGACACGAACACCTGCTCCCGCCACGGAATCCGGTAGGCGAACAGGGACAGGAACACCGACAGCGGCCGCGCGACGAGCAGCAGTACGAGGCCGATCAAGATCCCCGGCACCAGCTCGGCGCCCAGATCGCCGGGGTCGACGAGCAGGCCGAGCAGGACGAACAGCCCGATCTGGGCCAGCCAGCCGAGCCCCTCCGCGAACGACCGGGTGGCTGAACGATGTGGCAACCCGGTGTTGGCCAGCACGACCGCCGCCAGATATGCGGCGAGGAAGCCGCTGGCGTGCGCGCTGCCCCCGGCGGCGAATGCGACCATGCCGATGCCGAACGTCGCCAGTGGATAAAGCCCGGATGCGGGAAGAGCTATGTGCCGCAGCGCAATTGAGCCCAGGAAACCGCAACCCAAGCCGATCGCGGCGCCGACCACCAGCTCGTAGGCCAGCTCGACGAGAGCGTGCCCCGCAGACAGTTCGAGCGGAGTGACGCTGAACATCAGGACGAGGATGACGGCGGGGGCGTCATTGAAGCCGGATTCGGCCTCGAGCAGACCCGCCACCCTGCGCGGCAGCGGCACCACGCGCAGCACCGAGAACACCGCGGCGGCGTCGGTGACAGAGACGACGGCACCCAACAGCAGTGCAAGCTGCCAGTCCATGCCCAGCAGCAGGTGCGCGCCTGCGGCGGTGACCGCCATGCTGACGGCCACACCGACGGTCGCCAGCACGCCCGCCGGCGCGAGCACCTTCCGCACGTCGGAGAATCGGGTCGTCAGACCGCCCTCGACGAGGATGATCGCCAGCGCGACGGTGCCGAGGTGGTCGGCGAGCAGGTAGTTGTCGAACTGCAGACCGAGGCCGTCCTCGCCGACGATGACGCCGACGCCGAGGAACAGCAGCAGGCTGGGCAGCCCCACCCGAGTGGCCGCACGGGTCGCGACAATGCTGGCCAACAGCACCAGCCCGCCGGCCAGCAGCACCAGATACAGCTGCTGCAAGCTCATTTCGGGCGCCTTCGGGAAGTCAGTCGGTGTGGGGGTTGAGGTGCAGTAAAACACCTATCACGGTCATCGAGCGCGGCGGTCAGGTCTGCTGGTCGCGCACGGACTCGCGGCAGGGTGCGACTATGAACCTGTGTTCCGACTGATGCGGCGAGCCTCCGAGCAGCGCAGCCGTGTCGATGAGCCGCGCAAGATGCGCATCGGCATCGCCGGCGCGGGCGCGATCGGCAGGTCCGTCGCGCAGGAACTTCTCGGCTACGGGCACAAGGTGCTGTTGATCGAGCACAACGTCCGCCACTACGAACCGCAGACGGTGCCGGATGCGGACTGGCTGCTGGCCGACGCCTGCGAGCTGACCTCACTCGAGGACGCCGGAATTCAGAGCTGTGACGTGGTGATCGCCGCGACCGGCGACGACAAGGTGAACCTGACCGCATCGCTGCTGGCCAAGTCGGAGTTCGGGGTGGACCGGGTGGTGGCGCGCGTCAACGACATGCGCAACGCCTGGCTGTTCACCGAGGCGTGGGGTGTCGACGTCGCCGTCTCGGCCCCGGCCGCGCTGGTCGCGGCGATCGAGGGTGCCATCGACATCGGTCACGTCGTGCGTCTGATGGAGCTGCGCCAGGGCCAGGTGAGCCTGGCGAAACTGACGCTGCCCGAGGGCGATCCGCTGGTCGGACAGCGGATGCGGGACCTACCACTACCCGAGAACACGGCGCTGGCCATCGTGATCCGCGAGAGCGGCATCGTCTTCCCGAAGCCGGACGACGTGCTGGAGGCAGGCGACGAGATGCTGTTTTTCGCCGGCGGCACGAAGAACCAGGTGTCCGCCTTGGTGCAGGGTGCGATGAAACCGCTCGCCGAGCGATGAGTTCCCGACGTCGCGTCGGTCAGTACGGACATGATCGATATGACTTCAGCCTGCCAACGCACAGCCCAGGTGCTGGCGAACGTGACAGACGATCAGCTGACCGCATCCACCCCGTGCGAAAAGTTGCCCGTCGATGAACTGGTGGCGCACATCGGTGGACTCGCCTTGGCGTTCACCGCGGCGGCGCGCAAGGACTTCGGCCCGCTGACCGATACTCCGCCGACGTTTGACGGAGCGCTCGACGACGATTGGCGCACCGCATACCCGCAACGCCTCGATGAGCTGGCGGCCGCGTTCGGCGATCCGGCGGCCTGGGAGGGCATGAGCCGCGCCGGCGGTGTCGACTTCCCGGGTGAGGTGGCAGGCATGGTTGCGCTGACGGAAGTGGTCGTCCACGGTTGGGATTTGGCGCGTGCCACCGGCCAGCCCTATGACGTCGACGCCGCCACGGCCGACGCGGTGGTGCCGCACGTCGCGCAGTTCGCCGCTCAGGAGCCGGTCGAGGGTCTGTTCGGGCCTGCGGTGCCGGTCGCCGACGATTCCCCGGTGCTGGACCGGATCGTCGGGATGACCGGTCGCGACCCTGCGTGGGGCGGGCGCCGATAACGCGTGGGATCAATGCGGCTGACGGGCCACATGAGTGCGGGCATGCGAAATCGCTTCATTGAGCGAATCCAGCAGGTGGTTCTCGTGGCGAAGTGATTCGAAGACACCCACGTTCGTCAGCAACTCCATGTGCTCGTGTCGCACGCCCTTGATGATCACCGTGATGCCACGAGCTTCCAGTTCGGTGCAAATCTGCGCCAGCGTGTGCGCGCCGGTCGCGTCCAGCATGCCGAGCTGAGACATCCTGATGATCACCACCGATGTGTGCGGGTGGTCGGTGTCGATGATGGCGCTCGAGATACGTTCGGCCACACCGAAAAACATCGCCCCGTCAAGTCGAAGCATCGCGATCTGTTCGTCGCCGGGCTTGCTGGGACCCGGTAGTTCCTCGCGGACGACGCTGCTGCGCCGCGCTACGCCCCGAAGCGCAAAGAATGCTGCGACGACGATGCCGATCTCTACGGCCTCGATCAGATCGAAGCACACCGTGATGACGGCGGTGAGCAGAAACGTCAGTGCGTCCGACCGGGTGGAGCGCAGGATCTTGCGGATGGTGCCTGCCGAGATCATTCGGAACGAGGTCACCATGAGCACACCTGCCAACGCGGACAACGGGATTGCCGATACCGGCGCCGTCGCCAGGTATACGACGGCGAGCAGTATGAGCGAGTGCACGATCGCCGACACTCGCGTGCGCGCGCCGGAACGGACGTTGACGGCGGTACGCGCGATGGCGCCGGTCGCGGGCATACCGCCGAACGCACCCGAGGTGATCGAAGCCAGGCCCTGGCCGACCAACTCGCGGTCGGGATCGTAGGGACCCGTGGGCGCCATGGTGGCGGCGACTCGAGCGGACAACAGTGATTCGATCGCCGCCAGTGCTGCGATTGCCACTGCGGCGCCTACCAGGGTGCGCAGCGCTCCCGCGTCGGCGTGTGGCAGCACGGGTGTGGGGAGACGCGATGGCAATTCACCGATGCTGGCCACCGAGATGCCGAACACCGCGACGGCCAGCGTCGCCACCACGACAGCAGTGAGCGATTCCGGGATTCCGCGGTGCACGCGGGGAAGCGCAATCATCGAAGCGGCGATAACTGCCACAACACCAAGGGTTTTCGCTGCGGATGACCATTCGATGTGGACGAGGGCGTCCCACGCTGCGGAAAGTGTGCGGGTACCCGCCGGGGCGCCTTGGGCGACTGCGGCGGGTACCTGTTGCAGGAAGATGATTGCCGCGATGCCGAGCGTGAATCCCTCGATGACGGGCCACGGGATGAAGGTGACCGCCCGGCCTAGGCCGGTGACACCCGCGGCGAACACGAGGACGCCGGCGAGCACCGTCACGAGCGCGACGCTGGGCAGGCCGAACTGGGCGACGACCGGTGCCAGGACGACGGCCATCGCGCCCGTCGGTCCCGACACCTGCACGTGCGACCCGCCGAAGACGGCGGCGACCAGACCGGCCACCACGGCCGTGATCAATCCTGCTGCCGCGCCGACGCCGGAGCTGATGCCAAATGCCAGCGCGAGCGGCAGCGCGACGACACCGACGGTGACGCCGGCCAGGATGTCGCGCCGCCACGACGTCCGCAGTTCTGCGTAGTCGTGCCGGCTCGGCAGCAGGCGCGCGAGGTTGCCGACGGCGGAGGTGATCACTCGCCACGCCCGAGGGGCGGGAGTCTCTCGAGTGCTTCCCACTGGTCGCGTTGTGCACCGAGGACGTCGGCGAGGAAGGTCCGTGCGATGACGAGCAGTTCGGAGATCATCGGATGCGCCAGCTCGTAGTACACCGCGTTGCCGACGCGCTGTGCGGTGACCACGCGATGGCGCTTGAGTACCGCCAAGTGCTGAGAGAGCAGCGTCGGTTCCAACTCGGTGTCAGCGAGGATCTCGCCGACCGCCGTGGCGCGCGCGTTGGCCGACAGGATCTCGAGCACCCGGATGCGCGCCGGATGGGCGAGCGCCTTGAACAGATTCGCTTTGATCTCGTAGAGCGGTTGCTCGGGACTACCCGGAAAACGATGCGGCATGGCACCACCTGATGGATTGATGGATTGAACGAATTCGCAATCCACTGTAGCGAGATTCATCCCGACATCGCAAATTGGCGCAATCGGCGTCGTGGGCAGGTGCCCCCGCGCGGGGTGGCCGGGCGTGGCGCATGCCCTGACCGGGCACACTGAAAACATGGATCCGGTTCTCGCCCTGCGCCAGATTGCGTACTACAAGGATCGGGCGCGCGAAGATCCCCGCCGGGTGATGGCCTACCGGAACGCGGCCGACGTCGTCGAGCGCCTCTCGGATGCCGAGCGGGAGCGGCACGGCGCGGCCAACAGCTGGCAGGCACTGTCCGGAGTCGGGCCTAAGACCGCCAAGGTCATTGCGCAGGCATGGTCGGGTCGAGAACCCGACGTGCTGGTCGAATTGCGTTCGAGCGCTGAAGACCTCGGCGGCGGCGACATCCGCTCGGCTTTGCGCGGCGATCTGCATGTGCACTCCAACTGGTCCGACGGTTCGGCGCCGATCGAGGAGATGATGCTGGCGGCAAAGGAATTGGGCCACGAATACTGCGCGTTGACGGATCATTCGCCGCGGTTGCGGATCGCCAATGGGCTCTCGCCCGAGCGGCTGCGCGAGCAACTCGATGTGATCGACGAAATCCGCGACATGGTCGCGCCGATGCGCATCCTCACCGGTATCGAGGTCGACATTCTCGACGACGGTTCGCTCGATCAGGAGGACGAACTGCTCGAGCGTCTCGATATCGTCGTGGCGAGCGTGCACTCGAAGCTCGCGATGGATGGGCCGTCCATGACCCGCCGCATGCTGAACGCAATTGCCAACCCGCACACCGATGTGCTCGGGCACTGCACCGGTCGGTTGGTCACCGGTGGCCGAGGTATGCGGCCTGAATCGAAGTTCGACGCCGAAAAGGTGTTCACCGCGTGCCGCGACAACGGCACTGCCGTCGAGATCAACTCACGGCCGGAGCGGCGAGATCCGCCGACGCGGCTGCTGAACCTCGCACTGGAGATCGGCTGCGTGTTCACCATCGACACCGACTCCCACGCACCAGGTCAACTCGAGTTCCTCGGCTACGGTGCCCAGCGCGCGCTCGACGCGGAGGTGCCCGTCGAACGGATCGTGAACACCTGGCCGGCGGACAAGCTGTTGGAGTGGACGGGCTGAGGAGTCTCAGCTCGATGTCGTGAACGGATTGTGCTCAGCGAGTAGCTTTTCCATCCGCGCCTCGTCGAGCCGGACACGGATGGTCGCGGCTTCCTCCTGGTCTCGGATCACCTTGGCCAGGGTGAACGAGCTCGTCACCAAGAACAGCACGGTCATGGCCAGAAACAGCCGTTGCCAGAGGTCGAGTGGCAGGAACAGTATTCCGCCCAGCGCGCCCAACAGGCTCACGCCGAAGGCGATGCCGGCCTGCAGAAAGAACGCGGCGGTGTTCTTCGACGGCGAATTCAATGTGGTCATGAATCCAGCCTGTCGCTGCCGGGGCGTCGGCGGCTGAGTGAGATTACTCAATTCGTCAGTCCGGCAGCAGAGGCATCTCGAGCCCGGGATCGCGCCCGAGCAGTACCGCGCGCGTGACGGCCACGTTCCCGTACCGTTTACGCACCTCATCGACCGCGTCGTCCAGCGCGATCAGGTCGTGGGTGGGCGCGGGCGGGAACGGAAGCTCCAATTGTTGTGAGCCCTCTCGATCGATGTTGGACACCGAGAAGCCGACGAGGGTCAGGCCGCGTTCAGCGATGAGCGGGGCGGCCGCCGCGACGAGCGAGCGCGCCGTGTCGAGGATCATGTCGGTCGACGCCGTCGCGCGCGGCATCGTGTGAGAACGCGTGGCACGACCGAAATCGTCGAACCGCAACCGCAGCACCACAGTTCGGCCGGTGCGGCCGGCCTTGCGCATGCGGCGGGTGATGCGGTCGACCAGGTTGATGACGACGGCGTCGACCTCCGCGGCCGACATCGTGTTGCCGCGTCGTCCCAGTGCCCGCTGAGCACCAACCGAGCGGCGGCGCACACCCGTCACCACCCGCCGTCGATCGATGTTGCGGGACAGCGCAAACAACCGATAACCCATCGCGCCGCCGACGAGCGACCCGAGCGTGCCCTCGGAGAGTTCGGCAACGTCGGCCACGGTCTCGATGCCGTGCGCGTGCAGCTTCTCGGCAGTCTTGGCGCCGACACCCCACAACCGTCGCACCGGCAGCGGATGGAGGAAGGCGAGTTCGCGATCGGGCGGGACCAGTAGCAGTCCGTCGGGTTTGGCCTCCTGGCTCGCGACCTTGGCCAAGAACTTTGTTCTTGCGATGCCCACGGTGATCGGCAGCCCGACCCGCTCACGGACCGCCGACCGCAGCTGCGTCGCGATCTCGACCGGTGTGCCGGACACCCGCCCCAGTCCGGAGACGTCCAAGAACGCCTCGTCCACGCTGAGCGGCTCGACGATCGGCGAGGTGTCGTCGAAGACCTCGAAGACCGCGCGACTGGCCTCGGAGTACGCCGACATCCGCGGCGGCACGACGATCGCGTGTGGACACAGCGCGCGGGCTTGGCGGCCGCCCATTGCGGTCCGCACACCGAACGCCTTGGCCTCGTAACTGGCGGCGAGCACGACACCGCCACCGACGATCACCGGCCGTCCGCGCAGTTCGGGGTCGTCACGTTGTTCGACCGACGCGTAGAACGAATCGAGATCAGCGTGCAGGATGCCCGGCGGCTGAGCCGCCGATCCAACAGAAGCGGCCGACTGGGCCGTCCGTCCAACCCGAGACACGAACAAATGTTCGCATCAGGGTCCGACTATTCGGGCGCTTTGGCGTAGATGCTCGTCACCCAGATGTGCGCAAGCGTGTTCACGATCTGGCCGTGGGCGATCGAGTCCTTCTCATCCGCGTAAGCCGCGATCATCGTGCGCTCGTTCATCAGGTTCAGGGCGATCGCGAGGTCCCTGGCAGGGACGGTCTCGGGCGCGGCGCCGCGGTCGCGCTCTGCCTGGATCGAGTCAGCGGTGTAGTCGATCCACTTCTGCATGAATTGCGACCACATCGTCTGCATCTCGGCATTCGTCGGCCGCGCGGTCCATCCAGCGAGCATGACCGAGCGGTGTGAGCCGAACGACTCGAACAGGGCGTTGAT
The DNA here is from genome assembly GCF_000230895.2 of Mycolicibacterium rhodesiae NBB3. The sequence continues at coordinate 1,926,304 of NC_016604.1, forward strand.
GGCCCGCCAGGCGCCTGCCGGGCCGATGCCGGTGTCCATGGGACCGAGCGCTTCGTCGGCGCGGCCGTCGGCTTCGGCGATGATGCGGCTCATCAGCGTCAGCAGTACCGCGTCCTTCGATGGGAAGTAGAAGTAGAACGTCGGGCGGGACAGACCCGCGCCCTTGGCCAGGTCGTCCACCGAGATCTCGGCCAGCGGTCGCAGTTCGAGAAGTTTCTCCAAAGTCGAGAGTATGGCCTGCTCACGATCGTCGCCCGACGGGCGAGTCGACCGGCGGCCGCGGGCGGCACGGGGCTGGCTGACGGTGGTCACAGCTGGTCAGTCTACACAGTGTCGAATTTCTCAACACCCCGTTGACTATGTCGACACACCGTTGATACGCTCCGGTACCATGAGCGAACACCTTGATGTCGTCATCGTCGGCGCCGGTATCTCCGGCATCAGCGCGGCCTGGCACCTACAGGACCGCTGCCCGACCAAGAGCTACGCGATCCTGGAGCGCCGCGAGAACCTCGGCGGCACGTGGGATCTGTTCAAGTACCCCGGCATCCGGTCGGACTCCGACATGTTCACCCTCGGGTTCAGGTTCAAGCCGTGGACGTCAGAGAAGGCGATTGCGGACGGGCCGTCGATCATGGCCTATCTCAAGGACACGGTCGCCGAGTACGGCATCGACAAGCACATCCGCTACAGCCACAAGGTGCTCGCGGCCAACTGGTCCGACGAGGACAATCTGTGGAAACTGCGCGTCGAGCGCGATGGTGAAGAGATCGAGATGACGTCGTCGTTCCTGTTCGCGGCCAGCGGTTACTACAACTACGACGAGGGCTACACCCCCGAGTTCCCTGGCTCCGAAGACTTCGCAGGCACGATCATCCATCCGCAGCACTGGCCGGAGGATCTCGACTACTCGGGCAAGAGGATCGTGGTGATCGGCAGTGGCGCCACGGCGGTGACTCTCATTCCCGCGCTGGCTGATTCGGGTGCTGGACACGTGACGATGCTGCAGCGTTCACCGACCTACATCGGCGCGCTGCCCGATGTCGATCCGTTCACCGTGCGGACGAACAAGGTGCTTCCGGAGAAGCCCGCCTATGTGCTCAACCGGTGGAAGAGCATCCTGTTCCAGTCCGCGCAGTACCGGATCAGCCGGCGTTTCCCGCAGTTCATGCGTAAGACGTTGATGACGATGGCGCAGCGACGGCTGCCCCAAGGTTACGACGTCGAGAAGCACTTCGGCCCGAGGTACAACCCGTGGGATGAGCGGTTGTGCCTCGCGCCCAACGGCGACCTCTTCAAGACCATTCGAGACGGCAAGGCCGACGTGGTCACCGACACCATCGAGCGGTTCACCGCGACCGGAATCAAGCTGACCTCTGGTCAGGAGTTGCCGGCCGACATCATCGTCACCGCAACGGGTTTGAACCTGCAGCTGTTCGGTGGTGCGGCGATCGAGCGCAACGGTGTGCCGATCAACCTGAACGACACCATGGCGTTCAAGGGCATGATGTTGACGCACATGCCCAACATGGCCTTCACCATCGGCTACACGAATGCGTCGTGGACGTTGAAGGCCGATCTGGTCTCAGAGTTCTTCTGCCGTGTACTCAACTACATGGACGAAAAGGGTTACGCCACTGTCGAACCGCAGCATCCCGGCAACAAGGTCGATGAGCGTCCGCTGATGGACTTCACGCCAGGCTATGTGCTGCGCGCGCTGGACTATCTGCCGAAGGCGGGACATGTCGCGCCGTGGCGACTCAAGCAGAACTACTTGCTGGACATCGGGTTGATCCGGCGTGGCAAGGTGGACGACGAGGCGCTGCACTTCACCAAATCGCCCGCGCGCGTGGGCGCTTCGGCCTAGCCATTTCGCACCGAGCGTGCGTTCGGCGTTAGTGCGATCAGCTCCCGGCGACGACGACGATGCCGTCGTCGTCGCTGTGGACGATGTGGCCAGGTACAAACACCACGCCACCGAATTCGACGGCGGCATCGCGCAGGCCTTCACCGGATTTCGTGCTCTTGCGCGGATTGGTGCCGAGCGCCTTGACGCCGATGTCGAGAGTGCGCAGCGTCGATGAGTCGCGTACCGCGCCGTTGATGATCAGGCCGACCCAGCCGTTGTCGACGCCCAAGCCGGCGATGACGTCACCGACGAGCGCCGCGTGCAGCGATCCGCCGCCGTCGATCACCAGCACGCCGCCGTTACCGGGCTCTGACAGCACGGATTTCAGTAGCGCGTTGTCCTCGAAGCACTTCACAGTCGTAATCGGTCCGGCGAACTGCGACCGTCCACCGAACTGGCGCAGTTGGAGATCGCAGCTGCGGACATCGGGGCCGATGTCGTCGACGAGATCAGCGGTGGGACGGGGCTCGATGGTCACTCGTTGATGCTAGCGATCACGATGTCGTGGACGAACTGTGCCAAGCCCGGCTCGACGTCGTCGTAGTAGCGCGTGAAGCGCTCATCGGCGACATACATCTCCACGAGGTTGCGGTGCATCTCGGAACCGAAGTCATAGAACCGCCCGACCGCCGCGCGATGCCGGGCGACCAACTCGTCGGCGACGGGGGAACCGGGCTGAACCCCGTCACGCTTGGCCTCGGCCAGTGCCTGCAGCAGTGCATCGCCTTCTGCCTTGATGTCGATCCAGTCCTGCTTGCGCAAGCGCGAAACCCGCTCGCGGGACTGCCTCCATGCGTCGGTGTCGCCCCAGCGCTGCTCCGCCTCATCGGCGTACTGCCCGCCGAACTCGGTGGTGCGGAAGATCTCGATCTGTTCCTCCGCGGTCAGCTGAATACCGCTGCGGTGTGCGCTCATCAGTTCCTCCACTGCCTTGATGGTGTGTTGTAGGTGATCGGCCCGCTCCAGCAGCAGCCGGTGCTGGCGCTGTAGATGCTGGAGCACATCGGTGCCCTCGCCGTCCAGCAGCGTGCGGATGTCTTCGAGAGCGAGCCCGACCGAGCGATACACCAAAACCAGGTGCAGCCGTTCGATGTCGGCATCGGTGTAGCCGCGGTATCCCGCCGTCGTCCGGACACTGGGCACGACCAAACCGATGTGGTCGTAGTGGTGCAGCGTGCGCACCGACACAGCCGTGAGGGCGGCTACCGCGCCGACGGTCTTGGCGTCCATAACGCCATAATCGACCCTCACGTCGCGTGAGGGTCAAGTCGTTTCGAGTCAGCTGTCGTCGGAGTTACGGCGGACGAGCAGAACCACCAGGATGGCGAGCACACCGGCTGCGATGGCCGCTGCGATCGGCAACCGCGACGGCTCGGGTCCGATCGACGGCACCGGCGTCGGTCCGGACACCGGGTTGCTCGCGGACGCGACCGCTGCCTTTGCCTTGGCCGCGGCCTCCTTGGCCGCCGCGGTGAGGTCGCCGTTGGTGTCCGCCAGCTTCGGCGCCGGGGTCGCCTTCTTGGCGGGTGTTTTCGTGGCCGGCGCCTTTTTGGCAGGCACCTTCTTGGCCGGGGCGGCCTTCTTCGCAGCCTTCTTCGCAGGCGCTTTCTTGGCCGGAACCTTCTTCTGAGCCTTGGCCGGCGTCTTCTTGGCCGGGCGCGGCTCGACGGGCGGCGGCACGTGAGGTTGTGCGGACGGCACGGGCGGCTCTGCGGTGGGCGGCACGGCGGCCGGGGGTACCGGATTGGCCTCCGGCGGCGGTGGGGTCGACCCTGGCGACGGCGTGGACCGTGGCCCTTCGTCCGGCCGGTCCTGCTGGTCTGCCATACGGCTGCTCCTTTGCAGTTTCTCGTCTCCGCGTATCCGGCGCGAGCGTCGGGTAACCGGCAGTCGCCCCCATCATGCCAGGTCGGATATGGCGCTACCCGGTGACAGCCAGTCCAGCCGCAAACGCCAGGGCCACAGCCATCACCGCCAATTCGACAAGCGACCGGGACCGCGACACCACGGCCGTCGTACGGTGCGCCTGCGCGGCGGGCAGCCAGATCGTCCGATTTCGCCAGCCCAGCAGGACCAGCACCGCCGCCACCGCGATCTTCGCCGCCAGCAGTCGGCCGTAGCCGGTGGTGTACAACTCGGCCGGTGATTCGAGCGCGTCCACCGCTCCCACGGTGCCGCCGATCAGAAGCGCCAGCACACACCACAGCGACAGTTGCGAGAACCGCGGCAGCACCCGCGCCCATTGACCCCGGTGGTCGACCGTCAGCACGAGTCCTGCCAGCGCACCACACCACAGCCCCGCCGCCAGACTGTGCACGGCCAGTGCCAGGCCGCCGAGCGCACTGTCGAAGAAGTGCCCGGTGATCAGCCGCGCCACCAGACCGACCGCTGCCAGGCCCGCAACGACAAGGTTGAGCGGCGCCGTCCGCGGCGCCGCGATGGTGACTGTGCACAGCACCGCCGCCGCGGCGATGTCGAGTGTGCCCGCACGTCCCACTGCGGTGTGCAGGGCGAAATCCAGTGTTGTCTGGACGCCCAGCCCGGTGACAGGGACCGCGGCAGCCTGAGCCGCCGCCACGATCAACCGGCCCAGCTCGGACACCAGCCAGACGGCGCCGGCGGCCGACAGCGGCGCGGTGCCGCGCCCCATCAATTCTTTGCGGTATCTGTCGTCGTCGAGCATCGGCACGACAGCCAGGCCGAGGCAGATGACCACCGCGCAGTCGGCGACCGCACGGATCAGCGTCACCGTCAGCGAACTCTGCGGGTACGCCAGTGCCCACGCCGCGATGCTTGCGAGCGCCACCACCAGCGCTCCACCGGCCAGCGCTGCGCGACGGGTCACGTGCGACGCCGCGCCGCCCACAGGACTCCGGCGCCGATGATCACCACGGCGCCGAGGAAGAAGGGCCATACCGGGATGTCACTGGGCTCGTCGGAATTCTCCGCCGCATCAGCCGCCGGCGGGCCTGACCCGGCAGCAGCGGGCCCGGACGCTCCAGGGCCCGCGACCGTCAGCTGGAAGGACCATGATCCCGCGACGACATGACCGTCGGCCGACGTCGCACGGTAATTCACCGTGTAGGTGCCGGCCGGACCTAGGGGCCGCACCCCGACGCTGATGACTGCGCCGTCGACCCACGGTTCCCCGGTGGACCACAGGTTGCCGTCGGGGCCCACCACGGTCATCGCCGCGAATTGGGGTTGCATTGCCTCGTTGAACATCGCGCTGACCCTCGGCGGCGGTTCCGTCAGCGACGCATTCTCGTTCGGATCGGAGGCGATGCGGGCAGCATGCGCCGCTGCGACGCCCGCGTTCCCGAGCGTGCCCGTCACGAACCCCAACGTCAGAACCGCAATGGCGACAAAAGATTTCATGATCGCCGCCGAGACTGCAGCGCGCCGACCACCGCGACGGCGGCGACGATCAACGCGGCGCCAGCCAGCCAGCGAGCCGAGTTGTCCGTCGCCTGTGCCTGTGCGACCGGGGCGGAATGCTCGTCCGCGGCGGTCGTCGCTCCGCTGAGAGTCAGGACGGGGGCGGGATATTCGGGCTCGCCGCCGTCGGGTAGTGCCGGTTGATCCCATTGCACCACCGTCCCATCTGAATACGTCTGGGTCGCGGGAAAGGTGACACCGTCACCCTCGGGAAGTTTCAGCGATACCCGGAACAACGCGAACTGGTCGGGTGAGATACCGGCGCCAGGTGCGGCGGTCCAGGTGACAGCGGAGACGGTGCCCGCCGCGGCAGCCTTGTCGAGGCGAGCGGTCCAGCCCGGCATGACTTCGGTGCGCGCTGACGTGACGTTTGGCAGGTCGACCTTCAATTGCGTTGTCAGCGCACCGGTTTCAGACTCCCCCGGGACCCTGAAGGTGACGACGGCGGTCTGCCCCGGCGTGGGATTGTCGGACTCCACCCGGACGTGGGCCGACGCGGACGCCGCGGTCAGCAGCCCGATGGACGCCGTCGAACCAGCGACGGCGATCAGGGCGCGCGACGGCGCCCCAAGAGTGAATCTCATTAATTTGTGGCTTTCTCATGTCGTCGGAGTTGTCGGTCAGCGGGCGAAGCTGACCGGCGGACCCCGGTGCGACACCGAAGCAGCGAGCAGGAGCGCGGAGCGAAGAGGTTGATCGGCGCTGTGCGCCGTGGCCGCAGGCCTCGCGACGACGGCGTAGGCGACTCGGACGATGGTGCGCACGGTACGGGAGACAGCACGCCACAGGCGGTCGCCTGCACCGATGAGTGCCGCCCCGGCGACGATCGCCACGAGGTGTGCGGCGAACATCGCGGCGGCCGGTGGGGCAGCGGGACCCGTGTGGTGATGGCCTGCGGCGCTGAGCAAGACGTGACCGAGCAGCTGGCCGGCGGCGAGCAACCCCATCAGGTACCGGGGCGAGCGTGCGCGGACGGTACTCGCGGCCAGGGCGCCTGCGGTAATGGCCACCACAACCAGCAGTGCGGCAACCGCCCCGCTCGGCAGCGCGCCGCCGCCCGCCCCGTGGGCGGCCATCGCGAGTGCGGCGGTCAGCAGGCCCGTCGCGACCCCGCGGACGCGGTCAACGGGCGCAGCCGCCGGCACGGACATGTCAGACCAGGCCGAGCCGGGCCATCAAGTCGGCGTCGATACCGTCCAGCTGCTTGGCGATGGCGTCGTGGGCCGAACGGCGCTGCGGCACCGGCATGTTCTCGGCCGCGGCGACGGCGGCCGACAGATCGGTGAGGCGTTCGGTGATGGCCGCGACGAACTGCTTGGTCTCGGCATCCTTGGGTTTCTTCTCGGCAACCAGTCGCAGCGAGTGCTCGGCACCCGCGATCCGTGCCGACAGCTGTGCGCCGTGGCCGGAGAACTGACCCAACTGGCTCAGTGGAACACCCAACCGGGCTGCCCGTCGCTCGTCGACGATGCCGCGTGCCGCGATCGAAGCGCGGTACACCAACGGCACGGCGACCGGCGCGAGCAGCCGCGTCACTGTGAGCAGTCGGCGAATCCTGGTGGGGGAGAACAGCTTGCCCTCACGCGCGGCTTTCAGCTGTAGATCCGCGACCTTGAGGGCGGCACGGTCACTCTCGCGCTGCGCCCGCAGCTGCGCCTTGAGCGCATTTGTCTCGGCCCGCGCCTGAGCCTTGATACGACGGGTCTCGTTCTTGGCCGAGAGTTTGGCCTCGAGTTTCGCCTTCGCCTTGATGGCGCGGGCCTCCGCCTTTCGGGTGGCACGGGTTTTGCGCTTGAACAGGCTCATCCCAGCTGTCTCTCGGTCGTCTGTTGGGCTACCGACGTCGCCGCGGCGCACGTCGTCTATGCAGCACAACACTATCGTTGCCCGCATTTGGCCCGCGGACGTGTCCCGGCGGCCGTGCGGCTCCAATTGCCAGCAAACCGAAAGTCTGTGCTTATGCAACAATCGGCGGGCGCCGATCCTGCGCTGACGAAGCGCCTGAAGGGCGGTAGTGAAGTGGGTGCGCATCGCCGCGGGCCGCGACAGTAACGCAAGCACGGGCGGGCATTCGCGGTGCGGGAAGCCGGACGACGAGAAGCACGATGAGAAGCCGAGCCACGACAAAGCCGGCCCAGGGACGGGGTGCACCGGCGCGACCCGCCTTTACCTGCCGAGTCGGGATCACCGAACGACGGGAGCCCGAAGAAGACCGCAGTGGCCGTGGTCGCCACCCGATCCGCAGCCCGACACTTCGCCCCCGCCGCACCGCGACCGGTGACGATGCCGCAGGCCCTGCCCCACCGATCTCCCCGCCGGCCGGCCGCGGCCTTGGCTGGCCCGGGGCTTGCGGGCATTCTGATACTCACCGGTGTGGCCGCAGTGGTCGGCTACCGCCAAGCCAAGGCCGGCCATGCGTTACGCGGCCAGAGGGCAGCAAAGTTCGCGAACTGACGAAGAACTGCTGCCGATACGGCGCGGACAGCGCATAGTGGATTCGTTGAAAGGGGGAAATATGCCTGCCAGCCGCAGTGTCACCCGCGCTGTGGGCGCGGTCCTCGACCTCGCGCCGCGACGCGGAGAGGTGTCGCTCACCAGGCTCGTCGACGCCGTCAGCGAGGATCGAGGTCGTCCTATCGAGCTGACGACGGCCGATCTGCCGCCCGGGGTGTGCGGGCAGTGGCGTCAGTACGTCGACCGGGATGTGTTCCTGATCCAGAAGGGCCTGCCCGCCTGGGACCGCACGCTCGCGCATGAACTCGGACACCTGGTGCTCGGGCACGAGGGGATACCGGTTGTGGATGCCGCCCTCGAGAACACCGAGATGGCCAGCTCTGACCTGATCAGCTACATGCTGAACCAGCGCACCGGCTGCATGGGACCCAACGGTGAGGATCTGGAGCAGGAGGCCGAGGATTTCGCGGCACTGCTGCTCTACCGGCTCGGGCGCCTCCCGTCCGATCGCGCCTCCATCGTTCAGGTCAGGCTCGGAGAGGCGTTTGGTTGATCATCTGGGTGATCGCCGGCCTGCTTGGGTTGGCCACCGGCCTACGTATCGGATGGGCACTGGTCAACAAGCAATCACTGGTGAGCACCGCGATGATCCTCGCGCTGGGAAGTCTGGGGCTGGTCGCTGCACTGAATTGGCAGCCCCTCACTCTGCTGATCGACGGGGTGCTGCACTGGCCCAATATCTCAATGGGTCTGTCCCAGGTCGCGCTGATCACGTGCGCGGCCGGCAGCTGCGTGATGATCACCACCGTCGCATCCGGGCGTAAGCCCGCCACCATCCGCAGGATCGCGATCGCCCAATACGCGGTTGCCGGCGTCATAGCCATGGTGAGTCTGGTGGCCTTCTTCACCGCAGAGAAGCAGTCGGAGATGGCTCCCGAGGAATACCTGCGGCGCAATCTGACGTCCGGCGGTAACTCGCTGCCGTGGCTGTTGCCGCTGTTGTATGTGCTGCTGGCGTTGACACTCGTGTCGTGGGCGGGGTTGCGCTATTCCAACCGCAGCCGCCGGGGCCGCGCCCTGTTCGTCTTCACCATCGGCATCGTGCTGATCGTGGCGGCTTCGGGCTTCTTCTTCCTCAGGGCAGTGGGAACAACCGGACCGGTCGGAGTCGGCGCCGCAGCCACCCTGCTCGGCTGCGCGATGCTGGTGGTGGCCGCGGGCTCGCTACTGCCAAGCGTCGAGGACTGGTTCGGTTCTCGTCGTGAACTGAGGATCATCGAGCCACTGCTGGAAGAGCTGGGCCGTCGCCAACCCGACGTCGGCATCGGTGAGCGTCCACGCGGGCCTCTGGCGTTTCGGGTGGCTGAGCGGATGTCCTTGATCTCTGATGCGCTGTTTCTGGAGGCCAGCGCCGCGAACGCGCGAAAGCGGGTCGGTGCCACCGGTCGGGATACCGACGACGACGAGGACGAGAACGCCGAACCCGAATCGCCCGCGGTGCCACCCGAGGAGCAGGCGCGCGCCATCGCAGCATGGATCTTCGCCGGACGAGAAGGGGCGCTGGAGGACGGGACGCCCGCGTTTCCCGGCCTGGGATGGTTGCGTCAGCCTAGCGAGTATTCAGACCGGGAGTGGATCTTGGAGATTGCCCTGCAGTACCGCACGCTTACCCGCGCCAACGGCGCGAACGCCTGATCCGAGCCGATCGGCCAAAACCGGGCGCGGTTATGACTTCGCCGGAGACCGTAATGCAGCTTACGGCGGGCTAATCGTCCAATTGCTCCCGGCGACGCAGCTCGTCGACCTTTTGCACGATGTCCTGCTGGGCCTCGACGGACAAGCCGACCGTGCGTGCCGCAATGCGACGGACGCCCTCGTCCCGCATATTCGCGAGCCAGGTCAGTTCCTTGTCGAGCTTCTCGTAGTACTCGTCGTCGGTGAAGTACGCCGGCTTGATACGGAAGAAGTTGGCAAGTGCAGCCATGGTCGCTGCGGAGGGATTGGTGCGGTTGCCGGAGCGCAGCTGTGACAGGTACGGAGCGGACATGGTCACGCCCTCGGACTTGAGTGCGGCGATCACTTCGGCCGACGTGTGCGGACCGCGACCGGGCGGGTAAACCGTGTCGAACAGCCTGTTGAGACGGGCGGCGAATGTCTTGCTCATCGGTATTGACCTCCACATGCGTACACGAGCGGACTTTGGGCGGCGTGTTTGCTGATCATCGTAGCGAGAGTTGTGCCCAAACCCAAGTGCAAACTCGGGAAAACTTGTCCCGTATTTGGCAATCTCGGGCCTCCCGCACAAGTAGCGACCCTTTCAGGGTACGCATAGACGCTGAGCTCATGGCGCGGTCCGGCAAATAAGACCGATGCATTCAACACCGATTTGCCTAGGTTGCAGCACCGTACTTGACAGTAATCTCGATTCTTCCCACCGGCAACGCGGAGAACGATCATCAAACCGGTGGAGAAGGTTTGCTGTTTGCGAACGCAAATTGTTCCGCGTAACACGCGTAACAGGTGTGCCGCCGCGCACGGGTGAGGACGGGTGTTAGCGAGCCGGCAGCGATGAGCGACCTCGACGGTCGGACGGAAATAGCCAGCAAATTAGCGGGCGGATTGGCCCGGCGTTTCGAGCGCCGAGGCCGGCTCCGGGTCCGAACTGCGCTCGCGGTTACGGCGGAGAACCGCGACGGTCGCTGCGCCGATGAGAACCGCTCCCACCGCGGCCACCGCGGCCCACCGCAGCCCCAGCGCGCCGTCGAAGAGCAGCCAGAGTCCGAACACCAGGAACAGGACACTGGCCAAGCTGTGCAGGAACCGCGCAGGCAAGCGTTTGTGCAGGAGGGCGCCTGCCGCGATGGCGACGCCGTCGGCCAGCACCATGCCCGCGGTCGCGCCGATCCAGACGCCGGCCCAGTTGTGGTCGCTAGCCAGCGTCACGGTGGCGAGCATCGTCTTGTCCCCGAGTTCTGCCAGCACGAACGAGGAGACGATCGCGAACACCACGAACCGTGGCTCAGACACCTGGACGTCGTCGTCGCCGCTGTCGCGCCCCTCCCGCCACGTCCAGACTGCGAACAGCAGGAACGCGATGGCGCCTGCGAACGCGATCGGCCGCTCGGGCAGCGTCACACCGAGGAAGTGGCCGATGGCCACCGACAGGCCGTGCACGAGCGTGGCGGCGATCGCCACACCCGACAGCACGACCCACCATCGATGCCGCAGCGCATACGTCATGGTGATCAGCTGCGACTTGTCGCCGAGTTCGGCGACGAACACGACGGCGAGGCTGAGGAGAATGGCACTGAACATGGGTACGACCTTTCGACCAGACTTCGGTCGAAGGTCTCGCCCACCGCTTGTGCGGTTCGTCGGCCGGGCTTGCGCCAGTATGTCGACACGACGATTGGGGGCTACTCCCCTTCGCTGACTGATTCGACAGTAGCGGCGTCTGCGATGACACGCCAGTCGGCGCGATGATTTCGGGTACCCGAATCGAGCGTTACGGCAAGTGAATCCGGACGGCTTCGAAAACCCTTATGCGGCAAGGAGCATGGCGAGTATAGCGGTGTCGGGGTGGCTGATCGGATCGACACCGACCCGGCTCACCATCGACGTGACCGTGCCGTCGGCCTCTGCTTCCACCCAGGCGGCGCGGTGCTCGAGGCCGAGGTGGGGCAGGCCGGGCAGCAGCACGCACCCTGATGCCGCACCGGAGCACTCCGGCAGTGTCGGCATCGTCTCCGACGGTGGGTGCAACATCAGCAGGGCCGGTGGTTGATGCGCTGCGAAATACCCTGGCGGAACCGCCGATTCACCGACGACCGTGCCCTCGGCGACGACGAGGCCGACGGTATTGGGCTCGGGCTCATCTGGTAGTTCTTCGCGCGCCCCGAAAATCGTTGTAGTGGACAGCAATCCAGGAAGAGAAGCCACCCGCACGGCCACCATGAGTAGCTGCGCCCACTCCTTGGTGGAATCCGGCCAGCGGCCCGAGATCACGAAGCCCTTGAGCGAACCGCGCGAATGAAACGGGGCGATCTCGATCGCCCGACCGGACCCCATCTCCATCTCGCCTCCGCACCATCGTTGTTCGGTAAAGCCCGACACGACTGTGGGTCGATCAGATCAGAATGCGCAGGTTCTGACCGGCGCGCAAGCGGACACGCATCATGGGGCTCGGCGCGGTGCCCGGATCGTCCGCACGACGCGATAGGTGTCGGCCGCCGAAACCCAGCCGAACTCATGGGAATCGACGGCGCCGGGCGCCCGCGGATTGTCGGAGCGAGCTTCGAATATCGCGCTCGAGCCTGTTCCGTAGACGTCGCCGACGCGCTTGACGAGCCACCGCGTGGACCGCCGCGGGTCACGGAACAACCGCAACTGGCCGACCCGAGGCGTACCGCCGCGCAGTCCGACGAGCCCGTCGCCCGGAGTGAGGGCCGGACGCATCGAATCCTCGACTACTTTGAACAAACGCAAAGGCCAAAGGGGTAGAGGATGGTTTCGGGCCACCCTCGAAGGGTAGGTTAAGACCATGCTGCATCGACTCATGAACAACGCCACCCCTGCCCATGCCCACTGCGACCTGTACTGCGGTGTTTACGACCCGGCTCAGGCCAAAATCGAGGCGCTCTCGTGTCTGAAGACGATCCAGAAGTACCACGACTCAGACGACGACCACTTCAAGGCGCGCGCGATCATCATCAAGGAGCGGCAGGCCGAAGAGGTCAAGCATCACCTGATGGTGCTGTGGGCCGACTTCTTCACAAAGGACCATTTCGAGCAGTTCCCGAATCTGCATCAGCTGTTCTGGGACGGTGTGCACGGAGCGGGTGACGTGAAGAAGTCGCTCGACGCCGCTGTCGCCGAGAAGCTGCTCAAGACGATCGACGAGATCTCCGACATCTTCTGGCAGACCGACAAGGGCAAGCAGATGGGTGTCTACCCGCCGGCATAGCGCCAATAGACGAGAACGGGCCCGCTCATCGAGCGGGCCCGTTTTACGTGGTTGAGTGTTCGAGATCAGTACAGGACGATGAGGGCGAGCACGCCCAACAGCACCAGAGCGATCACGCCGGCGCGCAAACACGCGATCAATTGGCTACGGGTGTACATGTTGCCCGACGACTGCCATTCCGAAGACGGCATCGCTGACTCCGGCCCCATGGGATGCGACGCCATTAGAAGCTCCTGACCTGCACGATCGGTTCCCCTCCCCAGGTGAGATCGGTCACAACGCCCAGTTGTGACGCCGATCATAACCCCTGTTGTCCACCGGAAGAAATCAGGGCCGAACGGTGTTTGGAACTTCAGTGGGTGGGTAAGAGTCATGGACCAGTTTCTGCCCCGGTACTTAGTCCAGCGAGGTATTTCGCTCGGACCCGTTGGGGCTGTTGATCGCCATGTCTGACTAGTCTCAGTTTATCCACAGTGATCTTGAGCCGATGCACAGATTCAGCGGCTCAGGACGGGTCTGCGCCGACCACCGGCCTGTGGATGAACCTGTGGAAACTGTGGATAGCCGTGTAATTGCTGGCTTAGCGTTGATCTTTATCGGTGTGCGAGCATGAACGAATGACCGAGGACGCGGTCCCACAGGCCGACATCGCCACTGTTCCGTCAGACATCGACGATTCGGTGATACTGCTGGACGTCCGGGAGGACGACGAGTGGCAGCGCGGCCATGCGCCGGGCGCCGTGCACATCCCGATGGGGCAGATTCCGGCTCGCATGGGCGAGATCGACTCCACGACCCCGCTCTATGTGGTGTGTCAGGGTGGGGGCCGTTCGCAGCGAGTCGCGCAATACCTGGCGCAGAACGGGTTCTCACCGGTCAATGTGAGCGGCGGAATGCTGGCATGGGCGGGCGCGGGCCGACAGGTGATCACCGACGACGGCAGCGCGGGCGTCATCTGAGCAACCTCCGACGAACCCTGGCTAGGCTGGTCGGATGATTCAGGTGTGTTCCACGTGTGGAACGCGGTGGAACGTGCGCGAGCGCCGGAGGGATTGGTGCCCGCGCTGCAACGGGACGCTGCTGGCGCCGACGGGTGCTGACCCGGCCCCGCTGGGGACCCCGCCGTCAGGCAGGGAATTCAGGCAGCCCGCCGGCCTAGGAACACCACCGTCAGGTAGGGTGGGGCCCCCACCGCCAGGTAGGGGACGGCTACCTGCGGGCTACCGCTGGATCGCCGTGCGCCCCGGGGCCGCACCGCCACCGCGCCGCGGCCGCCGCATCCTCGGCCCCACTCCCCGATACGCGTTCGTTCCGCGGTGGGGACTCGTCGACCACTTCGACCAGCCCGATCAGCATCAGGCGCCGGTGCGGTCCGGCCCGTCCACTCAGATGGTCCGCAGAACTCTGATCGCGACGATGGCGGTGCTTGGTGCCGCGGCCTTCGTGCATCTGGTGCGCTACATCCTGCTCATCGTGAACCGCAGCACCCTGTTGAACCCGTGGGTCGCGGGCGCGGCGACGTGGATCGGTGTTGGGGTCAGCGTCATCGCCGTGTTCATGATCGTCGCCACGGCGGTCGTGCTCACGAATTGGCTGATCGGCCGCAGAACCGCCGCATACGCCTACCGCGGTAGGCCGGACCCGCGTTCGGCGGCAAGGCTGCGTGCTGGCTGCCTGGTGCCACTGGTCAATCTGGTGTGGGCGCCGGTATTCGTCATCGAGCTGGCGGAAGTCGAGGAACGGCTCAGCTGGCTGCGCAGGCATATCGCGGTGTGGTGGCTGGTGTGGGTCGCCAGCACGGCGGTCTCGGTGTTCTCAATGGCGACGAGCTTCGCCACCGAAGCCCAGGCCATCGCCGACAACACGGTGACGACGACGGTGGCCTACCTGTTGGCGTTGGCGGCCGTACTGCTGGTGATGAAGGTGTTCGACGGATTCGAACGCCAACCCGTCGAGAAGCCGTCGAAGCGCTGGGTGATCGTGCCCGACGACCGGCCGAGCACCGAGACTGGCAACGCCGCCGAACCGCAGAATTCCGCCGCAGTTGAGTCTGAAGGGCAAAACCCGGCAGCATAGGTACCTATGAGCTCGGGCGACGGCGCGCTTGCCGGCCATCCGTTCGTCGTGGCGCACCGGGGTGCGTCCGGCGAACGACCCGAGCACACTCTGGCCGCCTACGAGTTGGCGCTGCAGGAAGGCGCCGACGGCGTCGAATGTGATGTGCGGTTGACCCGTGACGGCCACCTGGTTTGCGTGCACGATCGCAGGGTGGACCGGACGTCGAACGGTAGCGGACTGGTCAGCGAGATGACGCTGGCGCAGCTGCGCGAATTGGACTACGGCACTTGGCATCCCAGCTCGCAGGGAAAGCCGGGGGATACAGGACTGCTCACCCTCGACGACCTCGTGAAGCTGGTCTTGGACTGGAACCGCCCGGTGAAGATCTTCATCGAGACGAAGCATCCCGTCCGCTATGGCGCTCTGGTCGAGAGCAAGGTCCTTGCCTTGCTGCACCGGTACGGCGTGGCTTCGCCGGCGTCGGCCGACCTGTCCCGCGCGGTGGTGATGTCGTTCTCAGCCGCCGCGGTGTGGCGTATCCGCCGTGCTGCGCCGATGCTGCCGACGGTCCTGCTCGGCGAGACGTCCCGATTTCTCGGGGGTGGCGCCGCCACCACCGTCGGCGCCACCGCGGTCGGCCCGTCCATCTCGACCCTGCGCGAACATCCCGAACTGGTCGACCGCGCAGCGGCGCAAGGCCGGGCGATGTACTGCTGGACCGTCGACCACTATGAGGATGTGCGGTACTGCCGGGAACTCGGCGTCGCATGGGTCGCGACGAACCACCCCGGCCGGACCAAGGACTGGCTGCAGAACGGTCTGACCGGGGTGCCGAGCGACTAACGCGCGGTCAGAGATTCCCGCCCGCCGCCTTGGGGGCCGCCGGGGAAGCTGACGAAGGCTCCATCTCTCGCGCGACGAAGTCCTCCAGATGGAACAGGTTGGCGCCTGCGCGGTCGGCGATGCGGACCAGCGTCGCCATCCGTGCGACCTCTTCGACCTGCTCGGCGATGAACCACTGCAGGAACTGGTCACCGAGATAGTCCCCCTCGTCGCGGGCGACGGCCGCCAGGCGGGTGACCTGCTCGGTCACCGTGCGCTCCTGGTCGAGTGCCATGACGAGGGCGTCGCGCGGTGTGGCGAAGGTGTTGCAGACGGCGTCGACGCCGGGGATTTCGACATGAAGACCGCGGTCGAGTAGATACCGCACGATCATCATCGCGTGATTGCGTTCCTCGACAGCCTGTGCATAAAAGTGCCTCGCCAGCTGTGGCAGATCATCGGCGTCGAAATACGCAGCGATCGCGATGTATTGCTGGGAGGCACTGAATTCGTTGCGGACCTGCTCCTCTAGCAGCGCGTTGAATTTGGTGTCCGGTACCTGAGCTGTCGTCATGACGGCCAAGATATAGCAGGTCAGACGGCACTGTCATCGAAGGACCACCTAAGCTAGGCCTGTATAACCTAAGTTAGGCGACACATCGTGACCACGCTTACATTTGAATTAGTGAGTTTGCTGGGAGTGTCATGGCTGCGCGTCGATGACATCCTGTGGTATCGGCGCGTCCGATCTCAGCGCGGCGAACAACTGATCGGCAACCTCGCTGTTCCACACCACAACCGATCCCGAGTCGGAGCCGGTGTACTCGCCGATCGGCACGGTTGTGGTCGTGATGTCGCCGCGCAGCGCCCACGCCAGCCGCACCAGATCCCAGACATGGTCATCCTCGCCGACGGTGACCGCGCCCGACGCCGCATGCATCATCGGATACCAGCGCAACGGGTTCAGCCATACGGCCGGGCTGGCGGCGCGGTGCAGTAGCGCGGACATGAAGTCGCGCTGGTTGACCATCCTGTCCAGGTCGGCACGCGGGGTGGCCCGGGTGCGGACATACCCGAGCGCGGTGCGACCGTCGAGCTTCTGACAGCCCGCAGGCAGTTTGATCCCCGCAAGGGGGTCGTCGATCGGTTCGGCTGGACACATCGTCACTCCGCCTACCGCGTCGACCATCACGGCGAACCCGTCGAACCCTATTTCCGCGTAGTGGTCCATACGCAAACCCGTCGCGCGTTCGACGGTTTCGGCCAGCAGCGGCGCCCCGCCCTCGACGAACGCCGCGTTGATCTTGTCGCTGCCGTAGCCGGGAATCTCCACGTAGGAGTCCCGGGGGATGGACACCATGGTGGTCGGCGTGCTTGATCCGAATCCCGGAATGTGTACCACCAGGATCGTGTCGGTCCGTCCGGTGCCGAGATCACCGCCGGTGGCCAGCTCCGCCTGCTGTTCCGGTGTCAGCTGCTGGCGGCTGTCAGACCCGACGAGCAGCCAGGTCGTACCCTCGCCCGCCGCGGGCCGGTCCGGATAGTCGGCCAGTGCCGGAATCCGGTGCAGCGAGGAGTCGATCCAGAGACCGCCTGCCACCACTGCGGCAACGATCAACACCACGAATACGAGCAGTAGACGCCCCCAATGCCGTTTGCGCCGAGGCTTTTTCGGATACGGCGGGGCCGCCGCAGCGGGTGGTCGGGGCGGTGCGGGCGGGCGGGCGCGCGGCGGTGCGGGCGGGCGAGCCTGTGGTGGCGGTGGCCTGCGCGGCGGCGGGGGCGGCGGCGGGGTTCTGCGCGGCGGGGCAGGGGGCGGCGGCTGGGCAGGGGGCGGCGGCTGAGGTATGCGTTGCGGTCGGTAATTCGGATCGCGCCGGATCACCTGCGACGGTTCCCGGCGCTGATTGGGATCGAAACCCGGGGGCTGGCGCCGGTTGTCGTTCACAGCAAGAAATGTACGTCTTACTGCAGCCAGTTCAGATGACCTGCCGCCAAGGCGTAGCCGACGAAAGCGACCGCATCGATCACAGCGTGGGCGACGATCAACGGCCACAGCCGGCCGGTCCGCAGATACACGTAGCCGAACACCAGTCCCATCGCCAGGTTTCCGAGCCCGGCGCCGAAGCCCTGATACAGGTGGTACAGACCGCGCAGCGCGCTCGTGAGGATCACTGCGGCGGCAGGGCTGATGCGCAGCTGTCGAAACCGGGTGAACAGGAATCCGACGACGATCACTTCTTCGGCCCACCCGTTGGCGAACGCGACGAGCAGCAGCACGGGTATGCGCCACCACGTGTCGTAGAGCTCAGCGGGTTCCACCGATGCGTTCATGCCAAGCATTCGTGACAGCAGATAGAACGCCAGGCCGGGCAGTCCGATCACCGCGGCCAAGCCGAGACCGCCGAGCAGGTCAGGCCGCCAACGAAATCTGCCGAGCCCGATCTGGCTCGGGCCAAAGCCGCTGCGCCACAACAGGTATACGCCCAGTGCGCCCCACGCCAACAGCTGGAAGACCCAGGCGAGGTTGAGCCCGAGGTCGATCAGGTCGAACGGCGAGCGCCGGGGATTGAGGGCCACGACCTGCCCGGACAGCCCGAGCAGGACCGCCTCGGTGAGGTTCAGCAGGGCGGTGTACGCGGAGAGTCCGAACGTGACGGCCAGTACGACCGCGATCTCGATGCGCAGCGCACGACGCTGTGGATCGGTCAGTTCGTCAGGGCCGCCGGTCACCGGGTCAGGCTAGCGGCCCGGTGCGCGTCAAAGACGGCGCGCGCGCAAGCCGTTGAGGAACGGGCAACCCATGAGCACCCGGATCGCCTGGCTGAGCCCACTGATGTCGTCGACCGGCCTGGCGAACGGCAACCGGACATCGTGGTCGCCGTCGTCGCCCTCGACGCGAAGTTGTACGCCGTAGCGATCCAGACCCAGAGGACGGACGCGCCCGCGGCGCAGCGACACGGGCAGGCGGCTGGCCAGCCGGTCGACCACCTCACGGTGGGCGGATTCCATGTGCTGCAGCCAGCAGGACTCCATCGCGGAGAAGGGGTCGGGGCGCGCGCCGAGCAGCGCGCTCAACCCGACCGATTCGGCGCCGGTCGAATCGGCGACCACGACGGAGTCGATCTCCAGACGCAGCAACGCGTACCGCGTATCTCTGTCGGTGTCGCCGTTGCCGGAGTTCACCTGCAGCAGTGCGGGGTTGGGGTCCTCGGCGGCGATGAGGTCGAGAAGCGCGGAGACTTCGCTCGCCGGCACGTCGCGCAGTCGCCCGCGGACCCACACCAGCGACCGCACCGGCTCGCGCAGCGGCAGTGGGGCGTAGTCGGTCATCTCCAGCACCGCTTGCACACCTGCCTGGCCGGCCGAGACCACCAGCTGCGCGACGGCCCCGTCCACCGGGACGGTGATTGCGAACGAGCCGTCGTCGAGAAGGTGATGCACCGGAGACTCAGCGGGTTCGAGTCCTTCTACCGCGAGCATTGCGCCGCCGGCGCGCGCGAAGGCGCTGCGGATGCGCTCGGCCGTCGTCGGCGTGGCCTTGGTGCTCGGCTCTGTCATCGCCTACCTCCTGTAGATTAGGTGAGCCTAACTTAACTACGACGTCAGCGGTCGCGCAAGGCTTACGTGCAGCGGAACGGGATTACCGCAGGGAACCGTTAGGGTTGAAATGTGACGCGCATCGCCTATCTCGGTCCGGAGGGGACCTTCACCGAGGCGGCCCTGCGGGGCATGGTCGAGGCGCAGGTGGTACCGCTGGCCGATTTCGAATGGTTTCCGACGGCCAGTCCGTCGGCGGCGCTGGAAATGGTGCGGTCGTCAGAAGCCGCCTTCGCCTGCGTGCCCATCGAGAATTCGATCGACGGTTCCGTACTCCCTACGCTCGACAGCCTGGCGACCGGGACGCCGCTGCAGATCTTCGCCGAGCACACCCTCGACATCGCCTTCACGATCGCGGTGCGTAAGGGTGTGACCGAGCCGACGACGATCGCGGCGTTTCCGGTGGCGCGCGCTCAGGTGGCGAAGTGGGTCGCCAAGCATCTCCCCAAAGCCGAGTTCCACCCGGCGGACTCCAACGCCGCAGCAGCCATCGATGTCGCCGACGGCCGCGCCGACGCCGCCGTGACGACCCCGCTCGCGGCGCAGCGCCACGGCCTCGAGGTGCTTGCGGAGGGCGTCGTCGACGAGGCCAACGCGCGCACCCGTTTCGTGTTGGTCGGACCTGTCGGCCCACCGCCGAAGCCCACCGACGCCGATCGGACCTCGGTCGTGTTGCGGTTGGACAACGTTCCAGGAGCGCTGGCGTCGGCGCTGGCGGAGTTCGCGATCCGCGACATCGGCCTGACCAGGATCGAATCCCGGCCCACCCGAACCGAACTGGGCACCTACATCTTCTTTCTCGACTGCGTCGGTCATGTCGACGACCCTCCGGTCGCCGAGGCACTCGAGGCGTTGGTCGAACGTTGTGCCGATGTGCGCTATCTCGGTTCATGGCCGACGGGAGAGGCCGGACCGACGCAACCGCGGAAGGGGATCCAGTGAGTGGACGGCTGGTGCTGGTCCGGCACGGACAGTCGCACGGCAACGTCGAGCGTCGCCTCGATACGAGACCGCCGGGGGCGGAGCTGACCGATCTCGGTCGCGAGCAGGCCCGCACTTTCGCGCGCGGACTCGCGTACCGGCCGGGCCTCATCGCGCACTCGATGGCCGTCCGGGCGTCGCAGACTGCGCGCGAGATCGCCGACGAACTCAGGGTGGACACCCATCAGCTGGACGGCATCCACGAAGTTCAGGTGGGTCGGCTCGAGAACCGCAGCGACGACGCCGCGATCGAGGAGTTCAACACCATCTACCAGCGTTGGCACGAGGGCGATGTGGATCTGCCGCTGCCCGACGGGGAGACAGCGCGGCAGGTGCTGGCCCGGTATCTGCCCGTGGTCACCGGACTGCGGATGCGCTATCTCGACGACGACTCCTTCACCGGTGATGTCGTGATGGTGAGCCACGGCGCGGCGATCCGGTTGGCCTCGGCCGTGCTGGCCGGCGTCGACGGCAGCTTCGCTCTCGACCATCACCTCGGCAACGCCGAGGCCGTCGTGCTGGCCCCCATCACCGATGGCCGCTGGAGCTGCGTGCAGTGGGGAGCGAAGTTGCCCCCGTTCTACCCGGAGGCCGGCGTCCATCCTGTCCAAGACGCTCTGCAGTCGGCCGACCCGATGGGCTGACGCGGCTCAGATCGCTTGCGAGATCCTGATCTCACAGGTGCAGCCGATCGCCTCGCAGTCGATCGAGAACGCGTGCACCACCTCGGGCGTCACGCAGTCCGCCTCGGTGCATTCGATGCCGTACCAGGCGTGGTGGATGACGGTGCCGTGGCAGTGCTCCACCTCCGCCACACAGTCACGGCACTGAATGCTCATGCGTCCAGTTTCTCGTGGGAGCGCACGCATCTGCCCCAACAGCGCGGCGTGTCGGCGGGCTAACCCCAGCCGAGATCGTGCAGACGCTCGTCGTCGATGCCGAAGTGGTGCGCGATCTCGTGGATGACCGTGATCGCCACCTCCTCGACGACCTGCGCTTCGGTGTCGCACGTATCGAGCAGCGCCCCACGGTAGATCGTGATGGTGTCGGGAAGCGACCCCGCCGCGTACCAACTGTCACGCTCGGTCAGGGCGATGCCCTCGTAGAGCCCGAGCAGCTCGGGTTCCTCGGCGTTGCGGTCAGCGACCAGGACGACGACGTTGTCCATCGCTTTCGCGAGCTCATCGGGTACCAGGTCCAGTGCGTCGGACACCAGCTCGTCGAACCGTTGCGGGCACATCCGCACGGCCACGTGCTTACGGCACCGGGGGTGGCGCAGGTGTCGGGGGCAGGCCGGGTGGCGGCGGCGCCGGGGCGGGCTCCGGTGGCGGCGGAGGCAACCCGGGCGGGGGCGGTGGCGGCGGCGCACCCGGCGGTGGGGGTGGCTCAGCGGGTGCGCCCGGTGGCGGCGGGGGCGCATTGAGGAAGGTGTTGCCCGGTGCGGCCGGATCAGTGGTCGGTGCGGCGGTCTCGGTGGGCTGCGGTGAGCCGGGCATGTGTTGGGTCTGATTGCCGTAGTCGGTCTCGTCGGTTGTCGACTGCGACGAAGACGACGACGAGGAGGAGGACTCGTCGGGCTCGTCGGGCATCGGGATCGGCGGGAAGTTCAGCCGTTCCTCGGGGATGTCGGGAGGCGGTACCGGCGGCTGCCCGTTGATCTGCAGCGGACCCTTGGCGCTGTTGAGCAGCGTGGACCAGCCGCCGTTGCCGAGGGTCGCACCGATGCTGCACGACACCTGGTGGCTGCCCGCCGCCCAGGTCGGCAGCGAGATCGTGCTGTAGATCAGCGTCAGCGTGGTGCTGCGCAGCTGGATGGGCGCCAGGTAGGCGTCCGTCATCCGCGTGCACGCGTCCTTGATGAACGCGTCCTGCTCCGGTTCGGGCGGCAGACCCGCCGGGAACTTCTCGGCGAGGTTGACCGCGCCGGTGACCTCCATCGCGTGCGGTGCGGCGCAGTCTGTCGGGATGTCGGTGGGCTGATTGGTCGACGGGTCGATGCCGAGGCAGGTGCCCGCGGGCCACACCTTCGACTGGTCGTTGTCGGCGACCTTGCCCTTGAAGGCGATCTGCTGATTGTTCGGGCCAGGCAGCTGCATTCCGCAGAGCACCCGGCGCTCACCAGACTGACGCCAGGCCTTGTCGCCGGACCACAACATGCTGACCGTGAACCGGCTGTTCGGATCGAAGTCGGTGCCGAGGTAGTTCTTGACCGCCGCCGAGCACTGCTCCTGGCTGATCTGCTGGATTCGCGCGGGCGACGGCGGAGCCGCGTCGGGCCCGTACTCGCTGCCGGGGAATGTGCGCATATCCACTGACTCGGCGACCTCGAAGCGATGCTCGTCCTTGCAGTCGACGATCTCCGCTTCGTCAGGCGTGCGCTCCGGCCAGTTCAGGCAGTCACCGGCCTTGGCGTGCTCGAAGGTCTCGTTGCCGCGCGGGCCCAGTGAGATGGTGCTGGCCGTCAGGCTGCCCGGACCCTGCTGCTGCGGAATCGCGGTGATCAGACCGGCAATGAGCAGGCCGCCGAGGGCGGTCAGCAGCAGTGCGCGCCGTGTCGACGCGGCCTGTAGGCTGCGCCACCAAGGTGCCCGCGGCGGGGGCGGGACGGCCTCGCTTTCGAGCGGGTACTCTATCGTTGGTGCGTCAGACATCTGCTCCATTGTGACAGGCGTGTCGGGTGCTGTGACAAGTGATGCAGTTGTAACGTTATGTGGTTGTGCCTGAGGGGTCGCACCTAGGCATGTTCCGGTCGATGACCGAAAGTAATGTTGCGCCCGTGATCGACCTGAAGCTGCTACGCGAAAACCCGGATACGGTGCGCGCATCGCAACGCGCGCGCGGGGAGGACCCCGCCCTCGTCGACGCGCTGCTGGACGCCGACGCCGCGCGACGGTCGGCGGTGTCGGCCGCCGACAATCTGCGGGCCGAGCAGAAGGCCGAGAGCAAGAAGGTGGGCAAGGCGTCCCCGGACGAGCGGCCCGCACTGCTGGCCGCGGCGAAGGCGCTCGCAGAGAAGGTCAAGGCGGCAGAGGCCGAGCAGAGCGAGACCGACGCAGCGTTCACCAGAGCGCACATGGCCCTGTCCAATGTGATCATCGACGGCGTTCCCGCCGGCGGCGAGGACGACTTCGTCGTGCTCGACACCGTCGGTGAACCCCGCGCCATCGACCGTCCGAAGGATCATGTCGAACTCGGCGAATCGCTGGGGCTCATCGACCTGGAGCGCGGCGCCAAGGTGTCCGGTTCGCGGTTCTACTTCCTCACCGGCGCGGGGGCGTTCCTGCAACTCGGGCTGTTGCAGCTCGCGGCGCGGCTGGCCCAGGAGAACGGCTTCACCTTGATGATCCCGCCGGTGCTGGTGCGCCCGGAAGTCATGGCGGGCACCGGTTTTCTCGGTGCGCACGCCGAGGAGGTCTACCATCTCGCCGCCGACGACCTCTATCTGGTCGGTACATCGGAGGTGGCTCTGGCCGGCTACCACTCCGACGAGATTCTCGACCTCTCAAACGGGCCGCTGCGCTACGCCGGGTGGTCGTCGTGCTTTCGCCGCGAGGCCGGTAGCCACGGCAAGGACACCCGCGGCATCATTCGCGTGCATCAGTTCGACAAGGTCGAGGGCTTCATCTACTGCAAGCCCGAGGACGCCGAGACCGAACACCAGCGGCTGCTCGGATGGGAACGGCAGATGCTCGCCAACATCGACGTCCCCTACCGCGTAATCGACATCGCCGCAGGAGATTTGGGATCATCGGCCGCCCGCAAGTTCGACTGTGAGGCGTGGATCCCGACGCAAAACACTTATCGCGAACTGACCTCGACCTCGAATTGCACGACGTTTCAAGCCAGGCGGCTGGCGGTGCGCTACCGCGACGAGAACGGCAAGCCGCAGACCGCGGCCACCCTCAACGGCACACTGGCGACCACGCGGTGGTTGGTGGCCATCCTCGAGAACCACCAGCAGCCCGACGGCAGCGTGCGGGTGCCGGAAGCCTTGGTGCCCTTCGTCGGAACCGAACTGCTCGAGCCCAAGGCCTAGCGAAGCAGTTCGTCGAGCACGGTGAGGAACTCCGTGGGGCGCTGCGGGGTGAACGCCGGTGCGGGGCGTACTCCGTCGACGTCGAGCGTGATGAGCGTCGACTTGATCGGACGCCAGATGTCGAGCGGCATCCATCGCCGAGGATCGAAACTCCCCCAGACGCGGAAGCGCTCGGTGAACATGCCGAGCGGCTCCGCCTTGTAGCCGCGGATTGCCTGCAGCGGTATGACTTTCGATGTTCCTGACGGAAAATGATAGCGACGCAGCGTGATCGCAAGCCGATCGAGCTGGATCATCCCGTCGTCGTAGTGCTGACGCGGGCCGGTCACGCGCGGCTGCTCCGCAACTCGTGCCCTTTGGTGGTCAGGCATCGGCCGTTCTCGAGATTCCACTGCCAGCCGTGCAGATTGCAGGTCAAGGTGGATCCTTCCACCACACCGAACGTCGACAGGTCGGCTTTCAGGTGCGGGCAGCGACGCTGAATCTCCCAGCCGTCCAGCGTTATCGAGGCGGTGTCGTCGTGAGCCTCGGCGAACCAGCCATCGGCGTAGGCGATGCGTTCCTCGGTCAGGCATTTGAAGAAGGTGTAGAGGTACTCGTTGTAGCCGCCGACTCGCCACGCGGAGAATCGGGTGGACAGGAAGATCGTGTTCACCCAGTCCGGCTCGTTGTCCCGTAGTACGGTCCGCACGAGTTCCGGAGGAATCGCGAACCCGTACCGGAACTTCTCGTCCGGAACAGGTTCGCGCACAGCACGTTTGGGAAAGTCGAGCACAACGGTCTCGTCATGCCCACGACCCTGAAGCCGTAGTTCCACCGGATAGCCGATGCCGTCGCAGATCTGGTCGCTGCCTTCCATGATGGGTTCGAAGAGCGCACGCAGCGGCTCGAGCAGGGATGGACCCGCTGCGGGTGCCCAGGTCGCCTTCTCTGCGTCCAGCACCGGTGCCATCCGCTGGGCGTAGTCCTCGATGTAGGCGGCCTTACCGGTGGTAAAGATCGCCTCCACCTCGTCGTCAGGCAGCGGATGGTGCAGCGAATTCAACTGTGGGCCAACGAAATCAGCTGTCGATCCGGGCATCATCAGTAGGCCGCCGTCGTGGCCGTGGGCTCGCATCTGGTCGAGGAAGACCACCTGGTCGGGAAAGATGTTGGCGGGGTCACCGTGGTCGTCGTTGAGCGCGCGCAGTGCTGAATCCAGGAAGCACGGCGGGCCGGCCGACGGGATCA
Organism: Mycolicibacterium rhodesiae NBB3; assembly: GCF_000230895.2. The sequence continues at coordinate 1,951,795 of NC_016604.1, forward strand.
CCCAGGTCGCCCCGACCTGGGCGATGTACTGCCGGCAGCGGTCCATCTGCCGCTGCCGTTTCTGGGTGCCGAACGCTTCCTTGGCGCGCGCAGGCATGTCGTAGACCATCGGGTACCAGATGGCCCCCGAGTACTGCAGCATGTGCACGTCGACGGCGCCGAAGTCGGCGTGCACCACGTCGAGGTCCACCGGCCGCGCGTCGTTCATGTTGAAGCAGACCGTCTCGCCGTCGTCCACCACCAGGCCGGAGTCTCCGATCGGACCGTCGGCCGGAGCGCGCAGCGAGATGATCATCACGTCGAGATGACCCTTGGGTCCGCTGACGCGGTGTTTGACCGAATCCGTCGTTTCGAAGAAGCGATGGAACCCGAGCTGCTCCAGCTCACGGCGCAGGTCCGGCACCGGGAAGTCCGGCAGCAGTACCGTCGCGTCCTTGTTGACGTGCGCGCGCAGGTTCTTCGCGTCGAAGTGGTCGGCGTGCAGGTGCGAGACGTACAGGTAGTCGCAGTCGCCAAGGGCGTCCCAGTCCAGTTCGCTGTTGGCCGGGAAGGGGAACCACGAGGCGAAATAGGCCGGGTTGACCCATGGGTCGCAAAGGATGGCACCGGCATTCGTCTCGATCCGGAAGCCTGCGTGTCCGACACTGATGACCTGCACTAACACCCTTCCCTGGTACTGCGCTCTGGCAGCGAAAATGCCGACACCAAGCCTAACCGGACGCGAACAGGTGCCGCAGATACGTCTCGGGTGCCGACAGAAACTGGCGCCAGTGACCCACCATCGGCAGGTCCTCCCAGGTGCTGACCCGGCGGCCGTGCTCGCCGAGTTCGACGATCGTCGCGCCGGGAAACGCCGCCAGCACCGGGGAGTGGGTGGCGAGCAGAACCTGCGATCCATCGGCGACGAGCGTGTCCATCAGGACCATCAACTGCAGACACGAATTGAACGACAACGCGGCCTCTGGTTCATCGAGGATGAACAACCCTCGTTCGGTGTCTCGCGACGACAGGAACGCCAGGAACGACTCGCCGTGCGATCGGGCATTGAGCGCGCCGCCGAACACCTGATGCGGGATTCCCTGAGGGGTGTTCCGGTCGACCTCGGTGAACAATTGATGCATCGCCTCGGCACGCAGGAAGCATCCGCCTGCTGGCGGGGGGAACTCGCCCTGCAGGCGCACCGCCCAGTGCAGGTCGCTGTCCTCATCGCCCGCCCGCGGGGTCCAATGCTTGACGGCGCCGCGCAGACGTGCGGCCCACGACGCCGCGATGGCCTCGAGCAACGTCGACTTCCCAGAACCGTTCTCGCCGACGATCACGGTGACCGGCGCATCGAGTGCCAACGGTTGTTCGGCGAGTTGCGCGACGACCGGGATGTCGAGGTACCAAGAGTCCGAAGCCTTCTCGAGATCAAGTGAGATCTGCTGCAGAATCAATCGCCGTCCTCCCACCGCAGACGTCAGTCGCCCTCGTAGTTGTACCGCAGCGACCGGTCCGCGAGCTCGATGTACTCGCCCCGGTTCGGTAGGGCGGGTCACGCGACTAGGCTGCCTCATGTGGAGCCGGTATACGGAACAGTCATTCAGCTGGCCAGGCTGCTCTGGCGAGTGCAGGGGCTGACGTTCACCGTCACCGGCGTGGAGAACCTGCCTGCCGAGGGCGGGGCCGTCATCGCCATCAACCACACCGGATATATCGATTTCACCTTCGCCGGCCTGCCCGCCTACAAGCAGGGCCTGCACCGCAAGGTGCGGTTCATGGCGAAGAAAGAGGTCTTCGACAACAAGATCACCGGTCCGATCATGCGCAGCCTGCGCCACATCGAAGTGGACCGCAACAGCGGCGCCGCGTCATTCGACGAGGCCTGCCGCAAGCTCAAGGAAGGCGAACTGGTCGGCGTCTATCCCGAGGCCACCATCAGCCGCAGCTTCGAGATCAAGGAGTTCAAGTCCGGTGCGGCGCGAATGGCGATCGCTGCCGACGTGCCGATCGTCCCGCACATCGTCTGGGGCGCGCAGCGCGTCTGGACCAAGGGCCATCCCAAGAACATGCGCCGTCCCAAGGTACCGATCACCGTCGCCGTCGGGGAGCCGATCTATCCGACCTTGCCGCCGACCGAACTGACCGCACTTCTGCATTCGCGGATGCAGCATCTGCTCGAACGGGTGCAGGACGACTACGGGCCCTATCCGCCAGGCGAATTCTGGGTGCCGCGCCGGCTCGGCGGTGGGGCACCGACGCTGGCCGAGGCGAACCGGATGGACGCCGAAGAGGCTGCGGAGAAGGCCGCCCGCCGGGAACAGCGGGGTCAAGCGGGAGCGCCGGGCTGACCCATGGAACCGGTTTTCCGCATGTTGGAGATTTCCGTCAGCACGGCGAACAGGGCCATCGGTACCCGGATCACGTATCTCGGGCTGGAGAACATCCCGGCGCACGGCGGCGCGGTCGTCGCGATCAACCACACGAGTTACCTCGACTGGTATCCCGCGGCTCTCGCGGCATACCAGGTTGGGCGTCGGCTGCGCTTCATGATCAAGTCGGAGATGCAGCAGGTGAAGGTCGTCAGCTTTCTGATCAAGCATTCCAAGACCATTCCGGTGGACCGCGATGCCGGGGGTGAGGCCTACGCCGTCGCTGTCGAGCGGCTACGGGAAGGCGAGCTCGTCGCCGTGTACCCCGAGGCCACCATCAGCCGCAGCTTCGAGCTCAAGGAGTTCAAGTCCGGTGCGGCGCGGATGGCGCGCGACGCGCAGGTGCCGATCCTGCCGATGATCGTGTGGGGCGCCCAACGCATGTGGACCAAGGACCATCCGCGAAACATGGGCCGCAAGAAGATTCCGGTCACCGTCGCCATCGGGCCGCCCGTTCGTGCCGCGGCGACGGTTGACGAGACCAGCGCCGCGATGCGGGAAGCGATGAACAAGCTGTTGCACACGGTCCAGCAGGACTATCCGCATCCCGAGGGCGCGTATTGGGTGCCCCACCGGTTGGGCGGCTCGGCGCCGACGATGGAAGAGGCCAGGGCGCTCGAGGAAGCGGAGCTCGCCGAACGGGCACGCAAGAAGGCCGAACGAGAGACGAAAAGCCGCCGGTGACACTGCCTCTGCTGATTGCCTCCGATGTGGACGGCACACTGCTGACCGACGACGACAAGATCACCGCCCGGACTCGCGCCGCGATCACGGCGGCGGAGGCCTCCGGCACCCGGTTCGTGCTCGCGACCGGCCGTCCGCCGCGCTGGGTGGCGCCGGTGGTCGACGCGCTGGGTTTTGCGCCGATGGCGGTGTGCGCCAACGGCGCCGTGATCTATGACCCGTCGACCGACCGGATCGTCTCGGCCCGCACACTGTCGGCCGACGTGCTCGCTGAACTCGCCGAGATCGCCACCCGCGTCATCCCCGGCGCCGGCCTCGCGGTCGAACGCGTCGGGCGCAGCGCCCACGACGCGGCCACGCCGCAGTTTGTCAGCTCACCGGGTTACGAGCATGCCTGGCTCAATCCCGACAACACCGAGGTGTCGGTCGACGACCTGCTCAGCGCTCCCGCCATCAAGCTGCTCATCCGCAAGTCCGGTGCGCAGAGCGCCGATATGGCTGACGCGTTGGCGAAACATGTTGGGCGACAAGGTGACATCACTTATTCGACCAACAACGGTCTGATCGAGATCATGCCGCTCGGCATCAGCAAGGCCACCGGAATCGCAGAGGTGGCAGAGCCGTTGGACATCACGGCCGAGGATGTCGTGGCCTTCGGTGACATGCCCAACGACGTGCCGATGCTCGCATGGGCGGGACTCGGCGTGGCGATGGGCAACGCCCATCCGGATGCGGTGGCCGCCGCCGACGAGGTCACCGCAACGAACGCGGACGACGGCGTGGCCCGCGTACTCGAACGCTGGTGGTTGTGACTCAGGCCGGACTGATGGGCGGCGTGAACCGCTCCAGCTGAACCGGGGTGTGGTCGGAGTCCGACTTGGGAAGTTCGGTGGCGACCTGGTCGATGACCCTGACGACGTTGCCCGTCTCGCGGTCGAAGTTCAGCGTGCCGTGCTGGAAGTTCTGCACGATCCACAGCGGTTCGGCAATCTCAGCGCTGGTGGGCAGACCCAGCGCACCGCGCTCGAAGCCCAGCGACCCCCATGCGTTGTAGATCTCGCCGGTGACCGGTTCGGCCCCGCTGGTCGGCGACCAGTAGATCGCGCCGCGTTCGAAGTTCGCGTACCGCGAACCACCTTCGCCTGAGGCCTCCGGTGATCTCGGCGCGCCGAGGATGCTGTTCGGGCCACCCATCGACTCCCAGCGCAGGAAGATCGCGCCACCGCGCAGAGTTTCGGCCAGGTCGGCGGGCCCCGGCGGCCTGTTGAATCGGGCCGCGATGTCGCGGATCTGGCCCATGGCGGCGTACGCCGCGTTGCCCGGGCATTCGGTGACGCCCACGTCGCGGTGAGTGAAGATCGTCGGCAGCGTCGGGCTGGCGCCGAACGGGAACTTGGAGAACGAGCTGCCCGCCGAGGCCAGCACGACGGTGCCCTTTGGGTCGACGTGGTCGAGGCCGAGGCGCCAGCCGAGCAGCCGGCCGGTGTTCTCCAACTGAATCTGGGTCGGAGCCACCTCTTCGAAGTTGCCCAGCATCGCCACACCCCAGGTGTCGCGGTTGAAGCCACCGGTGTGCGCGCCCTCGACAGGCTTGCTGATTCCGCCCGCGCGGCCCTCGAATACCTGGCCGTACTTGTCGACGAGGGCGTTGTAGGCGATGTCGCACCACCCCAGCGTGCGGGTGTGGTACTCGTAGATCGACCGGATGATGCCGGCCGAATCCTGGGGCGCGTAGTCGTTGCTGCCGGCGGTGTGGTGGACGATCCCGGCCCGGATGCCCTTGTCGTACTGCGGGTTCGGGCATCGGATCGACTCGTCGGCGCCCCACCCGCCTCGATCGATGATCTGCGGGGGGCTGCCGGGCGCGGTGACGGCGGACGGCACCGGCAACGTGTCCACCGGCGCCTCCGGCGGACTGATCAGCACGGCGTTGACGTTCTGCGGCAACGGCTGTTCGACGTTCGCGGGGACGTACCCCAGCCTGGGCCGGTTGTCGCCCTGCGGCGGCGGTGCCTGCGGGGGTCCAGCGGGACGGGTGACCGAGATCTGCACCGTGGTGGTGCGACCGACGAAGACCGGTTCGGTGCCGCGTGGCGCACCCGCCACGGGGTGGTCGGGTCCCAGTCCCTCCATGGCTTCCGCCTCGTACCAGGGTCCCCACGTGCCGTCGGGCTTCTTGGCGCGAATCCTCGCCGACGTGCCGGTCAGGTCATCCGCGGTGAGTGCGACCAAGGAGAACGGGGTGTCCTGGTGGATCTCACGAATCGTCTCGCCGCCACCGAGACCGGTCAGCGGCTGTTGGGCGAGCTGCGGTGCCGCTGGTGGCGAGTCGTCGTCGGTGGGGACTCCCGGAATGCCGAAGAGCGCCATCGGCAGCACGACAGCGGTCGCCGCGATGGCGGTGAACAGCACCGACGGCACTGGACGGCGACACGACACGGAACGATGTTACGTATGTGTCAGTTGTTACCAATGTTTCGACACGGCGCGAGGGCGGACAAATTTGGAAGCCGGGTCTACGCGCAACGGCACCGCAGAGCCCAGAGAGAGGGTCTTCTGCGGTGCCGTTTCGAAACAGGTCTTATGCGCCAGCGCCGGTGGACGCCGCCGCCGCGGCGGCCGGAGCAGCGGCTGCCGCCGGTGCCGCCGCTGCGGCCGCGGGGGCCGCTGCGGCCGGGGGCTTGACCGCCGACATGATCGCGGGCATCACCATGCCCTTGAGCAGGTCGATCGCCTGACCGGCGCCCAGCTGGTTGGCCATGCTGGACAGGTCGCCCATGATGCCGGGGCTTCCGGTGCTCGCCGGCATGCTCGCCAGCGACGGGTCACCCATGATCGGGTACATGCCCGCCGCCGGATCCAGGCCGATGGGCGCCGAGATCGGAATCTCGCCGGGGTTGGGCAGCGCGCCGGTCGCGCTCGGCGTCAGCGGGCTGGTGAGCGCGGACGGCGTGGTCAAGCCCGGTGTCGTCAGGCCCGTCGCATCAGGGGTTGTGGTGGTCAGCCCGGGGACGCCCGGATTGGTGAGGCCGGGGTTCGCCAGCGCCGGATCGGTCAACGCCGGGCCGGTGGCCGTGAGACCGGGAACGGACGCGCTCGGCACGTCGAGCCCGGGCGTGGAAAGGCCCGGAGTCGTCAGCCCGGGCGTGGTCAATCCGGGTGTGGTCAGCCCTGGCGTCGAGAGCGACGGCGAGGTCAGCCCCGGCGTGCTGAGCGCGGGCGAGGTCAGCCCGGGTGAGGTCAGCGTCGTGGGCGTGCTCGCGCCACTTCCCGTCAACACACCCGTGGGCATCGGCGGCAGGTTGATGCCGAATTGCGAAAGGCCCTGCGACAGCGCTGACATCAGCTCGTTCGGGAGGTCGGTGATCGTGGCAGCCTGGACGAATTCGCGGTGCTGCGGCTGCGGATCGATGCTCGCAGACAACTCGGATACGGCGACTACTGCGGCTGGACTTGCGACTGCCAGGGCGGCGACTGCGCTCATGGCTGTCGAGAGCCTGCGTCGACGTCGGTTCGGCACGGAAGTCTCCTCAATACATGGACTACGTCTGGTAGGTACTCGTACGCGATTGACGGTACGCGTGTGACTGATGTGACAGGAGTGGTGATATGGAATCGTGAGCCAATCTTGACCTGAGCCCCTGTTGGATTCGGGGTGCGCCGTGGGCGTCGGATACCCTTGCTGCCGATGACAGCTCGTTTCGATCTCTTTGTCGTCGGTTCCGGTTTCTTCGGTCTGACGGTCGCCGAGCGCGTGGCATCGCAGCTGGACAAGCGTGTTCTGGTGGTCGAGCGGCGCCCGCATATCGGAGGCAATGCCTACTCGGAAGCCGAACCACAGACCGGCATCGAGATCCACAAGTACGGTGCGCACCTCTTCCACACCTCCAACAAGAGGGTGTGGGACTACGTGCGCCAGTTCACCGACTTCACCGGATATCAGCACCGCGTCTTCGCCATGCACAACGGGCAGGCTTACCAGTTCCCGATGGGCCTCGGCCTGGTGGCGCAGTTCTTCGGTAAGTACTTCACGCCCGATCAGGCCCGGCAGCTGATCTCCGAGCAAGCCGCCGAGATCGACAGTGACGATGCCCAGAACCTCGAAGAGAAGGCCATCTCGCTGATCGGCCGCCCGTTGTACGAGGCGTTCGTCAAGGGCTACACCGCCAAGCAGTGGCAAACCGACCCCAGGGACCTGCCCGCGGCGAACATCACGCGACTGCCGGTGCGCTACACCTTCGACAACCGCTACTTCAACGACACCTATGAGGGACTTCCGGTCGACGGCTACACCGCGTGGCTTCAGAACATGGCCGCCGACGACCGGATCGAGGTGCGGCTGGACACCGACTGGTTCGACGTCCGTGACGAACTGCGTGCCGCGAACCCTGACGCCCCGGTCGTCTACACCGGTCCGCTGGACCGCTATTTCGAGTATGAGGAAGGCCGATTAGGCTGGCGCACACTCGATTTCGAACTCGAGGTGCTCCCCACAGGCGATTTTCAGGGCACCCCCGTCATGAACTACAACGACATGGACGTGCCCTACACCCGCATCCACGAGTTCCGGCACTTCCACCCCGAGCGGAGCTATCCGACCGACAAGACTGTGATCATGCGGGAGTTCTCGCGTTTCGCCGACGACAGCGACGAACCGTATTACCCGATCAACACCGAAACCGATCGGGAATTGCTGGCCGCCTACCGCGCACGCGCCAAGGCGGAAACGGCGTCGGCGAAGGTGCTGTTCGGCGGACGCCTGGGCACCTACCAATACCTCGATATGCACATGGCGATCGCCAGCGCATTGAATATGTATGACAACACCATCGCGCCGCACCTGCGTGACGGCGCTCCCCTCGCCGAACCCGGCACAGAAAGCAGCAGCGCATGAGTGACATCCCGTCCGGCGCGCTCGGCGCCGACGAGTCGAAAGCCGTCAGCCAGTTGGCGCGGATCATCCTGCCGCGTCCGGGCGAACCGCTCGACGTCCGCAAGCTCTACATCGAGGAATCGGCAACCAACGCCCGCCGCGCTCACGCGCCGACTCGCACCACGCTGGAGATCGGCGCCGAGTCCGAGGTGTCGTTCGCGACCTACTTCAACGCCTTCCCCGCCAGCTATTGGCGCCGGTGGTCGACGCTCGAGTCGGTCGTGCTGCGCGTTGAGCTCGCCGGAAGCGCGCGGATCGACGTCTACCGATCAAAGGCGACCGGTGCCCGCATCACCGTCGGCGGCGAAGAGGTGGTCAGCGGCCGAGAAGGAAGCGCCGCTGACTCCGATGGCGGCGCTCTCGCCGCCGTGGAGTTCGAGATCGAACTGTCCCCGTTCGAAGACGGTGGGTGGATCTGGTTCGACATCACCACCGACACCAAGTGCACTGTGCACGCCGCCGGTTGGTACGCACCGACCGAGGCGCCCGGGCGTGCCAACATCGCCGTCGGAATCCCGACGTTCAACCGGCCGGCCGACTGCGTCAACGCGCTCGCCGCGCTGACCTCGGACCCGTTGGTCGACGAGGTGATCAGCGCGGTGATCGTGTCCGACCAGGGCAACAACAAGGCGAAGGACCATCCTGGCTTCGACGCGGTCGCCGCGGCCCTCGGTAGTCGCCTGTCGATTCACAATCAGCCCAACCTCGGCGGTTCCGGTGGCTACAGCCGGGTGATGTACGAGGCGCTGAAGAACACCGACTGCGAACAGATCCTGTTCATGGACGACGACATCCGCGTCGAGCCCGACTCGATCCTGCGCCTGCTGGCGATGAACCGGTTCGCGAAGACACCGACACTGGTCGGCGGCCAGATGCTCAACCTGCAGGAGCCGAGCCACCTGCACGTGATGGGTGAGATGGTCGACGCGGACAACTTCATGTGGACCGGGGCGGTCAACACCGAGTACGACCACAACTTCGCGAAGTATCCGCTGAACAACGAAGAGGAATACCGCAGCAGGTTGCTGCACCGCCGCATCGACGTCGACTACAACGGCTGGTGGATGTGCATGATCCCGCGGCAGGTCGCCGAGGAACTCGGCCAGCCGCTGCCGCTGTTCATCAAGTGGGATGACGCCGACTACGGACTGCGCGCCGGCGAGCACGGCTATCCGACCGTCACCCTGCCCGGTGCGGCGATCTGGCACATGGCGTGGAGCGACAAGGACGATGCGATCGACTGGCAGGCGTACTTCCATCTGCGCAACCGTCTGGTGGTCGCGGCCATGCACTGGGACGGCAAGATCTCCGGACTGGTGGCCAGCCACCTGAAGGCAACGTTCAAACACCTCCTCTGCCTTGAGTATTCGACCGTCGCGATTCAGAACAAGGCGATGGATGACTTTCTGGCCGGCCCCGAGCACATCTTCTCGATCCTGGAGTCCGCGCTACCGGAGGTACGCGCGATGCGTCAGGAATATCCGGACGCCGTGGTGCTGCCGAGTGCCACCGCGCTGCCGACACCGTCGGACAAGAAGTGGCGCAAGAAGGTGACGATCCCCACGAACCCGGTCGCGATCTCGTACCGGCTCACCCGCGGGGTGATTCACCAGATGAGAGCCCACGACCCCGAGCATCACCGGCGCCCGCAGGTCAACGTGGCCACCCAGGATGCCCGGTGGTTCTCATTGTGCAAGGTCGACGGCGTCACGGTCACCACCGCCGACGGACGCGGTGTCGTGTACCGGCAACGTGACCGCGCGAAAATGTTTGAGCTGCTTCGTGAGTCGGTCAAGCGACAGACGCAGCTACTCCGCAGATTCAACCGCATGCGCAAGGTGTACCGCGACGCGCTACCCGTGCTCACGAGTAAGCAGAAGTGGGAGACGGTCCTGCCTCCCGGGGCCGATGGCTGAGAGTCCCCATGGCGAGGACGCCGCGCTGGTGGCCGTCCAGTCCGCGCTCGCCGATCGGCCAGGCGTGCTGGCCGGCGCGCGGACACTGTCGCATTTCGGCGAACACAGCCTCGGCTGGCTCGCCGTTGCGGCGCTCGGTGCGCTGCTTGCGCCGGCTCGGCGGCGGGCGTGGCTGGCGGCCGGGGCGGGCGCCTTTCTCGCGCACGCGGCCGCAGTGGTGATCAAGCGCGTGGTGCGACGCGAGCGCCCGCACCACCCGGCGATCGCCGTGAACGTTTCCACGCCGAGCCGGCTCAGTTTCCCGTCGGCCCATGCCACGTCCACCACGGCAGCGTCGATCCTGCTGGGCCGGGCCACCGGTCTGCCGCTGCCTGCCATCCTGGTGCCACCAATGGCGTTGTCGCGGTTGGTGCTCGGCGTGCATTACCCGAGTGACGTGCTGACCGGCGTGGCGGTCGGGGCGGCCGTCGCGAAGGCGGTCACCATGGTCACAGAGCGGGGCGAAGGAGTCTGATGAGCATCTCGAGCGAGAGCAGTGCAGAGAGCGCACCGCCCATGAACCAGCAGCCGGCGCAGGAGAAGGGGCCACCGCGCAATCTGGTCACCGGAGTGATCAAGGCGGTACGACCCAAACAGTGGGTGAAGAACCTGCTGGTGTTGCTCGCGCCGGTGGCCGCCCTCGGGGGCGACGTCCACTACGACTATCGCGAGGTCGCGATCAAGGCCTTGATCGCCTTCGTCGCGTTCTCCCTGGCCGCCTCGACCGTCTACCTCGTCAACGACGTCCGTGACGTCGAGGCTGACAAACAGCATCCGACGAAGCGCTTCCGGCCGATCGCCGCGGGGGTGGTCCCGGTCTGGCTGGCGTACTCGCTGGCAGTGGTGCTCGGTGTTGCGGCCCTTGGCGTTGCATGGCTGGCGTCCCCGAACCTCGTACTGGTGATCGCCATCTACATCGTGATGCAGATGGCGTACTGCTTCGGGCTCAAGCATCAGGCCGTCCTGGACATCTGCATCGTGTCATCGGCGTATCTGATCCGCGCGATCGCGGGCGGCGCTGCCACCGGAATACCGCTGTCGCAGTGGTTCCTTCTGGTGATGACGTTCGGTTCGTTGTTCATGGTGGCGGGGAAGCGGTACGCCGAACTGCAACTCGCCGAACGGACCGGCGCGAAGATTCGCAAGTCGCTGGAAAGTTACACGGCCTCGTATCTGCGGTTCGTGTGGACGCTGTCAGCCACGGCGATGGTCCTGTGTTACGGCCTGTGGGCTTTCGAACGCGATGGCGCCAACGCATCGTGGTACGCCGTGACGATCATTCCGATCACGATCGCGGTCCTGCGATACGCCGTCGACGTGGACAGTGGACTCGCCGGCGAACCCGAGGAGATCGCGTCGAAGGATCGGGTGCTCCAACTCCTGCTCCTGGCCTGGATCGGAACCATCGGTGTCGCCGTCTTCCTCAGCTGAGCGGGCGCGTTTCTCACCCGCCGTCCGGAACCCCTGGCTGGACGGCCTCGGCGACCGGTTGTCGCGCCTGCCCGCATTCCCCTACGACATCACGGTTCGAGTGAGCCTTTGGGTGAGCGTGTTCGTCGTCGCCGCGCTGTTCGGCTGGGGGGCCTGGCAGCGGCGCTGGATCGCCGACGACGGCCTCATCGTCCTGCGTACTGTCCGAAACCTCTTGGCGGGCAATGGCCCGGTCTTCAACGCGGGTGAGCGGGTCGAAGCGAACACGTCGACGATATGGACCTACCTGATCTATTTCGGCGCATGGATCGGCGGCCCGGTACGGATGGAGTACGTGGCGCTGTTCCTCGCGCTCACCCTGAGTGTGCTCGGAGTCGCGTTCATCATGCTGGGAGCCGCACGGCTGTATGCGCCGAGCCTGCGGGGCAGACGGGCGTTGATGCTGCCTGCCGGTGCGCTGGTCTACATCGCGGTGCCGCCGGCCCGTGACTTCGCGACCTCCGGTCTCGAAAACGGTTTGGTGCTGGCATATCTCGGTCTGCTCTGGTGGATGATGGTCTGCTGGTCGCAGGGGTTGCGGGCTGTCGGGCCGGCCAGGGCTACCGCGCCACCCGTGCGCGGAGGCCCGCCGACCATTCGCAGGCAGCCGTTCGGACCGCCACCGCAACCGCGCACGGCCAGCCCGACCTTCGGCGCCGCACTGGCTTTCGTCGCGGGTCTGAGCGTGCTCGTCCGGCCCGAGTTGGCCCTGATCGGCGGCCTCGCGTTGGTGATGATGCTGATAGCCGCGCGTGACTGGCGGCGGCGAGGGCTCATCGTCGTTGCGGGCGGGCTGGTGCCCGTCGGGTACGAGATCTTCCGAATGGGCTACTACGGCTTGCTGTTTCCCGGTACCGCACTGGCCAAGGACGCGTCCGGCGCCAAGTGGTCCCAGGGCTTCGTGTACCTGGCCAACTTCAACAATCCGTACCTGCTGTGGGCCCCGGCCATCTTGCTGATCGGACTGGCTGCGGTGGTGATGGTCACCCGCGGCCGTCCATGGGGAATCCGTCACATGGTCGCGCCCGGTCACGGATGGCTTGCGCGGACGGTGCAGAGCCCGCAGGCCGTGGTGGGCTTCATGCTCGTCAGCGGTTTCCTGCAGGCTGTCTACTGGATTCGTCAGGGTGGCGACTTCATGCACGGCCGAGTCTTGTTGACGCCGTTGTTCTGTGTGCTGGCACCGATCGCGGTGATCCCGCTGGTGCTGCCCGACGGCCGCCGAATGGCCCGTGGCGCAGGGTATTTGTTCGTCGGCGCCACCAGTGTGCTGTGGTTGTCGATCGCCGGTTGGTCACTGTGGGTTGCCAATTCGAGCGGTATGGGAGCCGACGCCACCCGCGTGACCTATAGCGGCATCGTCGACGAGCGACGGTTCTACGCACAGGCGACGGGTAACGCGCACCCGCTCACCGCCGCCGACTACCTCGACTACCCGCGCATGCGCGCGGTGATGACCGCGCTGAACAACACGCCAGACGGCGCCCTGTTGTTGCCTTCGGGCAACTACGACCAGTGGGACGTCGTGCCCGCCATCCCGCCGCCGCCGGATGCGCCGGCCGAAGTGAAGGCTCAAAAGGGCCCGCACACAGTGTTTTTCACAAATCTCGGCATGCTCGGAATGAACGTCGGCCTCGACGTCCGGGTTATCGATCAGATCGGGCTGGCCAACCCGCTGGCCGCACACACCGCACGCCTGGACGACGGCCGCATCGGCCACGACAAGAACCTGTTCCCGGACTGGGCGGTGGCCGAGGGACCGTTCCTCAAGACGCGCCCGTTCATCCCGGCCTACCTCGACGAGGACTGGATCGCACAGGCTGAGGCGGCGCTGAAGTGCCCGGCGACCGATGCCATGCTCACCGCCGTGCGGGGGCCGATGGGCCCGCGCCGGTTCCTGTCGAATGTGTTGCACGCCTATGAGTTGACGCAATACCGGATCGATCGAGTACCGCGCTACGAGCTGGCGCGCTGCGGACTGGATGTGCCTGCGCCGATCGGCGAGCCGTACACGGGCATGCCTGCGACGGGGCCGTAACCGCCGGTAACGCCGTCCGTGCCGCGCGCGATACACACGTCGCGGGAACCGCCGCCTCACACGAACGGACGGTAAGAGCTGTGCGAACCTGGCTTCGCCGCACCATCGCGGTGTGCACGTCGGTCGCCGCCGCGTCAACCGAGCTTGTGTCCAATCTCACAGCGCTCGTGAACGCATCCCTCCGCGACGGCGTGCGGTATCAGCCTGTGACCCGGCCGGACAGCAAGCGGTCTCGCGACGACCACCCCGGCGGAGCCGCCGAAACCCCGGTGTTCGCACGGATTTACGACTCCGTCAACGCCATTCGGCCCCGCAAACCAGACCTGATCGCAACCCTCAACGGCTGAGGAGCGAGCAGGGACGATACACGCTGAATTAGAGCGACCACAGCAACTTGTGGTTGACTGCAACGGCAACGTGGCTGGGTCCGTCGGACAGGTTCCGCGTGCGGCATACAACAGATGGGATAGATGAAGCATGAAGTTCGTTGGCAATATCCGAGGCGCGTGGGTGCGCCGGCTCATGACTGTGGCTGCTGCCGCAGTTGTGCTGCCCGCCCTGGTCAGCGCCGTCGGAGGCTCGGCGACTGCGGGCGCTTTCTCTCGTCCGGGTCTGCCGGTCGAGTACCTGATGGTTCCGTCCGCTGGAATGGGACGCGACATCAAGGTTCAGTTCCAAAACGGTGGGCCCAATGCGCCCGGCGTCTACCTGCTGGACGGCCTGCGTGCGCAGGATGACTTCAACGGCTGGGACATCAACACCCCAGCGTTCGAGTGGTACGTCGATTCCGGTCTCGCCACGATCATGCCGGTCGGTGGCCAGTCGAGCTTCTACTCCGACTGGTACAAGCCGGCCTGCGGCAAGGCGGGCTGCTCCACCTACAAGTGGGAGACCTTCCTTACCCAGGAGCTGCCGGCCTATCTGGCGGCGAACAAGGGCGTGAACCCGAACCGTAACGCGGCGGTTGGCCTGTCGATGGCCGGCTCGGCCGCACTGACGCTGTCGATCTACTACCCGCAGCAGTTCCAGTACGCCGCTTCGCTCTCGGGTTTCCTGAACCTGTCCGAGGGCTGGTGGCCGATGCTGGTCGGCACCTCGATGGGTGACGCGGGCGGCTACAAGTCCAAGGACATGTGGGGCGACTCCAGCGACCCGGCGTGGAAGCGCAACGACCCGATGGTCAACATCGACCGACTGGTCGCCAACGGCACCCGCATCTGGGTCTACTGCGGTAACGGCAAGCCTGCCGACATCAACGGCAGCGGCGTCGCGGCAGGCGACAACTTCAACGCGAAGTTCCTCGAGAGCTTCACGCTGCGGACGAACAAGACGTTCCAGGAGAACTACATCGCCGCTGGCGGTAAGAACGGCGTGTTCAACTTCCCAGAGGCAGGTACGCACAGCTGGGAGTACTGGGGTCAGCAGCTGCAGCAGATGAAGCCGGATATCCAGCGCGTGCTGGGTGCCACCCCGCAGCCGAGCACTCCCGTCGGGGGCGCGGCCCCCGCTGAGGGCGCGACGCCTGCCCAGCCGGCCTCGGCTGAGACGGAGCAGGCGGGCGGCTAATCGACTCGCTCGTCGGAAACGACGCAGCGTGTCTGGAAACGAGAAGTCGGCGGCGGCGATCCTTCGGGGTCGCCGCCGTCGGCCATTTCCGGACCACCCCACCGCGCGGGTGTGATTGACTTCTCGCGCGGGGACAGCGGAGACGAGCGTGAGGTGGGGCAGTTGATGCGTGGCGTAATTCGGACAGTGCTGACCATGGTTCTGGCCGCTGGCCTGTGGACCGCCGGAACGGCGTCGGCGCCGGACGCCAAGGCCGACGTCGAAATGTTGATGGTCCCGTCGGCCGCGATGGGCCGGTCGATCCCCGTCGCCTTCCAGGGCGGCGGTCCGCATGCCGTCGTGCTGCTCGACGCCTTCAACGCCGCCCCCGATGTCAGCAACTGGGTGACGGCAGGCAACGCGATGGCCGCGCTCGGTGGGCAGGGCGTCTCGGTGGCGGCGCCCGCCGGTGGCGCGTGGAGCATGTACACGAACTGGGAGCAGGACGGCAGCAAGCAGTGGGAGACGTTCCTCGCCACCGAACTGCCGAACTTCCTGGCCGCCAACAAGGGCCTGGCGCCCGGTGGCCACGCCATCGTCGGCGCCGCACAGGGCGGCTACGGCGCCATGGCCATGGCCACGTTCCACCCGGACCGCTACCGCTACGCCGGATCACTGTCGGGCTTCTTGGCTCCCGAGCGGACCGGAGTCGACGGTGCCATCACGGCGGGCCTTCAGCAGTTCGGTGGCGTAGACGTCCGCAACATGTGGGGATTGCCACAGCTGGGCCGGTGGAAGTGGCACTCGCCGAACGTCCACGTCCAGCTACTCGCGGACAACAACACCCGGCTATGGGTGTACAGCCCGACCTCAGGTGGCTGCGATGTTCCGGCGATGATCGGCTACTGCGACATCGCCGCAGGCACGAACAAGGAGTTCTACCAGCACTACCGCTCAGTCGGCGGGCACAACGGTCATTTCGACTTCCCCGTCAGCGGCGGCAATGACTGGGGTGCCTGGAGCGGGCAACTGGCCGCGATGTCGGGCGAAATAGTCGCCACCATCGCGTAGGGCATACCGCTCGGCGTCTCAGGTTCCTCTGGGTATCAGCCGGTACCTTGGAATCGTGCAACTCTCGGTGCGGCGAAGGGTCGGTCAAGCCCCGTTGTCCGGTTGGTTGGCGACCTCAGCAACAACGCTGCTGGTAGCTTCGATCCCCGCCCTGGTGACCGGATGCTCCGGTAACGACATGATGGCCACCATCGGCATGCCCACTTCGGCGACGGCGACCGCGCATGGACAGGCCAGCACGCCGCCCGGACCGGTGCAGGCGGACGGACAGTCCGACGACATGGTCGTCACCGCGCAACAGCGCACGTACCTGGACGCGCTGAACGCCGCGGGGGTGCATCCATCCAGCGATCTGGCCGCGTTGTCGATCGGCTCCTATGTGTGCCAGGCTCGCGCCGCCAAACAGAATGATCAGGCGGTATGGGACTCCGTACTACCGTTGGTGCGAAGTGACGTCCGCGATGGCGGCCACCTATCCTCTATTGCGCCGTCGAGCGTGAATGTCGACTCGGTGACCGCCGATTACATTCGCACCGCGACCGAGCGACTCTGCTGACAGTCGCGGACGACCAGCACAAGACCACCGCACGCGAGGAGCAACCGAGAACCCATGCCCAAGTCCAATCAGCGAAAACGTCACCGCATCCTCGGTGTCGTCGCTGCGGTGGCCGTATCCCTCGTCGTGGTGTTGGTCGTCGTGCTCGTCTGGGTCTGGCAGCGATCACCGGACACTCCGCCGGGAGCGATTCCGCCCACCGCGGTTCCGCCCGGTGGTATCCCTTCGACGGGTAAGAAGCCGCGGCCGGAGTTCCAGGACGCCAGTTGCCCCGACGTGCAGATGATCTCGATTCCGGGCACCTGGGAGTCCTCGCCCCAGCTCGACCCGTTCAACCCGACGCAGTTCCCCATCGCGCTGCTGCTCAACGTGACCAACCCGCTGCGCCAGCAGTTCGACGCCGGCCGGCTGGAGATCTATACGGTTCCCTACACCGCGCAGTTCCACAATCCGTTCTCCGCGGACAAGCAGATGTCTTACAACCAGAGCCGCAAAGAGGGATTCGACGCGGCGATGCGCGCGATGACGGACATGAACAACCGTTGCCCGCTGACCAGCTACGTGTTGATCGGGTTTTCGCAGGGCGCGGTGATCGCCGGCGATATCGCCAGCGACATCGGCAACGGCCGCGGTCCGGTCGACGAGGATCTGGTCCTCGGAGTCACGTTGATCGCCGATGGTCGCCGCCAGCCCGGAGTCGGCCAGGACGTCGGACCCAACGCACCCGGACAGGGCGCGGAGATCACCCTGGACGAGGTGCCGATGCTCAACGAGTTCGGTCTGGACATGACTGGTCCGCGGCCTGGCGGCTTCGGCATGCTCAACAGCCGCACATATGAGATATGTGCGACGGGTGACCTGATCTGCTCAGCCCCGGAGTCGGCGTTCAACATCACTCAGCTCCCGAAGACGCTCGAAGTGCTCAGCGGCGGCGCCGGACAACCGATCCACGCGATGTACAACACGCCGCAATTCTGGAATCTGGATGGCACTCCGGCCCCGCAGTGGACACTGGGTTGGGCGCAGAATGTGATCGATAACGCTCCGCACCCGAAACATGGCTGACCTGTAACCGCTGAGATTTGGCCTGGGTTGACCCGTCACCTAACATTAAGAAAAAACTAAGAGCGGTGACGGACGCCGCGGGGCGCAACGCCTAGCGGATGAACGCGCCTGCGAGTATGAGTGCAACGGCTTCAGCAGGTGAGGCTTTGACAGGAGAGTGAGAATGGGGTTTCACAACCCGTTCCTGAAAGACGGACTGATCAAGTTCCCCGATAACGGCAGCTTGGTCAAACACGTCGAAAAGTGGGCCAAGGTCCGCGGGGACAAGCTCGCCTACCGGTTCCTCGATTTCTCCGTCGAGCGTGACGGAGTGGCGCGCGAGTTGAACTGGGCTGACTTCGGCGCCCGTAACAGAGCCGTCGCCGCGCGACTGCAGCAGGTCACCGAGCCGGGCGACCGTGTCGCGATCCTCAGTCCGCAGAACCTCGACTACGTCGTCGCAATGTTCGGCGCGCTGTACTCGGGCCGCATCGCGGTGCCGCTGTTCGACCCGTCAGAGCCCGGCCACGTCGGCCGCCTGCACGCCGTTCTCGACGACTGCCAACCCGCTGCAATCCTGACCACCACCGACTCCGCCGAGGGCGTGCGCAAGTTCTTCCGCACCCGCCCGGCCAAGGAGCGTCCCCGCGTCATCGCCGTCGACGCGGTGCCCGTCGAGGTGGGTGCCACCTGGCAGCAGGTCGACGTCGAACACGACACCATCGCCTACCTGCAGTACACGTCCGGCTCGACGCGCATCCCGACCGGCGTGCAGATCACCCACCTCAACCTGGCCACCAACGTGGTGCAGGTGATCGAGGCGCTGGATGGCCAAGAGGGTGACCGCGGTCTGTCGTGGCTGCCGTTCTTCCACGACATGGGCCTCATCACCGCGCTGCTGGCGCCGATGATCGGGCATTACTTCACCTTCATGACGCCTGCGGCGTTCGTCCGTCGGCCCGGCCGGTGGATCCGCGAGATGTCGCGTAAGCCCGACGACACGGGCGGGGTGATCTCGGTGGCCCCGAACTTCGCGTTCGACCACGCGGCGGCCCGCGGCCTGCCCAAGGACGACGAACCACCGCTCGACCTGTCCGTCGTCAAGTGCATCCTCAACGGCAGCGAGCCCATCTCGGCCGCCACCGTGCACCGGTTCAACGAAGCGTTTGCGCCGCACGGGTTCAAGCCGCAGGCCATCAAGCCGTCCTACGGTCTGGCCGAAGCCACGCTGTTCGTGTCGACCACCCCCATGGGCGACCACCCGAAGATCGTGTCCGTCGACCGCGACGCCCTGAACAGCGGCACCTTCGTCGAGGTCGATCCCGATTCGCCGAAGGCGGTCGCTCAGGCCGGCGCGGGCAAGGTGGGCGTCGCGGAATGGGCGGTGATCGTCGATGCCGAGTCCGCGACCGAGTTGCCCGACGGACAGATCGGTGAGGTCTGGATCAGTGGCCAGAACATGGGCACCGGCTACTGGGGCAAGCCCCAGGAGACCGTCGAGACGTTCCAGAACATCCTCAAGTCGCGCACCAACCCGTCGCATGCCGAGGGTGCCACCGACGACGCCACCTGGGTACGCACCGGCGACCTCGGCGCCTACCACGACGGCGAACTCTTCATCACGGGCCGCACCAAGGACCTGGTGATCATCGACGGCCGCAACCACTATCCCCAGGACCTCGAATACTCCGCGCAGGAGTCCACCAAGGCGCTGCGGATCGGATACGTGGCGGCGTTCTCGGTGCCTGCCAACCAGCTGCCCGACGAGGTGTTCGAGAACGCGCACGCAGGCCTCAAGCGCGATCCCGACGACACATCGGAGCAGTTGGTGATCGTCGGTGAGCGCGCGCCCGGCGCGCACAAGCTCGACATGGGTCCGATCGCCGACGACATTCGTGCCGCCATCGCGGTGCGCCACGGCGTCACCGTGCGCGATGTGCTGCTGACCGCGGCGGGCGCCATTCCGCGCACTTCCAGCGGCAAGATCGGCCGCCGGGCGTGCCGCGCTGCGTACCTTGACGGCACTCTTCGCAGCGGCAAGATCGCCAACGATTTCCCCGACGAAAAAGACTGACTGACCACCCGTGAATATGGCTGACACACAGGACGATTCGCAGCAGCAACCCGAGACCCCGGCCGTTCCGGCTGCCCGCACCGACGTCTCGGTGCCCGAGCTTCGCGAGTGGATGCGCAACTGGGTGGCCAACGCAACGGGTCAGTCGCCCGACTCGATCAACGAGAACGCACCGCTGATCGAGTTGGGGATGGCCTCCCGCGACGCGGTCGCGATGGCCAGCGATATCGAGGACTACACCGGAGTCGTCGTCACGGCCACCATGGCGTTCCGGCACCCGACGATCGAGTCGCTGGCGACGGTCATCGTCGAGGGTGAGCCGGAACCCGAGATCTCCGACGACGAGGACTGGACGCGCGAGGTCGATGAGGACATCGCGAACATAGCCATTGTGGGTATCGCCACGCGCTTCCCCGGTGACATGAACACCGCCGCGCAGACGTGGCAGGCACTGCTCGAAGGGCGCAGCGGTATCAGCGATCTGCCCGAGGGTCGCTGGGAGGAGTTCCTCGCCGAGCCTCGGATCGCCGAGCGGGTGGCCAAGGCCCGCACCCGTGGCGGTTATCTGTCCGACATCAAGGGTTTCGACGCCGAGTTCTTCGCCCTGTCGAAGATGGAAGCCGACAACATCGATCCGCAGCAGCGGATGGCGCTCGAACTGACTTGGGAGGCACTGGAAGACGCGCACATCCCGGCGTCGAGTCTGCGCGGGGAAAAGGTTGCGGTCTACATCGGGTCGTCGAACAACGACTACCAGTTTCTGGCCGTCTCGGATCCGACGGTCGCCCACCCCTACGCCATCACCGGCACGACGAGTTCGATCATCGCGAACCGGGTGTCGTACTTCTACGATTTCCGCGGCCCGTCGATGGCGATCGACACCGCGTGCTCGAGTTCATTGGTCGCCGCGCACCAGGGTGTGGCGGCACTGCGCGCAGGTGAGGCCGACGTCGCCGTGGTCGGCGGCGTCAACGCGTTGATCACACCGCTGGTGACCATCGGCTTCGACGAGGTCGGCGGCGTGCTCGCACCAGACGGTCTGATCAAGTCCTTCTCCTCCGACGCCGACGGTTACGCCCGTTCCGAGGGCGGCGGCATGCTGATCTTCAAGCGGCTCGCCGACGCCCGCCGCGACGGCGACGAGATCTACGCCGTGATCGCAGGCAGCGCCGTCAATCACGACGGCCGTTCCAACGGCATGCTGGCGCCAAACCCCGACGCGCAGGCCGAGGTGTTGCGCACGGCGTACAAGGACGCGGGCATCAACCCGCGCGACGTCGACTACATCGAGGCGCACGGCACCGGAACCATCCTCGGCGACCCGATCGAGGCCGATGCGCTCGGCCGCGTCGTAGGCAGGGGTCGGCCGGCCGACCGGCCTGTATTGCTCGGCGCAGTGAAATCCAATGTGGGACACCTGGAGTCGGCTGCGGGGGCGGCCAGCCTCGCAAAGATGGCGCTCGCGCTGCGCAACGACAAGATTCCGCCGTCGATCAACTACGCCGGCCCCAACCCGTACATCGACTTCGAGGCGGAGCGCCTGAAGGTCGCCGACACCGTCACCGACTGGCCGCGCTACAGCGGACACGCGATCACCGGTGTCTCCGGCTTCGGATTCGGCGGCGCCAACGCGCACCTCGTGCTGCGCGAGGTACTGCCGTCCGATCTCGTCGAACCCGAAGCGGACGACACCGTCGTCGAGGCGACGACCGCACCATCGGAAGCCACCGCCGTCTACGTCGGCGGTGTCCGGATGGACGAGTACGGAGAGTTCATCGACGATGAGCCGCTTGCGCGAAGAGAATCAGACGACGACGACTACGGAGACGACGCCGCCGTCGCCCACCACCACGCAGACGACGAACCCGAACTGCCCGGCTTGACCGACGAGGCCAAGCGCCTGATCGAGGCCGCCCGCGAGGAACTCGAGTCCGGCGAACAACCGATTGCGCTTGTGCCGCTGGCGGTCTCGGGATTCCTGACGTCGCGTAAGAAGGCAACGGCCGCCGAGCTCGCCGACTGGATCGACAGCCCGGAAGGTCGCGCCTCGTCGCTGGAGTCGATCGGGCGGTCGCTGTCGCGTCGCAACCACGGTCGTTCACGCGCCGTCGTGCTCGCCCGCGATCACGACGAGGCGATCAAGGGCCTGCGTGCCGTCGCCGAAGGTAAGCAGCATCCAAGCGTCTTCAGCGCGGACGGACCCGTCACCAATGGCCCCGTATGGGTGCTGGCCGGTTTCGGTGCTCAGCATCGCAAGATGGCCAAGAGTCTGTACCTGCGCAATGAGACGTTCGCTCAATGGATCAACAAGGTCGACGCGCTTGTGCAGGACGAGCGGGGGCACTCGATCGTCGAAATGATCCTCGACGACGCCATCGACTACACCGACGAGACGTGTCAGTACCCGATCGAAGTCGTCCAGTTGGTCATCTTCGGTATCCAGGTCGCGCTCGGCGAACTGCTCAAGGCCCACGGCGCGAAACCCGCTGCGGTGATCGGCCAGTCGCTCGGTGAGGCCGCGGCCGCGTACTTTGCGGGCGGACTGTCGCTGGAGGATGCCACCCGCGCCATCAGCTCGCGTGCCCACCTGATGGGTGAGGGCGAGGCGATGCTCTTCGGCGAGTGGATCCGCCTGATGGCGTTGGTCGAATACTCCGTCGACGAAATCGACACCGTGTTCGCCGATTTCAAGGACCTCGAAGCGTGCGTGTACGCCGCGCCCACCCAGACCGTCATCGGCGGTCCGCCCGAACAGGTCGACGCGATCATCGCGCGCGCCGAATCGGAGGGGAAGTTCGCCCGCAAGTTCCAGACGAAGGGCGCGAGCCACACCTCGCAGATGGACCCGCTGCTCGGCGAGCTCGCCGCGGAACTTCAGGGCATCGAGCCGCGTCCGCTGCAGATGGCCTACTTCTCGACCGTGCACGAGGGTCAGCTGATCCGTGCCGGCGGTGAACCGATCCACGACGTGGATTACTGGAAGAAGGGCCTGCGGCACAGCGTCTACTTCACGCAGGGCATCCGCAACGCCGTCGACAACGGCCATACGACTTTCCTCGAGCTGGCGCCGAATCCGGTTGCGCTGATGCAGGTTGGCCTGACCACCGCTGACGCCGGTCTTTACGACGCGCAGCTGATCGCGACGCTGGCCCGCAAGCAGGACGAGGTCGACTCGATGACCACGGCGATGGCCCAGCTGTTCGTGTACGGCCACGACCTGGACTTCAGGACCCTGTTCGAGAAGGGCTCCTACGCCGAGATCCCGCCCACGCGCTTCAAGCGCAAGCCGCACTGGCTCGACGTCCGTTTCACCGGTGACGCCTCGGTGATGATGCCGGGCAACCATGTCGCGATGCCTGACGGCAGGCATGTCTGGGAATTCGCTCCGAAGGGCCAGCCTGACCTCGCGGCATTGGTGAAATCCGCTGCGGCGCAGGTTCTTCCGGATTCAAAGCTGGTCGCCTCTGAGCAACGCGCGGTGCCGGGCGACGGGTCCCGGCTGGTGACCACGCTGACCCGTCACCCCGGCGGCGCGAGCGTGCAGGTGCACGCGCGTATCGACGAGTCGTTCACCTTGGTTTACGACGCAGTGGTGAGCCGCGACGGCGCCGCTTCTGCACTTCCGGCGGCCGTGGCGACCGGATCGGTTGTCGCCGAACTGGGCCCACGAGCGGAGCTCAGGGGAGTCCCGGCCGCATCCGTCGTCGACGAACCCGACGACAGCGCCGAGATCCTGCAGGACAACCTGACGGCGGGCGCCGGTCTCGCGGCGGGTTTCGCGAAGTGGTCGCCGGACACCGGTGAGACCATCGGTCAGCGGCTGGGCGCGATCGTCGGCGGCGCGATGGGTTACGAGCCCGAGGACCTGCCGTGGGAGGTGCCGCTGATCGAGCTCGGACTGGACTCGCTGATGGCCGTCCGGATCAAGAACCGGGTCGAGTACGACTTCGACCTGCCGCCGATCCAGCTGACCGCGGTCCGGGACGCGAACCTGTACGCGGTGGAGAAGCTGATCCAGTATGCGATCGAGCACCGCGACGAGGTCGACGAGCTCGCCGAGTCGCAGAAGGGGCAGACCGCCGAGGAGATCGCCGCCGCGCAGGCGGAGTTGATGGGCGGCGCCACGACGGTCGCCGAGCTTGAGGCCAAGCTGGCCGAGGCCGGGCATCCCATCGCCGCCGAAGCCGCCGAAGCCACCGAAGCCCCCGAAGCCACCGAAGCCACGAAGGCCGAAGCCACGCAGACCGCCGCGGAGGCCATCGCCACGGATGCCGTGGAATCCCAGGTGTCACCGCCGATCCCGCCGCCGCCGACCGATCCGCGCGGCCCGTCCGCGGCAGGACCGTCGCAGTCGACGGTGGCCGCCGCGTCCATGGGCCCACGCGCGGAGCGCAGGGGAGTGCTGACGCAGGAGGCGGTGACCGAGGCGCTCGGCTCCGACGTGCCGCCGCGCGATGCCGCCGAGCGGGTGACGTTCGCGACGTGGGCCATCGTCACGGGTAAGTCGCCGGGCGGCATCTTCAACGAGCTGCCCAAGGTCGACGACGAGACTGCGGTCAAGATCGCCGAACGCCTCACCGAACGTGTCGACGAGGGCACCGTGACCGCCGACGATGTGCGTGCGGCCAAGACAGTCGAGGCGCTGGCCATGACGGTGCGCGACTACCTCGAGGGCGGCAAGGTCGACGGGTTCGTCAGGACCCTGCGAGCTCCCAAGGAGGGATCGAACGAGATCCCGGTGTTCGTCTTCCACGCCGCCGGCGGGTCGACGGTGGTCTACGAGCCGCTGCTGAAGCGGTTGCCGCCGGGCACACCGATGTACGGCATCGAGCGGGTCGAGGGTTCCATCGAGGAGCGTGCACGTGAATATGTGCCCAAGTTGATGGAGATCAACACCTGGGCGAGCGAAGTGACGGGAGAAAAGCGGGTCCGGCCGTTCATCCTGGCGGGCTGGTCGCTGGGCGGCGTGCTGGCCTACGCCTGTGCGATCGGACTCAAGGAGGCGGGCGCCGACGTGCGCTTCGTCGGCCTCATCGACGCGGTGCGCCCCGGGGAGCCGATCCTGCAGACCAAGGAGGAGACCCGCAAGCGCTGGGACCGTTACGCCCGGTTCGCGGAACGCACCTTCAACGTCGAGGTGCCCGAGATCCCCTACGAGGAGCTCGAGGCGCTCGACGACGAGGGCCAGGTGCGCTTCGTCCTGGATGTCGTCTCGCAGGCCGGCGTGCAGATCCCCGGCGGCATCATCGAGCATCAGCGCACGTCGTATCTGGACCAGCGGGCGATCGATCTCGCCGAGATCCAGCCCTACGACGGCCATGTCACGCTGTACATGGCCGACCGCTACCACGACGACGCGATCTACTTCGAACCCGCGTACGCCACCCGCAAACCGGACGGCGGCTGGGGCGAGTTCGTGTCCGACCTGGAGGTCGTGCACATCGGGGGCGAACACATCCAGGCGATCGACGAGCCGTACATTGCCAAGGTCGGCGCACACATGAGTGAGGCGCTAGGACGCATCCAGAGCGAAGCGACAGTGGCAGAAGCCGCCTATGAAGATCAGGAGAAGCAGGCGAAGTGACCAACAAGACCACCGCGGAACTGCTCGCCGAACTCCACGAGAAGCTGGAGTTGGCGAAGGAACCCGGTGGCGAAAAGGCCATCGCCAAGCGCGAACGCAAGGGCATCCCGAGTGCTCGCGCGCGCATCCACTCGCTCGTCGACCCCGGCAGCTTCCTCGAGATCGGCGCGCTGTGCAAGACGCCGGGCGATCCGGAGGCGCTCTACGGTGACGGGGTGGTCACCGGCCACGCCACCATCAACGGCAGGCCGGTCGGCGTGTTCAGCCACGACCAGACGGTGTTCCAGGGTTCGGTCGGCGAGATGTTCGGGCGCAAGGTCGCCAAGCTGATGGAGTGGGTGGCGATGGTCGGCTGCCCGATCATCGGTATCAACGACTCGGCGGGTGCGCGCATCCAGGACGCGGTGACGTCGCTTGCGTGGTACGCCGAACTCGGCCGCAGGCACGAGATGCTGCGCGGTCTGGTGCCCGAGATCTCGCTGATCTTCGGCGCGTGCGCGGGCGGTGCGGTGTACTCGCCGATTCAGACCGATCTCGTGGTCGCGGTGCGCGATCAGGGCTACATGTTCATCACCGGTCCGGATGTGATCAAGGACGTCACCGGGGAGGACGTCACGCTCGACGAACTCGGCGGCGCCGACAACCAGGCCCGCTACGGCAACATCCATCAGGTGGTGGAGTCGGAGGAGGCGGCGTTCCAGTACGTCCGCGACTATCTGAGCTTCTTGCCCGCCAACACATTTGACGATCCGCCGATCGTCAACCCGGGTATGGAACCTGAACTGACACCGCACGACTACGAGCTCGACGCGATCGTGCCGGATGCCGACAACCAGGCCTACGACATGATGGAGATCCTGCTGCGGATCTTCGACGACGGCGACGTCTTCGAGGTCGGTGCGCAACGCGGTCAGGCGATGATCACGGCGTTCGCACGTGTCGACGGCCGTCCGGTCGGCGTCATCGCCAACCAGCCCATGTACCTGTCGGGTTCGATCGACACCGAAGCCTCGGACAAGGCGACGGCCTTCATCCGGTTCTGTGACTCCTACAACACGCCTTTGGTTTTCGTGGTCGACACCCCCGGGGCACTGCCGGGTGTCGAGCAGGAGAAGGGCGGCATCATCAAGCGTGGCGGCCGGTTCTTCAACGCATTGGTGGAGGCCGACGTACCGAAGATGACGGTCATCATCCGCAAGGCGTACGGCGGTGGGTACGCGGTGATGGGGTCCAAGCAGCTGGCCGCGGACCTCAACTTCGCGTGGCCGACGGCGCGCATCGCGGTGATCGGCGCCGAGGGTGCCGCACAGTTGTTGGTGAAGCGTTTCCCGGATCCCACGGCGCCGGAGGTGCAGAAGATCCGCGCCGACTTCATCGAGGGTTACAACCTCAACATGGCCACACCGTGGATCGCCGCCGAGCGCGGGTACATCGACGCGGTCATCCAGCCGCACGAAACCCGGCTGCTGCTCCGCAAGTCGCTGCGGTTACTGCGTGACAAGCAGAAGTGGGATCGGGTGCAGCGAAAGCATGGTCTGACTCCGATCTGATCGCGGATAATCTTCCCCGTGTCCAACCACTTCACCGGGCTGAGCCTGGGACCGCCGCTCGGGGATCAACGGCTAGATCTGTGCGATCTCTACGCCTTCGCTTCGCCGGCCGATGCCGCGCGTACCGTCCTGATTCTCAACGCGAATCCGAACGCCGACGCTTTGCACCCGGACGCCATCTACCGGCTCGCCATCGACAACGACGGTGACCTGCAGAACGACATCGCGTTCAGCTTCGTCTTCTCCGCGCCGACCGACGGTCGGCAGACCGTCGACGTGTTTCTCGCGCACGGTGACGAAGCGGAGTCGCCGGAAGCGGTGGGCGAGAAGATCTTCAGCGGTGTCGAGGTGTCGTTCGGCAAGACGCCCGATATCCACACCTCGGGTGGGTTCACGTTCTTCGCGGGTGCACGCAGCGATGCGTTCTTCTTCGACTTCGACGGCATCAAGAACCTGTTCGACATTTCGGGTAAGCGCAACTTCACGTCACCGCATCTCGCCGACCTCGGCGGCAAGTCGCCGTGGACGGGTCAGGATTCCAACACCGAAGCCAATGTGTTCTCCATGGTGCTGGAAATGCCCACCGAATACCTCGGGGCGAAATCGGACATCCGCATCTGGGGCCGCTGCAGCCTTCGGCAGGACGGCAAGCTCAACCACGTGGACCGCGCAGGCCACCCCTCGGTCAGCAGTTTCTTCAACACCGACGACACCAAACTGGAGTACAACGCCAGTGAACCGGTGCGTGACCGCGAACGGTGGATCGAGCAGTTCATCCACCTGATGGGCCACACGGGCGACTACACCCGCGAGGAGGCCATCGCAGCGATCGACCGCGAGGGCACGCTGCCCGACATGCTGACGTACGACACGGCCAAACCCGCCAAGTACCCGAACGGCAGGGTGTTCACCGATGACGTCATCGATTACCGGCTGGCCTTTCTGACCAAGGGTGAATGCCCGCCGTCGGGACTGAGTCCGCACACCGACACCCTCACCGAGTTCCCCTACCTCGGCACACCGCACTGACGGTCGGCGACGAGACCACTACTATTCGGCCATGCCGCTCGCCGACGGACAGGAGATCGCCGGGTACACCATCGTGCGATCACTCGGCGCCGGCGGCATGGGCGAGGTGTATCTGGCCCAGCATCCCCGGCTGCCGCGGTATGACGCGCTCAAGGTGCTCTCGACCACCGTCTGTGCGGACAGCGAGTACCGCGAGCGCTTCAACCGGGAGGCCGATATCGCGGCCACCCTGTGGCACCAGCACATCGTCGAGGTGCATGATCGCGGCGATGTCGACGGCCAACTGTGGATTTCGATGGACTACGTCGAGGGCACCGACGCTCACCGCCTGCTCACCGAGAGCTACCCGGACGGCATGCCGCCCGATGACGTCGTCCGCATCGTCGCCGCGGTGGCCGATGCACTCGACTACGCCCACGATCGAGGACTGCTGCACCGCGACGTCAAGCCCGCCAACATCCTGCTGGCCAATCCCGGGACGGCCAATGAGCGAATCATGTTGGCGGACTTCGGGATCGCGCGACGAATTGGCGATACGAGCAACCTGACCGGAACGAACATGACGGTAGGCACCGTCGCCTATGCCGCGCCGGAGCAACTCATGGGCGAAGGCATCGACGGCCGCGCCGACCAGTACGCCCTGGCCGCAACGGCTTTCCAGCTGCTGACGGGAACTCCGCCGTTTCAGCACACCAACCCCGCGGTGGTCATCAGCCAGCACCTGACGGGTGATCCACCCGCGATCGGTACCCGACGGCCGGAGTTGTCCGATCTCGGGCCCGCCTTCAGCAAGGCGCTCGCGAAGTCGCCGCACGATCGGTACGCCAAGTGCCTAGATTTCGCCCGCGCGCTCGCCCACCGGACCGAAGCCACGATCTCCGGTTCGGGTCTGAAATGGGGCGGCCCCGGTACGGGCGATATCCCCCAGTCGGAACCGACGATGTCCGCTCAGCTGCCCGCGGGTAGATCGCGGCCGAGGCACTCGCAGTCGCAGACCACGTCCCGGCCGCGATGGGTCTTACCCACCGTCGCCGCGGTGATCGCGATCGTCCTCGCGGCGGGCGCTTACGTGCTTTTCGATCGCGGGCGGGATCGTGCCGCCGAGGCGAAGGCGCCACCGACCACCACCTCGGCGCCGGTGCCCGCGCCACCGCCAGGGGGCGTCGCGCTACCGGTGGTCGTCGTGGGGGCGGAGTGCGGCACGCTGGGCGAGGCGGGGGTCACCGAGACCGGCGCTCCGGCCTACTGCGCGCATCTGTCGACCACCGACGCCGCGATCTGGTCGATGATTCCCGGTGAAATATCCAGTCCCACAGTCACTCCCGGACCCAACGATGTCGAACTCCCTTCGGAGAGTCAGCAACCGGTGCTCGTCTGCATGGAACAGACCGGGCAGTCCCACCTCGACTGTCACAGCGACATCCTCGAGGTGAACGAGTCCGCGACCCTCACCCCGTCGGAGACCGCGTCGCCGTAGCCCCGGTCAGATCGGGGGGAAATCCAGCCAGTCGTCGACCATGAACGCGTCACCGCGTGCGACGACGGTCGCACCGCCGTGGCCCGGATAGTGCGCGGGAATCACTGCGGCGCGGCGTCGGGTCGCCTCGGTGAGTACCTTCCTGCGCGTCACCGCGGCCTCGTCGAAGTTCTCGTCCCAGGCGCACGGATCGTTGGGGCGCTTCAGTTGCATCGGGCAGTGCGTCAGGTCGCCGACGAAGACCGCCGGCTTCCCCGCGTCCAACCACACCACCGCCGCGCCCGGCGTGTGACCGGGCGCGGGCCGCACCCACATCGACCTACTGACCTGGTTGTCGCCGGACCACAATTCGATCTGACCCTCCAGCGGAGACACGCTGTCCGCGAACACCGTTCGGACGTGTCGCTGCGTAGCCTCTTCTTCGGGCGACTGCGGCGTCGCCGTCTGCGCCGTACCGTCGGGGCAGAAGTGCCGGTAGTCGGGCTCGGAAATCAGGTAGCGGGCGTTGAAGAACGTCGGTGCCCACCCATCGCCGGCGTGCACGGTGTTCCAGCCCACGTGATCGAAATGCAGATGGGTGTTCACGACGACGTCGATGTCGCCGGGCTCGAAGCCGGCACGCCCCAGTTCGCCCAGGAAGTCGGTCTGCAGATTATCCAGCACCGGCATCAGCGGCCGGGCCTTGTCGTTACCCGCACCGGTGTCGATGAGCACGGTCAGCCCGTCCACCTCGACGACCCAGATCTGCATGGCGATTCGCCAGCCGCTGTCGTTCCAGTA
Source organism: Mycolicibacterium rhodesiae NBB3 (assembly GCF_000230895.2). The sequence goes on from NC_016604.1 coordinate 1,981,996, forward strand.
GGTGGGCGTGAATTCGTCGTCTTCGCCCCAGGCTTCGGGTGGCGTCTGCGGGAAGATCTCGACCGGCAGATTGTCGACCTGTGTCTCGATGACGCGCGTGAGTGTGGCGTCGCCGAGGCGGATGCGGTCGGACGTCACGGCTTGATCCTGATGTGACCCGGCGAGTACAGCCCGCTGTGGGTGGCGGTGCCGAGTGTGAGTTGGGCCGGCGTCGCGTCGACGATCGTGTCGAACTTGCGCAGCGAGCCCCAGTCGCGTCCCCAGTCATTCGACAGATACGTCGCCATGACGTGTGCGCGCAGCAGCAGGTCGCTGATGCCCAGCAGGCCGCCGTTGAGGCCGTCCTCCCAGGTGTCGGTGTCCTTGCGCTTCGCGTTGTAGTCCGGCGTGATCCGGAACTTGGGTACTTCGGTGACGCCGTTGGCATGCAGCATCGGCTGCTGGCACGGGAACGCCAGCCCAACGGCCCAGTCCATCAGAACGGGCTGATCCGAACCGACGTACTCCTGCACCGACCGCAACTCCGGCACCCGCGGCGGCGTGACGGCGATCCAGTCGCCGGGTGTCAGTGAAAGGTCCTCGGCGACAACACGAATCGCCACGGCATTGTCGGGGATCTGTGCGCGGGGGAACCGCAGGTTGCGCCACGACGGAACCGGGCCAAGGTCATAGGGAACCAAGCGTCCGCCGGGAACGGGTGTGCCGTCCGGTCCCGGCAGCGCGTACTCCAATTCGACGGTCTGTCCTTCGGTTCGCCCGTTGAACACGCTGTCACCGGTGATGGTGCCCGCGGCGGTGACAACCACGAGGGGGTGCGCATCCTCGCGGGGCGGGAGTTCATACCACGCGGACGTCAGCCGGCTCTGTTGCTGTCCGGCTTGAACGTAGCTTCCCGCCAACGGAACCCGTGCGGGGTCGAGACCGTAGGGCAGCGGGACCGTCGATCCGTTGACGCCCGGTGTCTTACGCTTCGTCGGCTGGTCCCAGTCGTAGTCGGTGCCCGGCATGGGTAGGTTCATCCGGATCGTTTCGGCGACGATCTTTTCCGGAACGCCGCTGGCGGTGAATCCCGTCGGATCGACGCCGCCGAGCGGACCGAGCGGACCGTAGTTGCCCGGCAACGCATTCAGGAATCCGTCGTTGGGATCGGGTTCCACGAGAACGTCGTCGGCCAGACCGCATCCGCCGGTGAAGGCCCGGAGGTTGGCCCACGCGTTGGAGTACGTCGGGTACTGACGCACCACACCGGCGAGCATCGAGCCGACGAACACGAGCACCATGAAACCGGCGGCGACGGGTATCGGCGCGGCCGTGATGGCCCGCGTCACCTTGTCCTCACCCCCGCGGCGGTCCGAGAAGTGCAGGAATGCCGCCCAGATTGCGGCGAGGGCGAACAACGCGAAGAAGATCGTGCTGACAGTGATCGGGCCGATCTTCGGCATCGCGTTGTTGAACGGGACGCCGTAGCTCGACACGTACCACCACCCGTTGGTGGTCGCGAAACACAGTGCGAGCAGGAACATCACGGCCGCAACGACGGCCATTCGGTTACGTGGGGCGCGCAGCACCGTGCGCGACACCAGCACGGTCGCAAGGGCCGCCATCGCGGCGCCGACCGCGGCGAACAAGCCGAAGTGGTGCACCCACTTGGTCGGAGCGAACTGCAGGAAGAAGATCGTGCCCAAGATGGTGCCGATCAGACGCCACGCGGGTCCGCGCGCGACTCCGGGAACACGCTTGCGCCGCAACAGGATGAACAGTGAGACGAACAGCGCCAGCGCCGTCATCAGGAACCCGAACCGCCGCGACAGCGATCCGTCGACCGTCGGCAGAATCAGGTAGTAGTAGCGCAGGACCTCGGTCCACCACTCCTGCGCGGGACCCACGGCGGTGCGAATCCTGGTGGCCTCCAGCACCGTCGCGATCGACTGATCGGCGAAGACGACCGTCAGGATCACCGTTCCCGCCGCAAGCATCGGCGCCACCAGCGGCCAGGTGCCCACCAGGCGGTGCCTGCGCACCAGAATCCGCAGGATCGGCCTGCCGCCCGCGAGGAGAGCGGCGACGGCGATGAGCCCGGTCGGCTGGATTCCCAACGTGAATGCCGCCGTCAACGTCGCGAGCGCCGCGGGCGTCATCCGCCCTGACGCGATGGCTCGTTCGATCAGCACGTAGGTGATGAGCGCGCCGGTGGCGATCTGTCCCTCGGGGCGCAGGCCGTTGTTGAACGGCATCCAGGCGGCCAGCAGGACCAGGCCCGCCGCCCACACCGCAGCCCGGCTCGACGCCACTGCGGGACCCAGCCGGGGCAACACCTCACGGGACAGCAAGAGCCAGCACACGATTCCGCATACCAGGTCTGGCAACCGGATCCAGATGCTCGAATCGCTGACGGTGGTCATCAGCGCCAGGAGGTTGTAGTACCAGCCGAACGGATCCTCGGGACTGCCGAACCATCTGAAGTAGTTCGACATGTACCCGGCGTGCCCTGCGATACGCGCCATCTGCAGCTGGTAGCCGTCGTCGGACGAGTTCGCGCCGATGATGTGCCACAGCAGGAAGCCGCCGACCACGACCACATCGGTGGCGCTGAACGTCCGCCATCGCTGCGGTATGAGGCGCTGCATCCGTCGGCCGTCTACCTGGTCCATCCGCCACAGCGCGATCAGCGCGACGATCGTGGCGACCATCGCCAGCAACATCGCCGACAGCTTCAAAACCGTTGGCTTCGTAGTGAACCGGGTGTCGATGACCGCTGATACCGACAGTCCCGGCGGAGCCGGTCCGGTCAGGTCGGTGAAGACGCCGACGATCTGGGGTCGCAGGTTGGGGTCTGCGAAACCGGTGTACTGCTCCGTGCCGTCGGATTTGCGCAGTCCGACGAACGTCGCGAACGTGCCCGCCTCGGTCGAGGTGATCTCGATGCGCTGGCAGTCGGGCGAGGCGACCCGTGACCGCGGCACGCTGGCGACGACGACGTTGCGGTCGGTGATGTCGACTCGCTGCGATGTGACAGTGACGAACAACGACTGCAGCGCCGCCTGCTTACCGTTCTTGGGTGCGGTGCCGAGCACCATCCCGCCGGACGGCGGCATCGCGCGGATGACGTCGCAGGGCACGGTCGCCGTCATCGACACCGGAGTCAGCGAGATCAGCGGCGCCGTCACGCTGTTCAGCTGCCCGGCCTGTGGCCAGTTCAGCGTCGCGGTGGTCTGTACGACTGGCAGTAACGGCGTGGCGACCGAGAGCACGAAGCCGATGAGGCCGGCGATCGTCGCCACCCAGCGGGCAACCGCCACGTCATTTCTCATGGCCCCAGTCATGGCAAGGCCCTGATCGGTCCGTTACGGCTCCAGCCGAAGACCTGCGTCGTGCCCTGCTGAACGTCGGCATTCGGAGCCCGCGTCGCAGGCACCACCCGGTCGTAGCGCTCGATCGAACCCCAGTCGCGGTACCAGTCGTCACGCAGGTAACTCGGGACGGCGGTGGTGCGCAGCAGCGCCTGGATGAACAGGAACGGGCCGCCGTCCTCGGCGGACTGCCACTTGTTCGACGACGACACCATCTGCTTGAAGTTGGGCTGGATGCGGTACTCCGGCAGTTCGGCGACGCCCAGATGTTCTGAGAACGGCCGCTGGCACGGGAAGTTCGCTGCGGTCGCGATGTCCAGCATCACCGGCGTCTGCGACCCGAGGAGTTGTTGCGCGGTCTCGAGCACGGGCACCCGCGGCGGGGTGAACGCGAACCACTGATCGTCAGACAGGTTGGGGTCATCGGCGACGATGCGCGCGACATTGGCCTCCGGCGGTGCCCACGCCAGCGGGAAACGCAAATTCCGCCAGGCCTTTTGGGGGAAGATGTCGATGGGCTGCACATCCCCGAGCGCCTGATAGCTGCCGTCGGGGCGGTGCACACCCCACTGCAGCTTCAGCGACTGCCCGTAGTTGAACGAGCCGTCCTCCTCGTAGTACCAGATGGCGCCGGCGGCGGCGACCGTCACCAGCGGCCGGTCCGGCGTCCGCGGCGGCAGTTCGTACCACGCCGAAGTCACCTTGGCCGCAACGGTATTCTCGTCGTAACTGCCCATCACGGGCGTGCGCTTCGGGTCGAGGCCGAACGGCAGGAAGGCGTTCGATCCGTTGACGCCGACCGGTCCGTAGCCCCCGCCGGTGCCCGCCGCATAGCCGATGCCGACGTTCGGCTCGTTGGGGGATCCGTCGGAGTTCGCCAGACCCGGATTGGCGGTAACGGGCTCAGCGGGCTCCAACGTGTCGCTGACACCGTTCGGGGTGAAACCGACCGGATCCTCGCCGCCGAGTGGACCGTACTCACCGACCTTCTGACCCGGAACCGGTTGCAGCATACCGGCATTCGTGTCGGGTTCGACGAGGACGGCGTCGGCCATCGCGCAGCTCGTGGACGATAGACCTGATGTCAGTGCCGCGGCGTTGGCCTGCGCAATGGTATACGCGGGATAGCGCTGCGCGGCGCCCTTGGCCAGCGAACCGACCTCGAGCACGACCATGATGACGGCGACGACGAGCAGCGGCGTCGACGCCAGCGCCCGGTTACGGCCGGTGTTGGCGACCTCGGTGTGACCGGCGTAGTCCATGCGGAAGTGCAGCCAGCCGGCAAGGAGACCGGCCAGTATCGCTAGCACCAGGAAGATGGTCAGCACCGGGATGCCGGCGATCACCGGCTGCTTGTCGAACCATGGCACCCCGTAGTTGCCGACATAGAACCACCCGTTGATACCTGCTGTCGCCCAACCCAAGACGAACAGCAGCGCCGTCACATACAGCGCGACGTTGCGGCGGCTGTGCAGCCCGACCCTGGCGAACGAGAACGCGGTGACCGCGCCGAGCGCACCCGCCAGCGCGGCGAACGCACCGAACTGGGCGGTCCATTTGGTCGGCGTGAACGTCAGCAGCAGCAGGCCGATAGCCGTCGTGCCGATCAGCCGCCACACGGGCCCGCGCGCCATGCCGGGAACCGTGCTCCCACGCAAAAGGACGGTCAGCATGCCGAACAGGCACACCAGCAGCACCAGCACCGCGAAGCGACGCGTCAGCGAGGCGTCGACGCTGTCCTCGACGAGGAGGAAGTAGTAGCGCAGGAAGTCCTGGTACCACGCGATGGTCGGGCCGACGACGTATTTGATACGTGCGGACTCGGCGACGGTGGCCAGGGTCTGGTCGCGGAAGATGATCACGAAGATCAGCGCGGCCGAAGAGCCCAATGTGGCCAGCGGAGCGATCAGGCCGTCGACCGGCCGACGGCGGCGGACGATCCGAACGACGGCCCGCGCGCCCACGAGTAGAGGCGCCACCGCGATGAGGCCCTGCGGCGCAAGGGTCACCGAGAACGCTGCGACCACGATGGCGACCGCGTACGGCAGCAGGCGTCGGGTGCCGATGGCGTATTCGACCAGCGCCCACGCGGCGATGACACCGAACGCGATGAGCGGCTCGGGTCGCAGACCGTTGTTGAACGGCAGCCAGGCCGCGAGGAACACCGCTCCGGCCGTCCACACGGTGACGCGGTTGGCCGCGAGCCTCCTGCCGAGCCGGGGCAGCACCCAGCGGCTCAGGATCAGCCAGGCGCCGATGCCTGCAAGGGTCGCAGGGATGCGCATCCAGACGCTGGCAGTGCTGATCGCCGCGAGATGTGCGAGCACGGATTGATACCAGTCGAACGGCGCCTCGGTGGTGCCGAAGAAGCGGTAGTAGTTCGCGGTGTAGCCGGCGTCGGCCGATACGCGGGCGATGGTCAGGTTGTAGCCGTCGTCCGACGACAAGGCGCCGATGATGTGCCACAGCAGCAGCGTCCCTATGACGCCGACGTCAGCCAGCCAGGTGGCCCAGCCCACCCGCCAGAACCGTCGCCACGCGTCGCCGCAGGCGCGGCTCCCCCGGCGGTCCAGCACGGCCATCGCCACCATTGAGGCGATGACACAGACCACCCCGAGCACCATGACGGCCAGCTTCAGCGGTGTGGGTGTGGTGATGAAGCGGGTGTCGATGTCGATGCGGCCCGACAGACCCGCCTGCGCCGCGACTTTCAGCTCCGTGAAGACACCCGCAACCTGTGGCTTTTTCTCCGCTGAGAGGGTGCCGGCCGCGTCGGGGATGCCGATGAAGTCCGCGCCGACCTCGCCGGGGTTGGCCCAGATGTGCAGCGTGCTGCACCCGCCGGACTCTACGGCGGGCCGAGGTGCGACAGCGGCCACCGAGTCGCGGACCGCGACCACCACGACGTCTTCGGTGGCGCGCACGAACAGGCCGTTGCGGCTGGCGTCGATACCGTTCGAAGGGACTGTCGACACCACGAGCCCGCCGGCCGGTGGCAGCGTGGCGATCGCCTGGCACGGAATCGAGAGGTCGAGGGCCAGCGGTGCGCCTGATACCAGCGGCGCGGTGATGTCGGTGATCAGCCCGTCGGGACCCGACGCCTGCGGCCACAGGATGGTGGCGGTGGTCTGCTGGACCGGCAGCAGCGGAACGAGCCCGCACAGCAGCAGCCCTGCGATGCCCGCGACGACGGCGATCAGACGCGCAGACCCGGGGGTCCGCTCATGGTCGTCGCGTGGCACGAGGCTCGATGCTATTCGACGGGGCTGTCCGCACCGACCATGCGGGGCCGTGCGGACCGACTCGAGTACTTGCCGGCGTCAAGACAGCCGCAGCGGCGCCGGGCTCCACAGCCCGCTGCGCGTGGCCGATCCCAGTTCCAGTCGGGCCGGTGCCGCATTGGGGTACCACGGCGTGAGTTGCTGCAGCGCGCCCCAGTCGCGGAACCAGTCGTCGGCGAGATAACTGGGCACGGTGGTGGCTCGCACCAGCAGTTCCGTGATGCCCAGCGGACCGCCGCCGAGGTAGTCCATGACCGGGGAATTGGCCTCGGCGCCGAACCGGTCGGGCAGGATCCGCCACTTGGGCACCTCGGTGACCCCGTACTGGTGACCGAAGGGACGCTGGCAGGGGAACGCGAGACCCACCAGCCAGTCCAGCAACACCGGATCCTCGGTGCCCACGACGTCTTGCAGCGTGCGCAGCGCCGGGATGCGCGGCGGCGTGACGGCGATCCAGTGCTGCGGATTGAGGTCGTCGTCGGTGGCGGCAAGCCGCACCTGGGTGGCGTCGTCCGGGATGGCGGCCATCGGCGCGCGCAGGTTGCGCCACGCCGGCACTGCGCCGACGTCGGCGAACCCGACGCCGCCGCCCGGCTCATTCGCATCGGCCTGGTCGTCGGTGGCCCACTGGAGCGTGACCTCGCCCGGGTCGAAGCGTCCGGCGGCGGCGACCACGAGCAGGGGTCCGCGCTGATCCTTGGGCGGCAGTCGGTACCACGCTGACCGCAGCGCGGCGGGCTGCTGAGTGCCGCTGCGCCAGCTGCCCATGACCGGCGTGGTCGCCGGGTCGAGGCCGTACGGCAGGCGCGCCCGCGATCCGTTGACGCCCGCCGCCGCGGTGGTGCCGCCCTCGGTGCCCGCCTCGCCCGCGGTCTCCTCCGCCTCGGGGGTATCGGCGAAGTTGGTGGCGGTGCCGGGGCCGCTTGCGACCTCGTCGGCCGACACGTCCGACGGAATCCCGTTGGGCCCGAAGCCGTCGGCCGCCACCGCGCCGAGCGCGTCGGCGACCGGTGCGTCCACCGGTTTCAGCATGGCTTCGTTCGGGTCCTGTTCGACGAGGACGTCTTCGGCCATCCCGCAGTCCTTGCCCGCCACCGCCTCCAGGTTCGATCGTCCGACGCTCCACGCCGGATACTGGTCGGTCATCGCGAGGGTCAGCGATGCCACCTCGAACACGACGAGCAGCCATGTCGCAATTGCCAACGGCGACTGGACAATACGTTGCCATCGGCTCGGCGGCCCGGGCGGAGACACGTCGCGGCCGGAGAAGTGGAACCACGCCGCAAGCAGCAGCGCGATGACCGAGAGCCCGAGCAGGAAGGTGGTGAAACCGAAGTTCCACTCCGGGAACTGGTTGCTCCACGGCACGCCGAAGTTGGAGACGTACCACCACCCGTTCACGGTCGCGAACGAGAGCGCCATCACGAAGAGCACTGCGGCGGCGAACACCGCGCGATTGCGGCGCGAACGCATCGCGACCGCGGTGACGGCGACGGCGGCCAACGCGCCGAGCGATCCGGCCAACCCGGCGAAGACGCCGAAGTGATGCGTCCACTTGGTGGGGGTGAACATCAGCGCGAGGAACGAGATGACGGTGATGCCGATGATGCGTCGACTCGGTCCCAGCGCGGTCCCGGGGATCCGGTACTTACGCAGCGACATCGCCACCGACACCGCAAGGGTCAGCAGCAGTGTGAGCACCGCGAACCGGCGGGCGACCGAACCGTCGGGGCTCGTGGTGAACAGCCGTTCGTAACGGATGTGTTCGTCGAACCAGCTCAGGCTCGGCCCGACGGCCGACTTGAACGTGTTGGCCTGTAGTTCGCCGATCAACGTCTGATCGCGGAAGATCAGGATGATCGTGACCGTGGATGCCGCGAGGATCGGTGCCAGTAGAGCCAGATAACCGAACCGCGAAGTATGGGCGGCCACAATGGTTTTCAGCGGTCCGACGGCGACCAGCAGCGCGCCTACGGCGGCGATGCCGGTGGGTCCGGAGAACAGCGTCAGCGCCCCGATGATGATGGCGATCGCCACTGGTAGCAGCCGGCTGGTGGCCACCCCGCGCTCCACCGAACACCAGGTGAGCAGGATGCCGAGCGCGATGATGGGTTCGGGACGCAGCCCGTTGTTCAGCGGCAGCCAGAAGGCCAGGAACAACCCTGCCGCTGTCCACGCCGCGGCCTGGCTGGTCTTGACGGCCTGGCCCAGCCGCGGTAGTACCTCGCGGCTGATCACCCACCAGCACGCCAGTGCCATCGCAAGGGTGGGCAGCCGCATCCACACGCTGTTGGTGCTGACGTGCGCCCACAACGCCAGCAGGTCGTAGTACCAGCCGAACGGCGCTTCGGGGGTGCCGAACCAGCGGTAGTAGTTGGCCATGTATCCGGCGTGCTCGGACACCCGGGCCATCGTGAGGATGTAGCCGTCGTCGGCGGTGTTGGCGCCGACGAAGTGCCACCACACCAGCACCGCGGTGACGACGCCGTCGAGCGGTTTGATCGACCACCACCGCGGCGGCAGGAAGCGTTTCACCGCTCTGCCGTCGGCGGTGTCGAGCAGATGAAGCGCCGCCAGCGATACCAGGGTCAGTGCAACCCCGACGATCATCGCCAGCAGCTTCAGAAGCGTCGGGGAGCTGCTGTAGCGGGTGTCCAGGGTCGCCGAGAACGTCAACCCGGGCGGTGCGGGACCGGACAGGTCGGTGAAGACACCGACGATCTGCGGGCGGAAGTCGTAGCCGCCGCGCTCACCGCGCAGGGGTGAGCCCGGGTCGTCGGAGTCGGGAGCCGACACCAGACCGACGAATTCGCCGGTGACCTTGTCGGCGCGGGCGGTGAACTCGAGTCGCTGACAGGCCGGGCTGAGCACCTGGTCCAGCGGCGCGCTGACGACCGGTGTGTTGCGGACGATCACGAGCAGGTCGTTGTTCACCCGTTCGATGAGCAGTCCGCGATCGATCGCCTTCGGCGCCTGCTTGGGCACCGTCGACAGCAACACGGCCCGGCCGCGGTTCTCCTGTCCGGTGAGCCCGGCGGCGGCGCTGCACGGCACGCTGATCGTCAGGTCGGTGGCCACGTAGCCGATCAGTGGGGCGTCGACGCTCTGCAGGACGCCGTTCTGCGGCCAGTTCAGCTGCGCGGTGGTCTGCTCCACCGGCAGCAGGGGGGTGGCGATCGCCAACGCGGCACCGATAAGCCCCGCGACAATGGCGATCAGTCGCGCAGTCCGGTGGTTCGTCCCGGTGGCCCCGTCTCCGGTCACGGGGCTTGATCGTAATTGGGCAGCCGAATGGCCAGCACGAACGGCCCGATATCGGACACGTCAAAGCGCGGATCGTCGAACAGCGCCTCGTCGAGCGCGACGTGGTAGCGGCGCACGTTGGGCTGGTTGGGATACACATCGGAGGCCAGCCGCAGCGTGTAGGTGTCGTCGGCGCCGCGGCGCATCAGGAACACGTCAGGTGCTTTCCACGGCAGCGAATCCAGGCTGGAAACGAATTGATCGGCGTCGGTCAGCGTCGCCCAGCCCTCGATGGTCTCGGCGCGCTTCTCGAACTGGGCGAGCGGGTTGGCGTAGTGCGAGGTGAGCCCCTGGAACCCGTAGTAGGGGTAGTACGACAGGAAGCTGTAATCGGCGGTGAGCACGACGGTCTCGTCGCGTGGCCGCCCCGTCACCTCGGCGATCCTGGCGTCGATCTCGCGGTAGTAGCGCTCGGCGCCGGGTGGCCTGCGGTCGGCACGCTGGCCGTTGCCGTCGGTGTCGGTGTAGGCGACGACGATGTCGGACCGCAGCACGTCGGGGATGTCCTGGCTGAACGTCAGCGCACCGAGGGTGCCCAGGGCCGCGGCCAGGGCGACCACGCGCCTGCGTGTTTCGGGCTGGTACCGGTGTGCGACCGCCAGCGCCACCTCGATGAAGCCGAACGCACCAGCGGCAGCCAGCAGCACCGTGAGTGTCGGCTGCAGTCGGAACGACAACAGCGTGGTGCCGACGAGCGTGGTGAGCATAGACAGCAGCGACCACGCGTAGACGGCAAGGACAGCGACGGTCAACGCGCCTGCGCGGGTCGACGAACGGGCGCGCCACACCAGCCACAGCGTGCCGAGCATGCAGAGCGCACCCAGCAGGGTGAAGCGCAGCATCGGGAATTCGAGGTTCGCGCCCGCCTCCGGCAGATAGTGCTGTGCCGTGCCGGACTCGGCGGGAGTGCCCTTGCTGGCGGCCAGCAGCCACGGGCCGAGACCGATCAGCCACATGGCGCCGGAGATCGCGGCGATGACAAGCAATCTGAGCAGCGGACCGAACGAGCGGCGCGCAATGGCGACGACGAGCGCCATGATCGTCAGGGTGAAGGCGGCATAGCCCAGTAGCAGTGAGTAGAACAGCGCCGCGACGCCGAGAAACACCCCGGTCGCGATGACGGCCGCCCAACCAGCTCGCGTTCTCCCGCCCTCCACCCCGTACGACTTGCCACCCCGCAGCCCCGACCAGGCCAGCACGAACACAGGGGGCAGTAGCACGGTGATGACGGCGGCATAGGGCTCGGCGGGTGAATACGCCAGCGTGGCAGCGGTGGTGACCGTCGAGACGATCAACGCATACTCGAAGCGAATCATCGCGGCCCACAACACGAACGCGAGCACGACGGCGACCGTGATCGAGATGATCGCCCAGGGTTTGAACATCTCCCATGCGGGCGTGCCGCTCAGCGCCGCCATGCGGCCGCCGATCCAGAACCAGCCGGGCGGATAGAACGGGGGCAGCCCGTAGTAGGTCATGTCGTGCAGGGCCGGGCTGTCGGCGAAACGGGTGAGGTACTCGGTGCGGAACTGCTGATCGACCGAGATGCCGAACAGATACAGCTTCGTCGCACCCAGCGGCATCGCGAGCGTGACGACCGAGAACGCGGACAGGAACAGCGCGGTCCCGATCCGCGCGATGACGCGGCGACCCCGCCGCCACAGGAGTCCGCATGCGAAAAGGCCGGCCAGGCAGACGAATTGGCCGACGGTGGTCAGAGCATGCAGCTGGTTCGACGAGTTGTAGGCCGGCCATTCCACCCGGGCGATCGCGACGAGCGACACCGCCGTGACGGTCACCGCGATGATGACCGCCACCGCCATCTGGCCCAGTGTGGCCAGCGCAGCCCGCATGACTAGATCGGGAGCTTGCGCATGACGGCGCGCGGAATGTGCCGGATCACCATCATCACGTACCTGAACGCCCCTGGCGCCCACACCAGTTCCTTGCCCTTGGCCGACGCCGTGACCGCGAGTTCGGCGACGTCTTCCTTGTCGACGGTGAACGGCGCCTCCTTGGCGCCGGTGGCCTTCCAGTGCGCGATCGTGGTTCCGGTGCGCACCTGTCCGGGCCTGATCACCAGGACGCGGACACCGAACTCGCGCAGGGCCTCGCCGAGCCCGAGATAGAAACCGTCCAGACCGGCCTTGGTCGACCCGTACACGAAATTGGACCGCCGCACCCGTTCACCGGCGGCCGAACTCATCGCGATGATCCGGCCGAAGCCCTGGGCGCGCATCTTCTCGCCGAGCAGCACACCGACGGAAACCGCTGCGGTGTAGTTGATCTCGGCGATCTGCACGGCCTTTCGCTGGTTCTGCCACAGTTCCTCGGCGTCGCCGAGCAGACCGAACGCGACGATCGCCACATCTACGTCCCCTTCGGCGAAGGCCGCGTCGATCACCTTGGGGTGGCTCTCGGTGTCGACGCCGTCGAAGTCGATCCACTCCACAGACTTCGCGCCCGCGGCCTCCACCTGGGCGATGGCGTCATCGCGCTTCGGGTGGCCCGGGACGTCGGCCAGCACGATGCGTGCGTGCGCGTTGCGCAGGAAGCGCTCGCATATCGCCAGCCCGATCTCGGAGGTACCGCCGAGCAGCAGGATGGTCTGTGGGTTACCGGTGGCATCAAGAACCATTTACAGCAGCTCCAAGCGTCGGGCCATGTCGGATGCGAACACGCCGTTCGGATCGGCCTTGCGGCGCACCGCGATCCACTCGTCGATCAGCGGGTACATCTTGTGAAATCTCTCTGCGCTGACCCTGGAGTCCTTCGCGGTGTAGACCCGTCCACCGAACTGCATGACGCGGTCGTCGAGCTCGTTGAGGAATTCGTTGATCCCGGCTTTGTTCGGGAAGTCCATAGCGACGTTCCAGCCGGCCATCGGGAAGCTCAGCGGCGCCCGGTTGCCGGGACCGAAAAGCTTGAAGACGTTCAGCGCGGAGTAGTGTCCGCGGGTCTGGATCCAGCGGATGATCGCCTTGAACTCGTCGAGCGCATCGGGGGGCACCAGGAACTGATGTTGCGCGAAACCCGCTGGGCCGTAGGCATTGTTCCACCCGCTGACCAGGTCGAGCATGTGATAGAACTGCGACAGGTTCATGATCTTGCCGCTGTAGGTTCCGCCGAGCCGGTAGTACACCTCGCCGATCGCCATGAACGACAGCTTGTTCATCGCGCTCACCGGGAACACGTCGGGCACCGTGAGTAGTTGCGGCGCATCGAATTTCAGCGGATTCTTGGCGAGCTTCGGCGGCAGCTGGTCCAGCGTGGCGAGGCTTCCGCGGCTGACTGCGGCGCGGCCGAGCTTGGGCGGCGGGCTGATCAGGTCGAACCACGCGCTGGAGTAGGTGTAGCGATCTTCGCTGCCGTCGAGGTGCACGGCGACCGTTTCGTCGAGGTCCTTGGTGGCCACCCCGTCGGCGATGAAGTACGCGGTCTCGGTCCGGGTCATCGCGATGCTCGCACGCAGCACGATGCCCGTCAGCCCGTTTCCGCCGACGGTGGCCCAGAACAATTCGCTCTCCGGTCCGTCCGGCGTGAGGGTGCGTACCTCGCCGTCGGCCATCAGCAGGTCCATCGACACCACGTGGTTGCCGAAGCTGCCGGCACTGTGGTGGTTCTTGCCGTGAATGTCAGAAGCGATGGCGCCACCGACGGTGACCTGCCGCGTCCCCGGGAGCACCGGAACCCACAGGCCGAACGGAAGAGCCGCCTTCATCAGCTGGTCCAGGCTCACACCGGCATCGACGTCGGCCACCGCGGTGTCGGCGCTCACCGAATGGATTCGGTTCAGCACGGTCATGTCGATGACGAGACCGCCGCCGTTGCACGCCTGGTCGCCGTAGGAGCGGCCGAGACCCCGCGCGAGGATGCCGCGGCGCAGGAAGGTCGGGCTGGACGGCGCTGGGTCGTTGGCTTCGCGGACGGCGTTGGCGATCACGTCGACGTCCGGTGTGGAGAGCACCTGCGCGACTGACGGTGCGGTGCGCCCGAACCCGGTCAGGGCGCGCGAGGTCGTCGGAAGCTTCTCGGACATCGTGACGAGGGTACCGTGCGGGGCGTTTCGGCCCGGGCAGCTGCGAAATCAGCGCACGGAGCACCGTCGGGTGTGGGTTAGCGTGGATATTCGACTGTTGGGGGTCTTGGCCGATGCTGCTCAGCGACATCGACACGTGGAACGTGGGTGCGCTGCAATCGATCGCGCACGAACTCGGCGGAGAGCTCAAGACCATCGAGGAGGTGGCCTCCGATCTGGAGCTGATCTCCCGGCTGCCCGGCTGGGATTCACCCGCTGCGGACGCCGCGCGCGGCAAGATCGCCGAAACCACAGGCAAGGTGCTCGACGATGCCGCGGTGATCGGCGCCGTGCAGCAGTTGGCCTCCGAGACCGCGGCGGCGGTCGCGAAACTGCAGACCGAGCTGGAAGCCATCCGGGCAGATGTGTCCGCGCAGGGCGGGTATCTGGCGTTGTCCGACAACGGGGACGTCACCATCAACGCGCCCGCCGACATGCACGACGAACTGCAACCCATCGCCGACAACATCGAGTCACGTGCCAAGGCTCTGATCCACCAGGCCGAGGATGTCGACGCCGACTGCGCCGAGGTCTTCGGTCACGTCGAGCACGGAGACATCACCGCCAAGGGTGCGACGGACGTCGCCACGGCCCAGGAGATGGGCCGCGACCAGTCGGGGCTCTCGGCGCCCTACCCGCCTGACGGTGAGGACGCCACACCCGCTGACGTGAAGGCCTGGTGGGACGCGCTGTCCGAAGAGGAGCAGGACAAGGTCAAGGCCGAACATCCCGACTGGATCGGCGACCGCGACGGGGTGCCGGTGCCGGTCCGCAGTGAGATCAACAAGGGTGAACTCGACCGTGAACTCACCGACGTGCAACGGCAACTCGACGAGCTCGGCAGCCGCGAGGACTTCATCCGCAACTCCGGCATGGATGCGCAGACCGCAGGCAATGTCTACGCCGAACGGTTCGGGGCGCTGCAATCGCGGCTGGACAATGCGAAAGCCATGAAGGAGGCGCTGTCGGTGGAAGGCGACCCGTCGAAGGGTTATGACCCCAACCGCTACCTCATGTTGCTGGAATTCCCCGAGGGTCGGGATCCGCGCGCGGCGGTCGCCTATGGCAACCCGGACACGGCCGAACACGTCAGCGTGACGGTGCCGGGTATGGACACCCACCCGACCAGCCTGCCGGGCATGGTCGATGAGGCAGTTGCGCTGCAAGCAACGGCGGAGCGCCAACTCGGTCTCGCCGGGCGCGGTGACGAACAGGTGGCGGCGATCGCCTGGTTCGGTTACGACCCGCCGGACACGACGGATGGATCTGTGATCGAAGCGCTTGGTGAACGCCGCGCCAACGAGGCCGCGCCCGGTCTGGCCGACTTCTACCGCGGCATCAACGCCACCAACGACAACGGCTCCGATGTGCACCTGTCGGCGTTCGGACACTCGTACGGCTCGATGGCGACCGCCCAGGCTCTCAACGAACTCGGTGAGACTGGCGTGGTCGACGATGCCGTGTTCTACGGTTCGCCCGGCCTCGGGCACACCGATGAGACTGTCGGCTGGGGTCCGTTGGAGCGCGCAGTGCCGATCCTCGACGAGACCGATCTGAACATGGCCGACAAGCACGTCTACGTGATGTCGAGCCCCGACGATCCGGTGTCCGGTGACCCGACGCTGCTGGGTGTGCCGATGCCCGGGTTCGGCGACCTGAACCAGCTTGGACCCAACCCGCTGGACCTCCCGTTCGAGCGGCTGTCCACCGACGCCGCGGTCACGGGCATCGACCAGGTGCCGCGGGACGCCTCGCACGGACACGCCGACTATCCGCGCTCGACGGACAATGGCCTGCGCACCGCCGGGTATAACCTGGCCATCATTGCCGCCGGACTGGCCGACGATCCCGACTACCCGAATCTCCTGGTGCGATGACCATCCCGACTGTGTTCTCCCGCTCTGGCCACATCGCCGTCGCGTTGGTCGCACTCACCACGTTGTTTCTCGCCGGCTGCGATCGGCCGGACTACGAATCCCCCATCGTCAACCAGGACGGGCCCGTGATCGACATCGCGAAATTACCCGACATCGAGCAGACCACCACCGAGATGATCGACCTCATCGAACGGGTCCGCCTGGAGGTCGTCCGGTTGGTTCCGGCCAGCGAACCGTGGGAATGGAACCGCGAGCAGACCGGGACCGGATGTGAGCAGAACGGTCAGAAAGGCGTGCGCCGTTACTTGCGCAGCTTGGAGTCCAAGCATTCGTTCGACGATGCGGAATGGGCGATCGTCTTTCCCGCGGTGAAGCGACTGGCCGCTGAGGCCGGCCTGACCGATATCGCCGCGCCCCAGAACGAACCCGGCAACCACGACATGCGGTTCAGCAGTGACGATGGCCGCACGTTGATGTTCGGGTCGCGCGTGGCATCGCTGATCACTGGCGATATCGCGTGTCGCGCCAGAGAAGGCGAGGGCGCGTGACCCAGGGCAATGTGAACGTGGTGACCGCCGAAGTGCGGCGGTCGGCTGACCAGATGGACGTCCTCGCCGAGGAGGCGTCGTCCAGCCGTTCCGCAGTGGCCGACAGCGTTTCCACGCAGGGTGCGGGCTGGAAGGAAAAGGGGACACCGGGTTTCGGGAAGTTCGTCGGAATTCTGGAGGCGCAGTCGCAGCGGCTGCGCACCGACCTCACCGACCTCGGGGACAAGCTGCGCATCGCCGCAGACGTCTACGACAAGCAGGACCACGAGGCGGGCGGCGCGTTCGACAGCTCGGTCCGCTACCGCTAGCGCAGCCGGAAGATGACCGCGCGCTGCACGATGAAGTTGATGACGGTCGCGGTGCCCTGGGCGATGACGAACGCCACCGGCACACGCCACGGTTTCTCGTCCCATGCCATGTAGAACAGGTAGTTGATGCCGACCTGCACGGCGTATGTGACGGCATAGAGCGCGCAGACCGCGATGAATCGCGCCTTGCTCGGCGGCGCCTGAAACGTCCAGCGCCGGTTGATCAGATAAGCCGTCGTGGTTCCCGCGATGAAGCTGATGGTCTTCGCGAGGTTGACGTGCAGGCCCGCCGCCAGCAGCGCGATGTAGAGACCGAAGTCGACGACCGCCGACAGGCCTCCGGTGACGATGAACCGCCATATCTGAGTCGTCAGACTCAGGCTGGGGGACATCGGAGGCTCGGCCACCCGGGCAGCTTAGCCACCCAGTCCGCTGGCGCTCAGCACGGCGCGCAATGCGTCGACGGCGGCGCCGAACGCGTGGTCGGCCGGAGTGCCGAAGCCGACGACAAGCCCGTCGGGCCGAGGAACCTGTTGCCCAGCCTCTGGATGGCGCATGATCGCCAGGCCCTGGAGCGCGATGCCTGCTTCGCCCGCGCGTTGCAGGACTTCGCGTTCGGCGCCGTCGGGCAGGGTCAGGGTGAGGTTGAGCCCCGCGTCCAGACCGCGGATGTTGATGTCGGTGTCCGCCAGCGCCTCGACGATGTGATCGCGGCGTCGCCGGTAGCGCATGCGCATGCGGCGAATGTGTTTGTCGTATCCGCCGCTGGTGATGAACTCGGCCATCGTCAGCGCGGCGATGCCGTCGACGTAGTACTGGTGCCCACCCTCGGCATCGACGACCGCGTCGACGAGGGTGGTCGGCAGCACCATCCAGCCCAGCCGCAGCACGGGCGAGAGGCTCTTGCTGACGGATCCCAGATATACGACACGTTCGGGACTGAGCGCCTGCAACGCTCCGATCGGTTGACGGTCGTAGCGGAACTCGCCGTCGTAGTCGTCGTCCAAGACGTAGGCGTCGGCCCGTTGGGCCCACTCGACGACGGCGGTGCGCCGCGACGGGTGCAGCGACATGCCGTACGGGTTGTGATGAGCCGGGGTGAGGAGCGCCGCGGGTACGTCGAGCTGGTCGAGTTCGGCCACTACCGCGCCGTGGTCGTCGAGACCGATGGGGACAGTTGAGATTCCCATCGCGGCGAGCGCGTCGCGGAAGACGAAGAGCCCGTATGCCTCGACCGCGATCGGCCGCTGCGGGCCGAAGACGCGGCCCATCAGTTCCACGGCGTGCCGGACACCGGCGCAGATGACAATCGAATCCGGTGATGTGCGGACGCCGCGTGCCCGAGACAGGTATCCGGCGAGAGCCTCGCGCAGCTCGGGTCCGCCGCGAGGGTCACCCATCCGCAGCGCCTCGGTTGGAGCGGCGGTCAGCGCTCGCCTCGTGGCAGCGGCCCATTCGTTGCGCGGGAATTCGGCCACGTCGGGGTTGCCCGGCTGCAGGTTGTGCCGCGGTGTCACACGCACCCCGCGGGGGCGGGCGGACAGTTGCGTACCGCTGGTGTTGACGACCCAGGTGCCTGCCCCCTGCCGGGAGGCCAGCCAGCCCTCCGCCACGAGTTCGGCGTACGCCTCTGCGACGGTGTTACGGGCCAATCCGAGATCGGTTGCCAGTGACCGAGACGGGGGAAGCATCGTCCCCGCAGCCAGTCGGCCGGATCGCACGGCGTCCCGCAGCGCGGTGAGCAGCAGCTCCCGCGCACCCCGCGCACCGGGAGTGATCGCTGCGCGCAGATCCAGATGGAGATCACGGCTGCCAGTATTGGCCCATGAAGTCACGCCAGAATTCAACCATGCAGACGGGTCTTTACGCACTAGCGTCGGTGGCATGACAACGACTCTGGAATCCGTGAAAAGAATCGACATCTACCGGACGTCACCCGAGCTGTACGACGCGATGATGGCTCTGAGCAGTGCATCCGCCAAGGATGTCGACGTCGAACTGGGCGAGTTGATCAAGATCCGGGCCTCTCAGATCAACCACTGCGCGTTCTGCCTCGACATGCACACGCGGGATGCGCGTAAGCACGGCGTCAGCGAGCAGAAGCTCGACGTTCTGGCGGCGTGGGAAGAGGCGGCGCAGTTGTTCACCGAACGTGAGCGGGCCGCGTTGGCCCTGACCGAGGCGATCACCGAGCTGGGCGACGGCCATGTCCCGGACGAGGTCTATCAGCGGGCAGCGCGGGTGTTCTCCGAGCGCGAGCTCGGCCAGTTGATCGCGTTGGCGGTGACCATCAACGCGTGGAACCGGATCAACGTCGCGGCGCGCGTGCAGCCGCCCGGCCGCCGATGAAAAGCCTGCAACCGTATCGGCGCGATTCCGGCTGCAGCTGCCGCGTCGCTAATACGGTCTAGGGGTGCAGACCCGGTCCGGTGCCGAGATCGTCGTCGATGGTGACGCGGTCTACAAGCTGCACCGGCCGGGAACCGACCCGGTTCAACTGGCCACCCGGCTGCGTTGCGCGGCGGAGTCGAGGGTGCTGCTGTCACCGCTGTCGACGGCGCTTGAAGAGGTCGGTGATCGGTGGCGCACATTCTGGCCTCGCGTTAAAACCATCGCACCGAAGCCCGAGTGCCTACCGTGGGCCGACGCGGGTGAGCTGCTGGCCCGTCTGCACCGCGAGAGATCGTCGGTGCAGCTGCCGCCGCACGGGTGGCCGCAGCGGCTGCGCAGGGCGATCGATGCGTTGGACGACGAATCCGACGACGCCGTGCGACGCGCGGCCTCGACACTGCCCGACGCGGCATTTCACGCGGGCTCAGCCGAACGGCCAGAGACGGTGGTGCACGGCGACTTCCACCTGGGTCAGCTCGGTCAGCGTGATGCCACAGCGCCCTGGCTACTGATCGATGTCGACGATCTCGGCATCGGCGATCCGGCCTGGGACCTCGCCCGTCCGGCGGGCTTCTGGGCTGCAGGCTTGATCCCCGACGAGGACTGGACGACCTTCGTCGACGCCTACCGCTACGCCGATGGACTCGCGCTGCCGCCCGATGGTGACCCGTGGCCGATCCTCGACCCGTTCGCCAGGGCCGCGGTCGTGCAGGCCGCCGCCCACAATCCCGACGACGAGTTGCTACTGGCGGCGTGTGTGCGAATGACTAGCTAGAGAAGAACAGCCGGCCGAAGCCCTGCTTGCGGTAGTGCTTGTTGCCGCGATGACCCCAGCCGGGCCCGTAGTCGTAACCGCCGTAGCCCTGTTGCGTCGGCGGCGGCGGCGGCGGAGCGGACTGAACGAACCTGTTCTCCATCTGTGTGAGCGATTCGAGCTCACCGAAGTCGAGGAAGATGCCGCGGCAGGTGTCGCATTGCTCCAGGTGGATGCCGTTGCGCTCGTAGGTCTTCATGATGCCTGCACACTTCGGACACAGCAGCGTGTTGCCGGCGCCGGGCGACGGTGGGGGCTTCGGTGGTTCGTATGGCGGGATGCTCATATCTCGATAACGCTAGCCGAACCTGGGAAGTGCCTGGGAATCCGACTCCTCGCGGCTGAGGGTGTTCGTAAACGCGCGGTTCGCGATGATGTCGGGCTTCTTGCGATAGCGCTGCCATTAGAACGGTGGGGGGTCGTCGTAGCTTGGGGGCGGCCGGGAGGGGACCTCTGACCGTTCTCGATCACGGGACCGATGCTCGGCTTCGGCCTGGACGAGTGCTGCGTTGAATCGCCGTTCGTCATCGATTGATTGGGCGCGGTTCTGCGCTCGGGTGGTTTTGCGCTGCGGCATCGCCAACCCGCGGGCAGCCGTATCGCCAGCGGGCGCGGCTGAGTGCACCGCGATGGGTGCGGTCGGTCGGCACAGAGTCGGAAACAGCGTTCGGCTGCCGGGATAGGTGGTGTAGGTCTGGCCTTGGGGGCAGGTCCACAGCACGCTGCCATCGGGGAGCTGTTGGTCGCGCCAGCCCCAGAAAGTCTTGAGCAAGTGATGTTTTCGGCACAGGCATTTGAGGTTCGAGGCTTGGGTGGGCCCGTGCGGGTAGGCGATGGTGTGGTCGATGTCGCAGTCGAAGGCGGGCTCATCGCAGCCTGGGAAGCGGCACGTCATATCCCGGCACCGGATGAACGTCGCCAATATCGCCGAGGGGATATAGCGGGGTTCGGGAGGCGCATCGCCCGGATGGCGTATCGGGACCAGTTTGGCGGTGCTGGCCACCTTGGCCGCCAGGAGCGGGGCGGGCAGCATGGTGCCGCTGAGCAGTGCTGCCGGCGGGGTGGCCGCGGGCCCGTTGGTCGGGGGCGGTGTGGGGGCGGTCGCTTCACCCCAGGTCACCTCGCTCAGCGGCTTGTCGAACAGAGGCGGGCTCTTGCCGTCCAACTGCGCGGGTGTGTGATCGGTCAGGGAGTCTTCATGGGCGATGACATGCACGACCACCGCACTGGGCTGCTTCTGCGCGGCGTCGCAGTCGGGGTTCTCACACTTGCAGACCAGACGCTCAGCGTGTTGTCCCAAAGCGCCCAGGGCCGCAGCTCGGCGCTGCTCATGGGTACGCGGATCCTTGTCGCAGACCGTGCGGGCGATCGCATCTAACCGTTGATCGACCGCTTCGGCGTCGGTGGCCAACAGTTTGGCTTCCAGCCATGCGACCCCAGATCCGTCCTGAGGGTCATGGACATCGACATGGCAGCCGCGCGCGGAGTATTCGGTCCGTCGCACCGCGGCGGGGTCATAGCGGTCCACCCAGTAGTCGATCGCGATCTCGGTCTTGTGCGCCGACAGCACCCCCCACTGCGCCACCTGGGCGGCGATCTCGGTGTCCACCTTGGCCATCGCATCGGGGTCCTTGACCAGTCGGGTCCGCGCCACGATCGCCGACACCAGCCGGTAGGAGATCGCACCGGTCGCGAACACCTCACTGACCCGCGGGAGGCGCTCCCGCAGACCGAGGGCGATCAACAGCTGATGCGACGCCACGCCCAGCGACACGTTCTGCGCCGCGGCGATCGAGGCGGCGACGGCACCCCAGTTGTCCAGACACCACTGATCCCGATTGTCCGACCCATCAGCGGCCAGCATCCGCTCGAGTTCGTCGGCAGAAGCGAACAAGCGCTGCGCACAGGCGGCGTTCTCCACCCGCGCCCACGCCCCCACCGCTGCCACACCGCGACTGGCCAGAGCCGCCGCCACCAAAGAATCGAACATAAGTTCGACTCTAATCCCCACCAGAACGCCGAACCGCCATGTGATGTCTCGAGACATCGGTGACAGTTCTGCATCAGGACATCGGTGACAGTTGGTGTATCAGGACTTCGGTAACGGTGGTGGGTTGGTGGGGCGGGTTCCTGGGCGCTGGCCGTTGCCGACGTAGCGGATGCCCGGTGCGGGTCGGCTGTGCTCGGCGAGGATCTCGCCGAGCAGGTCGGTGATGATGATGGCGTCGCCGGTGTTGTCGCCGGTGCTGATGACGAGGACCTGCTGGAATGCGAGGTCCACGTCGACTTTGTAGTGCACGCCGTCCAGGCTGATGGTGCCCGATGTATTCACGGTCCTGATGCACGTGCCGGCGGGTAGATCCGCGGGCGCCTGTGCTCGGGGGCGTTGGTATCGGCGCGTGACGCGCTGGTAGATGGGCCTGTCAAGTTTGGGGCGGGGTGGATCGGCTTTGGGGGTGGCTTCCCATGCGGCCAGTGGCGTGATGCGCCCGGGCAGGCCTTGGTGAGGACGCTGGGTGTTGTAGACGTGGTCGAACTCGTCGACCTGGGTTTGCAGATCTTCGAGTGTTTCGGCCAGTGGTTGTTTGTCCAGATAGCGGAACAGGGTCTGGTGGAAGCGTTCGTTTTTGCCCTGGGTGGTCGGCTTGTAGGGCTTGCCGGTGATCGCCTGCACGCCGAGGGCACCAACGTGGGCGACGAGTTGGCCGAGATGCCCACGCCGCGACGGGTTCAGCGCAATCCCGTTGTCGGACAGGAGCCGTTGGGGCACACCGTGAGCTGCCACTGCCTTGTCGAAGACGACGATCGCCGCCGCAGCGGTCTCACCCCACGCCACGTGCGAGGCCAGGGCGTAGCGGGAGTGGTCGTCGATGAGCTGGAAGATCACACATGTGCGTCCGCGGCTGAGCACGTACTCAGTGGCGTCGAGTTGCCAGCACGCGTTCGGCGCCGGATAGACGAAACGCCTCCACGCCGAGCGGGGCTTCTTCTTCGGTTCCAGTCGAGCCACCCCGGCCTCACGGAAGATGCGTGCCAGCGACGCCGTGGACGGGACCTGGTCCAGGCCCATCGCGTGCATCTTCTCGTGCACACTGATCGGCCCGTGATCCAGGCCGGAGGCCTCCAGAGCGGCACGCACCGCCACCGCCTGCTCCTTGACCGCGTCGCTCAATGTCGACGGGCTCGATTTCGGGCGTCGGGTCCTGGGTTCGAGCACTGCGGCCGAACCGTCGGTCTTCGCGCGGTTGCGCAACGCGTAGAACGACTTCCGAGAAATGCCGTGCTCGGCGCAGAACGTCGAGACCGCCCCGCGGGGCGCGTCATCGGGCCATTGGGAGATCGCGAGCCGGACACGAGGATCGATGGGTTCATTGGCAGCCACCACGTGAGCCTCGGGGCAGAACTGTCACCACCAAGACCACCGGAACTGTCACCGATGTCCTGATGCAGAACTGTCACCGATGTCCTGGGAGATAACAAACGCCGAACCGCCAGCTCAACCCCAACCTGTGGATAAAACCGCGATTGGGGATAACCAACGTCCGATCGAGCGGCGAGCACAATGCGCAAAAGCGGTCTATCGCTCACTTCGCGACTAGTGCGCACAAGCGAGCCACGGCGCCCACGGATCCGTAACTTGAGAGGCGTAGGAAAGCCAAACACCAACCCGCAAAGGAGAACTCAGATGAATACCATCGAGATGCCGACTTTCCCCACTGACGATGTCGACGACCACATCATCCGATCGGAGAACTAGACCCAGTAGGCCACGCGTGAGCGGTATTGCCGCATTGCGAACGCGGCCAGCGTCCACCCGATGATCGTCAGCACGATGACCACGACCCAGTGATGCACTTCCTGATCCGCACCCAGCAGGGGAGCCCGCACGATGTCGAGGTAGTGCAGCAGCGGGTTCAATTCGACGATCCGTGCGTAGTCACCCGCCCCCTGCTGTCGCAGCGTCGACTCGTTCCAGATGATCGGCGTCATGAAGAACAGCAACTGAACCAGGCTGACCAGTAGCGGACTTATGTCGCGGTACCGAGTGGCGAGGATGCCGAAACACAGAGACACCCAGACGCAGTTCAAGACGATCAGGAACAGGGCCGGGACGACAGCGAGGTCGGTCCACTTCCACGGCTTCGGATAGATGATCGCGATGATCACGAAGATGATCATGTTGTGGCCGAACAAGATGATCTGTCGCCACACCAATCGATATACGTGAACCGACAGCGGTGTCGGAAGTTGTTTGATGAGACCCTCATTCGCGATGAAGACCTCGGCACCTTCGAGGATCGACGCGTTGATCAGATTCCAGATGATCAGGCCGAGGGTGACGTAGGGCAGGTGCTCCTCGAGCGGGAGCTTGAACAGCTTGGAGTACAACAAGCCCATCGCGACGGCGGTGGCGCCCGTCGCGATCGTGATCCAGAACGGGCCGAGCACCGACCTGCGGTAGCGCTGCTTGATGTCCTGCCAGCCCAGGTGGAACCACAACTCGCGCTTGCCGAATCCCGCGACCAGGTCGCCCCAGGCGCGAGCAAAGGTCTTCGACTGCGCGGCGGCGTCGGTGAACGTCATGTCTTTTTCCCGTCGCCGAGTGCAGGCCGCCCGAACTTTTCCTTGCGGCCCATGCGCCGCAACCGAATCCACTCGATGAAGCCGGCGGGATCGCGCCGCGACACCAGGAAGTACCAGCCGAATCGCACCCATTCCTGGAACACCAGCTTCCGCATCCCGGGCTGCGACTGCAGGTATCCGCGGTTGCGATAGGTGAAGAACCGCTTGGCGGCGTCGTCGGGGTATTGCGTATGCATCCGCCCACCGAGGATCGGTTTGAACTCGTCGCCGCCCTGCGGATGCAGGTACACCGCGTTCAGGCAAGTGCCGAACGGCAGCCCTGAACGGACCAGCCGGCGATGCAGTTCGGTCTCGTCGCCCCGCACGAAGAGTCGCAGATCGGGCACGCCGATGGCCTCCAGCGTCGCCGCGCTGAACAGCGCTCCGTTGAAGAACGACGCGATTCCGGGCAGAAGGTCATCGGATGCGTCGGTGCGCAACTCCTCGACCCGCCGGCGCCACACCAGTCCGCGCCGCAGCGGAAACGCCAGCCGCCCAGGGTCGTTCATATCGCACACCATCGGGGACACCGCGGCCAGACCGTGCTTGACGACGCAGGCCAGCAGGGCGCCGAGCACTTCGGAGTCCGCCGGTCGCCCGTCGTCGTCGGCCAGCCACACCCACTCGGAGCCCAACGCCAGTGCTTGCAGCATTCCGAGCGCGAATCCGCCTGCACCACCCAGGTTTCGGCGTGAACCGATATAGGTCGTGGGAATGGGCTGGCCCGCTACGAGTTCGCCGACGCGAGGGTCGTCGTCGTTGTCGACGACGATCAAATGGTCTGGGGTGCGAGTCTGGGCCGACACCGCCTCCAGCGATTTGGCCAGCTCGTCGGGACGCCGATGGGTGACCACCACCGCGCACACGGTGTCACTCATCGGGGACCGTAGCCGGCCAATCCGAGCGGTGTTCGTCGAGGACTTCGCGCACATGACGGGCGGCGTCCTCGCCCTCGTACGCGCGCACGACCTCCTCGATGCCGCCGGTCAGCTTGATGGTGCCGTGGTCGATCCACATCGCGGTCTTGCAGAGGCGGGCCAGGAACTCGTTGGAGTGGCTGGCGAAGACGAGGATGCCGGAGCGCTCGACGAGGCTCTGCAACCGCGACTGAGCCTTCTTGAGGAAGTCGGCGTCCACCGCGCCGATGCCCTCGTCGAGCAACAGGATCTCGGGATCGATGCTGGTGACGACGCCCATCGCCAGACGTACGCGCATACCGGTCGAATATGTGCGCAGCGGCATGGACAGGTAGTCACCCAGCTCGGTGAACTCCGCGATCTCGTCGACCTTGGCCAGCATCTGCTTACGCGTCTGCCCGAGGAACAGGCCGCGGATGATGATGTTCTCGAACCCGGTGATCTCGGGATCCATGCCGACCCCGAGATCGAATACCGGCGCGACCCGGCCGGTCACCGTCGCGACGCCGCGGGTGGGTTCGTAGATCCCGGACAGCAGCCGCAGCAGGGTCGACTTCCCGGCGCCGTTGTGTCCGACGAGCCCGACGCGATCGCCGAGTTCCAGCGACATCGTGATGTCGCGCAGCGCCTCGATGACGACGACGTTGGACTCGTTGCGGCCGATCGCACCGCCGGCCTTTCCGAGGAATGCCTTCTTCAACGACCGCGACTTGGCGTCGAAGATCGGGAACTCCACCCAGGCGTTGCGCGTCGAGATGTGTGGGGCCACGTGCGGGGCTCCTAGAGGTACTGGCCGGTCCCGGCGCCGCCGCGCGGTCCAGCCATTCCTGGTGGCAGCGCACCCTGGCCCCGCATCTGCTCGAGCTGCTGGCGCGCCGCCATCTGCTGGGCGAACAGCGCCGTCTGGATGCCGTGGAACAGGCCTTCCAGCCAGCCCACCAGCTGTGCCTGCGCGATGCGAAGCTCGGCGTCGGACGGGACCCCGTCCTCGGTGAACGGCAGCGTCAGGCGCTCGAGCTCTTCGCGCAGCTCGGGCGCCAGGCCTTCCTCGAGCTCAGCGATGCTGGTCCGGTGGATCTCGCGCAGCCGGGTACGGCTCGCGTCGTCCAGCGGTGCCGCCCGCACCTCCTCCAGCAGCTGCTTGATCATCGTGCCGATCCGCATCACCTTCGCGGGCTGCTCGACCAGGTCGGTCAGGGATTTACCGTCGGGCTCTTCCTCCGTCGCCATGCGCGAATCGCCGATGATCTCGATGCCGTCGTCGTCGTTGTTGGCAGTCATTTCCCTCTGATCCGTCTGTTCCTCGCGCGACCCCTACATCGCCGTGCCACCGGGAGATGCGGGCCTTGTCGTACCTAGCGACACTAGCCCGTCAGTTTCGCGCGACCTCCACGCCCGCCGCCGTTGACGCGCGGATCGGATTCGTATTCTGGCCAGCCGTGTTGCGTCCATTGCTCCGGGACCACCAGCAACCTTGTGCGATGAGGAGTCCGGGCCCATAGGGCTCTGGACTAGTATTGCTGGCCAGGGTGACCCGCGCCGGGCCCGGCTTCGAAGCCACGGGCACAGCCGGTCATCGCCGGAGGAACGTGTCCGGTGTGCATTTCCTTACAGGCTTGAAGGTGGGCTGGCATGGCATACGACGTCGCCCGGGTGCGCGGTCTGCACCCGTCGCTGGGCGACGGTTGGGTGCACTTCGATGCACAGCACGGCATGCTGATTCCCGACGCCGTGGCGAGGGCCGTGTCCACCGCCTTCCGCGGTTCCATGCCCACCCCCGCCGGACCCCACCCGTCGGCACAGCGCAGCGCGGCGGTGCTGACGGCAGCCCGCCAGGCGGTGGCCGATCTGGTCGGTGCCGACCCGGAGGGCGTCGTGCTCGGGCCGGACCGGGCGGTGCTGCTCACATCCCTCGCCGACGCCTCCGCGGCCCGGGTCGGTCTCGGCTACGAGATCGTGGTCACCCGCCTCGACGACGAGGCGAACATCGCCCCCTGGTTGCGCGCCGCCAATCGCTACGGCGCCAAGGTGAAGTGGGGCGAGGTCGACATCGAGACCGGAGAACTGCCGAACTGGCAGTGGGAGAGCCTGATCGATGCCCCGACGCGACTAGTCGCGATCACCTCGGCATCATCGACGCTTGGCACCGTCACGGATCTGCGGGCGGTCACCAAACTGGTGCACGACAACGGCGGCCTCGTGGTCGTCGACCACTCCGCCGCCGCACCGTATCGACTGATCGACATCGACGAGATCGACGCGGACGTGGTCGCAGTGAACGCTCTGGCCTGGGGCGGCCCCCCGATCGGCGCCCTGGTGTTCCGCGATCCCTCGGTCATCGACTCGTTCAGCTCGATGTCGTTGAACCCCTACGCACGCGGTCCCGCGCGGCTGGAGGTCGGCGCACACCAGTTCGGTCTGCTCGCAGGCGTCGTCGCCAGCATCGAGTACCTGGCCTCACTCGATGAGGCGGCACAGGGCACCCGTCGCGAAAGACTGGCGCTGTCGATGCAATCGGCGTCGTCCTACATGAGCCGACTGTTCGAGTATCTGCTGACGTCGTTGCGTTCGCTTTCCACCGTCATGGTGATCGGCCGTCCCGAAATGCGGATTCCGGTCCTCAGTTTCGCGGTTACCGACGTGCCGGCCGAGCGGGTGGTGCAGCGGCTGGCCGACAACGGCATCCTCGCCATCCCGAACGCCGGTTCGCGGGTGCTGGACGTGATCGGCGTCAACGACATCGGCGGCGCGGTGACGATCGGTTTGGCCCACTACACGACGACCGCCGAGGTCGACCAGCTCGTGCGTGCCTTGGCGTCTCTGGGCTGAATTGTCGGCTCGGCCGACGTGGGCTGAATTGTCGGCTCGGCCGACGTGGGCTGACAAGTCGGCTCAATCCGCTACGCGCAGAACAACTTTGCCTGAAACTTCACCGGACTCCAGTAGTTCGTGCGCGGCGCCGGCCTGTTCGATTCCGAACTCGGCGCCGATGATCGGGCGGACCTGCCCGTCGGCGATCATCGGCCAGACGTTGGCGACCACCTCGGTGACGATGTCGGCCTTGCTTCCCGGACCGCTCACCGGGCGCGACCGCAGCGCAGTCGCGATCACGCCCGCCCGCTTGCCCAGCAGCTTGGCAATGTTCAGTTCACCCTTGATACCGCCCTGCATCCCGATGATCACCAGCCGGCCGTCGGGAGCGAGCGCGTCGATATTGCGGTCGAGGTAGGAGGCGCCCATGATGTCGAGAATCACGTCGGCGCCGGCCCCGCCGGACTCTGTGCGGACTCGCTCGACGAAGTCCTCGTCGCGGTACCCGATGGTGATTTCTGCACCGAGCTCGGCGCACAGTTCCAGCTTGTTCTTCGCCCCCGCCGTGACTGCAACCCGGTTGCCCAGCGCACCGGCCACCTGAATCGCATGCGTCCCGATACCGCTCGCGCCACCGTGGACCAGGACCAGCTGGCCGGCCCGCAGGCCTGCGGTCATGACCAGGTTCGACCACACCGTGCAGGCGACTTCGGGCAGGGCGGCGGCCTCGTGAAGCTCGACCGTTTCCGGGATCGGCATCACCTGCTCGGCGGGTACGGCGACGTACTCCGCGTAGCCCCCGCCGGCCAGCAACGCGCATACCGGTTGCTCGGCGTCCCAACCGGTGACTCCGTCGCCCAACCTCGCGACCGTCCCGGAAACCTCCAAGCCGATGATCTCGCTCGCTCCGGGCGGCGGCGGATACTTACCGGCGGCTTGCAACAAATCCGCGCGGTTCACCCCGGCGGCACTGACCTTGATCAGTACCTCGCCCTCGCGGGGCGCGACGTCAGTAACCTCTTGCCAGGTCAGTTGGCCTTTGCTGTCGGCCATGATCGCTTGCATTCAATTAAGCCTACTACCCTGCGGAAACAGTCTGATTGTTTGAGCCCCAGCAACCAGCCAGACATTTACCATTGGCGAATGGATCAGATCATCGCGGGGCGTACTGCCAGCGATATGCCCGGACTGGATATCGCTGAACAGAGATCGTGGCAAAACTTCCTCGATTCGGCGTTGCGGATGTATGCGACTCTCAATCGGTCGCTCATGGACGCGCACCAGCTGACCCTCAACGATGTGCGTTTGCTCGACATTCTGGACAAGTCCGCGACCGGGGCATCGCGGATGGGGGATCTGGCAGAAAACCTGATGTCGCTGCCCAGCCGCGTCACCCGGCAGATCCGCCGATTGGAGCTGCAGGGACTGGTGCGTCGCGGCGCCAGCCCCGATGACGGCCGCGGCGTGCTCGCGTCCATCACCGACGAGGGCAGGGCCGCGGTGCGCGAAGCGATGGCCACCTACGGCGAGGGGGTGCGGGCGCATTTCCTGTGCCGGTTGTCGCGCCCGCAGATCGCGGCGATGGGGGAGAACTGCCGTCGCATCAGCGTCGCGCTCAAGACTGCCGCGCCGCCCGCGAAACTCGGCCGGGTCTGATCGCCTACGCTTGTCGGCGGTGGCGTGGCAGAGCGGCCTAATGCACTCGCCTTGAAAGCGAGAGACGGCTAAAACCGTCCGGGGGTTCAAATCCCTCCGCCACCGCCATAAAGACGCGATGACGTTGATGAATCCGTCACCGGCAGATGGACCCGAAACCTTAACAATCCCATAGCGATTCCACACTGTGCGGGGGTGCGGAAGCGGCATTAGCATTCGTCCATGAGTACAGCTGCGGGGGTGGCGTTAGGACTCTCGGCACTGGCGCTGTTGGCCGTGGTGTCGGTCGCGTGGTTGTTGTGGGACAGTCGGCTCGAACGCGAAGGTGAATCGGCCGAGGACCGTTACCGGCGAAGCTATATGGACTTGCACAGCCCGCGTAATCGGCGGGCGATGAAGGCCCAGCGGCGTCGCAATCGGTGGGCGGCCGGATCGGGCGCTGCAGGGGGTGCGGGCTACTACGGTGTCGGCGGCTCGGACGGCGGCGGAGGTGGCTGCGGCGGCGGATGCGGTGGTGCTGGTTGCGGCGGAGGTGGCTGTGGCGGCGGCGGATGCGGTGGCGGTAGCTAGCCCGGTGCAGCGGCGCTGACAGAAGCGCTTGGGCAACAACAAACATCGCAGTTGACTAGGGTGACGCTGTGACCGACACCGGCGTCGCCGCGGCCGCACCGACGCGGACTGCATGGTGGGTGCGCCGGTACACATTCACCGGTACTGCGTTCGGCCTGGTGTTCCTGTGGTTGTCGATGACGCCGTCGCTGCTACCGCGGGGTCCGCTGTTCCAAGGGTTGATCAGCGGTACGGCGGGTGCGATCGGCTACGGCATCGGCGTGTTGGCCGTGTGGCTCGTGCGGTACGTGCGGTCGGCGGATGAGGATCCACCGGTGCCGCGGCGAGCGTGGACTGCGCTGGTGGTGATCGGGGTCATCGGCCAGATCGCGATGATTGTCTGGTTCCATGCCTGGCAGGTCCAGCTGCGAAACCTGATGGGTGCGGCGGCGTTGCCGTTCTGGGCGTATCCGCTGGCGGCGCTGCTGTCGATCATCGTATGGTTCGTGCTCGTCGAGGCCGGCAGGGCGATCGGCGCCCTGGCTCGGCTCCTCATCGGCAAGCTCAATCATTTTGTGCCCCGGCGGATTTCAACGGCCATCACGGTCGTCGTCCTGGCGGTATTGGGGATCGCGCTGATCAACGGCGTAGCGGTGCGGGTCGCTATGGATACGATCAACAGCTCATTCGCCGCCATCAACGACGAGGACCACCCGGATTTCGCGGCCCCGGAGAACAAGTTTCGTTCCGGTGGCCCCGAATCGCTGGCCGGTTGGGAGACCTTGGGACGCCAAGGACGGATCTTCGTCGCCGCTGGACCTACGGTCGAGGAACTGACGGCATTCAACGGTAAGCCGGCCACTGAACCGATACGTGCCTATGCCGGAAAGTATTCCGCCGCCGGCATCCAAGCCACCGCCGAGCTGGCTGCACGGGAACTGGCGCGCGCCGGCGGGCTCGATCGCCAGCTGGTGGCGGTGGCGACGACCACGGGAACCGGCTGGATCAACATGGCCCAGGCGGACGCGCTGGAGTACCTGTACAACGGCGACACCGCGATCGTGTCCATGCAGTACTCGTTCCTTCCCAGCGCGTTGTCCTTCCTCGTCGACCAAGAGAACGCGCGCCAGGCGGGCCAGGCGCTGTTCGAGGCCGTCGATGCGTTGATCCAGGCCCGCCCGGAGAGCAAGCGACCCAAGCTGGTGGTATTCGGCGAGAGCCTCGGCTCTTTCGGCGGCGAGGCGGCATTTCTCGCGTTGAGCAATCTTGTCGCCCGAACCGACGGAGCGTTGTTCACCGGACCCACTTTCAACAACACCGTCTGGAACAACATCACCAGGAACCGAGATGCGGGTTCTCCTGAGTGGCTGCCGATCTACCGCGACGGTGCCCACGTTCGGTTCGTCGATAACGCCGCTGCCCTCGACCGCCCTGATGAGCCATGGTCGAAGCCACGCGTTGTCTACCTGCAGTACGCATCGGATCCGATCACGTGGTTCTCCCCGGATCTTCTGTTCTCCGAACCGGATTGGCTGCGCGAACCGCGTGGTCCCGATGTCCTGCCCAGCACACGATGGATACCGGTGGTGACCTTTCTCCAGGTGTCTGCGGATATGGCGGTGTCCACCGATGTGCCCGACGGGCACGGGCACGTGTTCATCGGTGCGGTGGCCGACGCATGGGTCGCGATCCTGTCCCCACCTGGCTGGACTCCTGAGAAAACCGCGAAGCTACGGCCATTGCTGCGCGCAGCCGCCTGAGGCCGCGGAGCAAAATTGTCACCCGAAGGCGTCATCTGATTGGCACCCGTCATGAGACGGTTTCGCACTAGCGTGACGGTATGACGACGACTCCCACCCGTACACGAGGCGGTTTCGTCGAGGTGACGCTGATCGTCTTCGGGGTGTACGCCCTGGGCCTCGGACTGTTCATGTTGTTCGCGCCCGGACCGTTCTTCGAGACGATCGGGACCTTCGGCGTACGCAACGATCACTACATCTTCGACAACGCGTCCTTCGAGATCCCGCAGGGCCTGCTGTTGCTCGCCGCCGTACGGCGGGTGTCGTGGCGGGTACCCGCCCTTGCGTTCGCGACGCTGCACTGGGCGCTGCACTCACTTAGCCACATCGTCGATCCACACCATGGTGCCGGCGACCTCATCGGCTGGATCGAGGCGGGCAGCCTGGTGTTCACGACGGTGATCCTCGCAATTGCGTTGCGCGCCAGCCTCTCCGACGAGCGCCGCTGACCCCTATTCCCCGGTGAAGTTCGGTGGCCGCTTCTCAAACGTCGCCTTGAGGCCCTCGCCCAGATCCTTGGACGGCAGAAATGCCGCGTTCCACGCCGCGACGTAGCGCAGGCTCTCCGAGACCCTGGCGATGCGCTGCTGATCCAACACGTCCTTGACCCCGTTGACCACCAGCGGCGGGTTCGCGGCGATTTCGGCCGCGGTCTCGTGTGCGGCGGCCAGGGTCGCTGCGGCGTCGTCATACACCTCGTTGACGAGGCCGATCTTCTCGGCGCGGGCGGCGTCGATGTCCTTGCCAGTCAACGCCAACTCGCGCAGGTGTCCGTCGGACAGGATCAGCGGGAGTCGGGCCAGGCTGCCCACGTCGGCGACGATCGCCAGCTTGACCTCACGCACCGAGAACTTGGCGTCGGCGCTGGCATAGCGGATGTCGACGGCCGAGATCAGGTCGACACCGCCGCCGATGCACCATCCGTGCACCGACGCGATGGTGGGCGTGCGGCAGTCCGCGACGGCGTTGATGGCGCCCTGCATACGCAGGATGGTGGCGTGGAAGTCGGAGCGAGGACGGGCCGTGGCGCCGTCGGCGAGCACGCTCGACAGGGTGCTGCCCATCGCGACCAGGTCGAGCCCGTAGCTGAAGTTCCTGCCGGAGCCGGTCAGGACGATGGCCCGCACCTCGCGGTCGGCGTCGAGCTTGCCGAACACCTCGGGCAGCTCCGCCCAGAACGCCGGGCCCATCGCGTTGCCCTTGCCCGGACCGACCAGGGTCACCTGCGCGACGCGGTCCTTGACGTCGACGGTGACGGATTCGTATGCATCATTTTTCTCGCCCATGGGCCAGAAGGCTAACGACTCACGGCGGGGAGCCGGTCACGATCTCACTGACCGTGAGGCCGGGCATGAACTGGCACATGGCGCCGGCCATGAGCAGCGCCGTCATCTCCGCAGTTTCGTCGGTGCCGCTGCCCTGGTCTTTGAGGATGGCGCGGACCACGGCCTTCTGCGTGGCCTCGTCGAGATCGGCGAACTCCTCGCACGTCATCGACGTCGCGTTCGGCGGAGGCGGCACGTCGGGAACGTCGGAGCCCGGCAGTCCGGGCAGACCGGGGATGTCGGGGATCTCGAAGCCCGGCAAGCCGGGGATCGTCGGCTGTGCCGTCGCCGTGGGCTCCGACGTCAAGTCGGGACCGGGCTCGGTGGTCTGGGCGACCTGGCCCTCCGTGGTGCGCGAGCAACCGGCGGCCAGGCCCACCACGATCAGGGCCGCGGCCCCAACCCGCACGTGCGTCTTCATCTGCGCAACGATAGGCGGTGCCGCCACGTAGCGTGGCAGCATGCCCGACGACCTGCGCCCCGGACCTGATTCGCCTCCGGTCGACGAACTCGAATGTGCCGAAGCCACCTTCGCCGTGCTGGGACATGTGCTGCACGGAATCGCTGACGACGACCTGAACAAGCAGACGCCGTGCCGCGAGTTCGACGTCGCGAGCCTCACCGATCACCTGATGAACTCGATCACCGTGCTCGGCGGCGCGGCCGGCGCGCAGTTCCCGGAACGGGATCGGTCGGATTCGGTGGAGCGACAGGTCGTGCTCGCCGGGCGACCGGCGCTGGATGCCTGGAAGCGGCGCGGGCTCGACGGCACCGTGGCGTTCGGCGACAACGAGGCACCCGCCAAGGTGATGGCGGGCATCCTGTCGCTCGAATTCCTGGTGCACGCTTGGGATTACGCGGCGGCGGTCGGGCGCGAGGTGAACGCACCCGATTCGCTGTCCGACTACGTCATGGGGCTGGCGCGCACCATCATCACCCCGCAGGGTCGCAGCAACGCGGGCTTCGACGAACCGATCGAGATGCCCGAGGACGCCGGGTCGCTGCAAAAGCTGCTGGCGTACACCGGCCGCAGGCCGGACTAGACGCGCTCCAGGTAGAAGAAGAAGTACCGGCCGCCGTCGAGCGCACCCTTTCCGTTCGTGATTGCGACGACGACGTTGTCATCGACCTTCTTGAAATGATCGTGGATCGGCATGGCGTCATAAACCATGGTCGCGGTCAATTCGCCGCGAAACTCTTCCATCCACAGAGTGGCTGAGCCGTTCATCACTTCTGTATTCGAGTACTTGTTGCCGTCTTCGTCGAGACATACGGCTGGGTCGACATCGGTGGCCGAGCGGAACGTCGTGCCGAACCAGCGATCGCCCAGAAAGCCCTCTCCGCGGTGGCCGGACGGCAGCTCGCCGCCCCTCCACTCGCCGATCATGAAATCGATGTCGACTGGCTCGAGAGAGGACCAGAACTGTTCGAGCTCGGCGTACGGAATCAGCCCCGTGTGCGAGGCAAGCTCATCGAACCTCCGGCGACTCGGTGCCTGCGACGTTGAAGTCACGCGGTTGCGATCCAGCTGCGGGCGAACTCCAGGAACATGTCGTTCTCGTGCTCGGCTGCGACGGTGACCCGCACCCCATCCTCGCCGTAGGGTCGCACGATGATCCGGCTGTCGGCCGCGGCGCGGGCGTACTCCTGCGCGCGGCCGGGCAGCGGCAGCCAGACGAAGTTGGCCTGCGACGGCGGCACGGTGTACCCGGCGTCCCGAAGCGTCTCGGTCACCCGGGCGCGTTCGGCCACGATCGTGTCCGTGCGGGCCAGCAGCTCGTCGGCGGCGTCCAGCGATGCGATGGCCGCCGCCTGCGAAACACTGGTCGCGGTGAACGGGACGTAGACCTTGCTCAGCGCCGCGACGACGTCGGGATCGGCCACGGCATAACCGATACGCAGTCCGGCCAGCCCGTATGCCTTCGAAAACGTCCGCAGCACAACGACATTGCGGTGGGAGCGCACGAATCCGAAACTGTCCGGCAGCATGCCGTCGCGGATGTACTCGACGTACGCCTCGTCGAGGGCGACCAGGATGTCGGACGGCACCGCCTCGATGAACGCAGCCAGCTTCTCGGGGTCGACGACGGTGCCGGTGGGATTGTTCGGGTTGCAGACGAAGATCAGCCGGGTGCGGTCGGTGATAGCGGCCAGCATCGCGTCGAGGTCGAAGGTGTGGGCGGTCAGTGGCACCTGCACGGGCGTCGCCCCCGCGGTACGCACCTGCAGCGGGTAGATCTCGAAGCTGCGCCAGCCGTAGAGGACCTCGTCCCCGACGGAGGAGGTGATCTGGATCAACTGTTGGCACAGACTGACCGATCCGCAGCCCACGGAGATGTGCTCCGGCGAGAAGGCCCCGTCGTCTATGGTCTTGGCCAACCGCCCCTTGAGCTCCACATAGCCGTTGTCGGGATACCGATTGATGCTGTCGGTGGCCTTCGCGATGGCCGCCCGCACGCTGGGCAGCGGCCCATGCACGGTCTCGTTGCTCGCGATCTTGATCGCCCCGGGCACCGTCTTGCCGGGTGCGTATGCCGGCAGGTCGGCAAGTTCGGGTCGCAGGCGGGCGGTCACCCGATCAGTTTATGGTGCGCCTCGATGCGCCTCTGATCTGCTTTGCTTCGCGCTGATGCGGCTGTGTACTCTGTCGGATCGGCGGTAAACGTCGGGAGGCGTGCCAGAGCGGCCGAATGGGACTCACTGCTAATGAGTTGCCCGGCTTAAACCGGGCCGGAGGTTCAAATCCTCTCGCCTCCGCGCTCGACTGCCGGCTCGCCGGCGGCAACAACTGAACATGCATGCGCCCGTAGCTCAACGGATAGAGCATCTGACTACGGATCAGAAGGTTAGGGGTTCGAATCCCTTCGGGCGCGCTCACGCTGTAACCCATATGCCTATCTACTGGCATGTCACTGAACTCGATCACTCGCGCTTCGAGCGCAATTCTGCTCATCCGCCTGTACGTCGGGACGATCTTCGTCGTCGAAGGCGTCCTCAAGTTCGTCAGGGCCGATGCCCTCGGCCCCGGCCGCTTCGCGAAGATCGGTCTGCCCGCCAGCGATCTGCTCGCCAACCTCGACGGGGTTCTCGAAATCGGCTGCGGGCTGCTCATACTGGTCGGCCTGTGCACCCGGTTCGCAACGCTGCCGATGATCGCCGACATGTTGGGCGCGATCCTGCTCACCAAGGTGCCCCTGTTGTGGGGAAACGCCGCGCTCTATCCGAAGGAGAGCGGCATCTGGGACTTCCTCCACGAGGCACGACTCGAATTCGCGATGCTGTGCGGCAGCCTTTTCCTCCTCATCATCGGAGCGGGGGCCTACTCGGTTGACGCGAAAGTGAACCGACGCACCGCTGCGGACCGTGAACAGGTTGTGGCGGCCTAGCGACATCCACAGCATTCCTCAAGGTCGATTCCAGGACGGCGACGTGTGATCCCCATCGAGAATGGCGTGCAACCGCGCTCGAGGAGAGGGCTGCAACCGGTGACGGGCGCTGCTTATCCGGACTGGGACTCGGTATACCGCGACAACGTCACCTGGGTGTATCGCCTGATGTACCGCAAGGTCGGCAATCAACCGGACGCCGAGGATCTGACTGCTGAAGTGTTCATGACGGCGCTGCGGCCGATGCGAATTTCGGCGACGATCCCCGAGGTGCGGGCTTACCTGCACACGACTGCGCGCACGGTGCTCGCCGCGTACTGGAGAGACCGGATGGGGCGGCAGATCACATCCATCGACGAGGACGTTCCCGAGTCGTCCGAACCCGAGCAGGTTGTCGGCGACGCGCCCGAGACCGTACGACGGCTGCTGCAACGGCTACCTGACAACTACCGCCGGATACTGGAACTGCGTTTTCTGCAGGCGGCTTCGGTACGGGAGGCCGCGAGCCACATGGGTGTCAGCGTCGCCAATGCCAAAGTGCTGCAGCACCGGGCCCTGCGTATGGCGGCACAGAACAGTGGGGAGGCGGCCCGGTGAGCGAGAAGAACCTACGCCGATTCGTCGACAGGCTGCTGGCCGGTAAAGCGACCGAACGCGCGCGGCCGGACGAATTCGAAGCCGAGCAGATGAAGACGGCGATCGATCTACGGGCTGCGCGGTTGGGCAGCGACGCCCCGCGCGAGGAGTTTCTGACCGACCTCCATCGCCGGTTGTCGGGCGACATGGCCGACGAGCCGAAACAGTCCGCATGGACGCCTGGCCGGCGGTCGGTGGTGATCGGCGGTTCGGTGGCCGCCGCCTCAGCCGCGGCCGGCCTCGTGGTCGGGCGCAACCTGCTGGCCCCCAACAGCCCGACGACCACCAAACCGCCCGCGCAGGGTGAACTCGATCCGAACCACGGGACATGGCAACCCGTCGGATCCAGCGACGACCTCGCCGAGGGCTCTGCGCTGGCCTTCGATCTCGGGTCGGTCAACGGCTTCGTGCACCGCGTCGACGCCAAACTCGAGGCGGTCTCCGGTGTGTGCACGCATCAGGGCTGCAAGCTGTGGCTAGATGCCCCGGATAATCGCCTGCGGTGCCCGTGCCACTCGACGTCGTTCTCACTTGAGGGCGCC
Source organism: Mycolicibacterium rhodesiae NBB3 (assembly GCF_000230895.2). The sequence continues at coordinate 2,020,190 of NC_016604.1, forward strand.
ACGCTCACCCATCAGCTGCCCGTCGCGCCGCCGCCGCTGCCCAAGCTTGCGGTGCGTGAAAGCAACGGTGTCATCGAGGTTTTCGCGCCGACGAAATCGACGTAGCCGCCACGGTGGCCCTATGACCGCGCCCGAACGGCTGACGGAACCATGATGCCTGCGTCGCCGCCCGGATGCCGGACGTCCTCGGGCCGATAGATTGGGGCGGTGCGGCTTCTCCTCATCGCCGATACCCACGTGCCCAAGCGTGCCCGCGACCTTCCGGCACGGGTGTGGGACGAGGTCGCCGCGGCCGACGTGGTGATCCACGCCGGCGACTGGGTGGAACCGGCGTTGCTCGATGCCCTCGAGGCCCGCGCCGCGCGGCTCATCGCCTGTTGGGGCAACAACGACGGCGCCGAGTTGCGCGACCGGCTTCCCGAACGCGCGGACGTCACGCTCGACGGTGTGCGGTTCACCGTCACACACGAGACCGGAGCATCCGGCGGCCGCGATGCGCGGATGGCGAAGGCTTATCCCGACACCGATGTGCTGGTCTTCGGTCACAGCCACATCCCGTGGGATTCGTGCGCGAAAACCGGTCTGAGACTGCTGAATCCGGGCTCGCCGACGGACCGTCGGCGCCAGGAGTTCTGTACTTACATGACCGCCACCGTGCGCGACGGCACGCTCTGCGATGTCGTGCTGCATCGGCTGGAACGTCATGCGTGACCGGCCGGCACGCGTTGCCGACGTGCATGAGATCGCCGCGGCGATGCCGCATACAACGCGCATCGAGGGGCCCAAGGGCAACGCGATCTACCAGGTGGGTGGCAAGTCGTTCGTGTTCTTCCGCACGCCGCAGCCTGATGCCGAAGATGCCGAAACCGGTGAGCGATACGCCGACGTGATCATGATCTGGGTCGAGTCGGAAGCCGACAAGCTCGCTCTCGTCCAGGACCCGCACTCGCCGTTCTTCACCACCGACCGGTTCGACGGGCACCTGTCGGTGCTGGTGCGCGCCAGCCGGTTGTCGTCGATCGGCAAAGCCGAGCTCACGGAGCTGATCCAGGACGCCTGGCTGTCGAGGGCGTCGAAACGGCGCGGCGAACGCTGGTTGGCCGAACAATAGGGCTGAGTCACTCGGCGAAAGAGGTCAGCCATGTCGGGAGCATCCGCAGTCAACGGAAAAGTTGTCGCCATCACCGGAGGAGCGAGGGGCATCGGCCTTGCCACCGCGAAGATCCTGCATGGCCTCGGCGCCAAGGTGGCCATCGGGGATGTCGACGAAGCGACGGTCAAGGAGGCAGGCGCGGATCTCGACCTCGGTTTCTATGCCCGCCTGGACGTGACCGACCGGCAGTCCTTCACCACCTTTCTCGACGACGTCGAACGTGAACTGGGGCCCGTCGACGTCTTGGTGAACAACGCGGGCATCTGCCCCACCGGTCGCTTCCTGGACGAACCAGACGAGGTAACCGCGCGCACCATCGCGATCAACGCCACCGGCGTCATCCTCGGCACAAAGCTCGCGGCGCAGCGAATGGTCAAGCGCGGCACGGGTCACATCATCAACATCGCCTCGCTCGCCGGGATCAACGGGGTGCCCGGCATCGCGACCTACTGCGCGACCAAGCATGCCGTCATCGGATACACCGACACCGCGCGGATGGAGCTACGCGGCACCGGCGTACATGCCTCCGCGGTGCTGCCGACGCTGACCAACACCTCGATGATCGACGGGGTCGCCAGCATGCCGGGGATGCGTAACGCTCAACCCGAGGACATCGCGGCGGGCATCCTGCGTCTCATCGAAAAACCGAAGCCGCGCTTGATCGTGACGCGCCAGGCCTCGGTGATGATGGCGATCACGTCGCGGTTGCCCCAGCGCCTGAGCGAAGCGGTGACCCGCGCGATGAACGCCGACCGAATTTTCGCCGACGCCGTCGACAAACCCGAACGTCGGGACTACGAAGATCGCGCCCGCCACTCCTGACGGATGAATATCGTGAACGCATGGATCAGAAGCCACCCACCGCCGTCATAGAGTCCGCCCACCGCGAGCACCTGGGCGCCCTTCCGTTCGGCGACACCACCGACTTCGAGGCCGCCGACCGCGGATTCATCGGCGCACTCGAGCCGTGCGTGGTCAAGGCTGCCGACGGAAGAGTGGTGTGGGACAACGACGTCTACGCATTCCTCAACGGGGACGCGCCGACGACCGTGCATCCCAGCCTGTGGCGGCAGAGTCAGCTGTGCGCCAAGCAGGGCCTCTACGAGGTGGTCGACGGCATCTATCAAGTGCGGGGCCTGGACCTGTCGAACATCACGTTCATCGAGGGCGACACCGGGATCATCGTCATCGACCCGCTGATCTCCACCGAGACCGCCGCGGCGGCGCTTGCGCTTTACCGCGCGCACCGCGGCGACCGTCCCGTGGTCGCGGTCATCTACACCCACAGCCACGTCGACCACTTCGGCGGCGTGCTCGGAGTCACGACCCAGGCCGACGTCGATGCAGGCAAGGTCGTGATCATCGCCCCCGAGCTTTTCACCGAACACGCCGTGCAGGAAAACGTCTATGCCGGAACGGCGATGGCGCGCCGCGCCGCATACATGTACGGGGCGGCCCTGGACCGGGGCCCGCAGGGACAGGTGGGCTGCGGACTGGGGCAGGTCGGATCCACCGGCGAGGTGGCGCTGATCGTTCCGACGCTCGATATTCGCGAGACCGGGGAGACGCACACCATCGACGGTGTCGAGATCGAGTTCCAGATGGCGCCCGGAACCGAGGCGCCCGCTGAAATGCATTTCTATTTCCCGAAGTTCCGCGCGCTGTGCATGGCCGAGAACGCCACCCACAACCTGCACAATCTGCTCACGCTGCGCGGTGCGCTGGTGCGTGACCCACACGGCTGGGCCGGTTATCTCACCGAGGCCATCGACACCTTCGCCGACCGCGCCGACGTCGTGTTCGCCTCGCATCACTGGCCGACGTGGGGCCGCGAGGAGATCGTCGAATTCCTTTCCGTACAAAGGGATCTATACGCCTATCTGCATGACCAGACGTTGCGACAGCTGAACCAGGGCTACACCGGAATCGAGATCGCCGAAACGTTCAAGATGCCGCCTGCCCTTGAAAAGGCGTGGAACACCCACGGCTACTACGGTTCGGTCAGCCACAACGTCAAGGCGGTCTACCAGAGGTACATGGGGTGGTTCGACGGCAACCCGGGTCGGTTGTGGGCGCATCCGCCGGAGGCGATCGGACCGCGTTATGTCGAGGCCATGGGCGGCCTCGATCAGGTGGTGGAACTCGCCAGGGCGGCCTTCAACGACGGCGATTTCCGCTGGGCCGCAACGCTACTCGATCATGCCATCTTCACCGACGAGAACCACGCGGGCGCGCGCGAACTGTACGCGGACACCTTGGAGCAGCTGGCGTACGGGGCTGAGAACGCCGTGTGGCGCAACTTCTTCCTGGCCGGCGCGACCGAGCTGCGGGAAGGGAATTTCGGCACTCCGACGACGGCGGCGTCGCCGTCGATCTTGGGCCAGCTCACGCCCGAGCAGATGTTCGACACGTTCGCCATCAACCTGAACGGGCCGAAGGCATGGGATCTCGACATCGCCGTCGACATCACCTTCCTCGACGTCGACACCAACTACCGCCTCACGCTCCGCAATGGAGTGCTGGTGTACCGCAAGGTGCCCGCCGATGCGGCGACCGCGCAGGCAACCGTGAAGCTGGCGAACAAGTTGCGGCTGTTGGCATTTGCAGCGGGCGACTCGGATTCGCCTGGACTGGAGGTCACCGGTGACGCCGAGGCGTTGCCGTCGCTGATCGCGGTTTTGGACCGGCCGGACCCCGGATTCAACATCATCACGCCGTAGTCGCGCTCAACCCGTGTGAGGACGATTTAGCGCGACCGCAACTCAGCGAAAACCGGCGCGCAACGACTACGCGCTGTACTCGCTCCATGCCAACCGTTTTCGCTCAGGTCGGTGGGTACGAGGGGCTGGAGGTCGTCGTCGCCGACTTCTATGATCGGGTACTCACCGACGCTGAACTCGCCCACTTCTTCACCGGCACGAACATGGCCAGACTCAAAGGGAAACAGGTCGAGTTCTTCGCCGCGGCGCTCGGCGGCCCCGAGCCCTACACCGGCGCGCCGATGCGGCAGGTACATCAGGGCCGGGGAATCACCATGCACCACTTCACCTTGGTGGCCAACCACCTGGCGGCCAGCCTGTCCGCTGCGGGAGTTCCGGGTGCGACCGTCGATCAGATCCTCGGAGCCATTGCTCCGCTGAGCGCCGACATCGCGACGGCGGTCGCGTAGTCCGCATTCCTTCGCCCCGCGTGGAGTTGATGCACGCTTTTTCGCCCAAACGAGTGCGGGTAACCCACGTTCGGCGCGGAACCTGACTAGGGAATCCCGCCGTCTACCCTGAGGATCGACCCGCTGGTGTAGCTGGACGCATCCGACGCCAGAAACAGTGCGGCGCCGACGATCTCGGCAGGCTGGCCGAGCCGCTTGAGCGCAAACCGCTGCGCACCGGCCGTCGTTGCCTCGATGTCCCACGCCTTGCTGACGTCGGTGAGGAACGGACCGGGCATCAACGTGTTGACGCGTACGGTCGGGCCATAGGCCAGCGCCAGCCCCTCCGTCAATGCGTTGAGTCCGGCCTTGGCCGCCGCGTAGGGCAGCTCGTGCGGCCCTGGACGCAGTGATCCCGTCGAGCTGACGTTGATGATGGATCCGCCACCGGCGGCCACCATCCGCTCGGCGACCAACGCCGACAGCCGGAACGGGCCCTTCAAGTTCAGGTTCACGACCGCGTCGAACAACTTCTCGGTGACCGAGGGAAGCGACTCGTAGAGCGGCGACATGCCGGCGTTGTTGATGAGCACGTCGACCTTGCCGAAGCGGTCGTATGCCGCCTCGACGAGCCCGTCCAGCTCGTCCCACCGCCCGACGTGCACCTGATACGGCAGCGCTGCGCGTCCCGTGGCGGCGGCGATTTCCTCCGCGGTCGCCACGCATGCGTCGTACTTGCGGCTGGCGATGACGACGTCGGCGCCGCAGTGCGCGGCCGCGAAGGCCATTTCCCGGCCCAGCCCGCGGCTGCCGCCGGTGACCAATACCACCCGGTCGGTGAGGTCGAACAGTTCGTCGGCATACCCTCGTGAGCTCACGTCGGTGCTTCCTCCTCGCGGCGTTGTTCGGTGGCGGTCTCCCGGATCACCCCGTGCACGAACCCCAACTTCGCCACCACCGGTGACGGAATCTCGAACGGGTACAGCGGATTCTTACCCATCCCCGTGTTGATTCGGTTGAAGAACAGCGACATCCATTTCCAGTCGTACAGCATCTGTTCGACGGGTACGTCCGCATAGGACTGTTGAGGCACCACGTCGCGGGGCGCCGAGAAGCGCAGCCGGTCGGCGTGCAACACCATGCCCGCCTCGTAGCTGGTCTCGATGGAGTCGGTGATGTGCAGATAGTGGGCGAAGCATTCCGCGAAGTCCTCCCACGGATGCATCGTCGCGTACTCGGAGATGAAGGTGTCCCGCCAACCCTCGGGTGCACCGAACGTGTAGTGCCGATCCAGCGCATCGGAGTAGCTGGTGCGCTCGTCTCCGAACAGGTCCCGGCACTGGGCCAGGTACCTGTCGGCGCCGGGGCCTGTCTCGACCAGCACGTTCTGGTAGTAGTGGCCGACCTCGTGGCGGAAGTGCCCGAGCATGGTCCGGTACGGCTCGCCGAGCCGCACCCGCAATGTCTCGCGATACGCGTCGAGCGACTCGACCAGGTCGATGGTGATGACCCCGTTCGCGTGGCCGATCACCACGCGTTCACCAGCGCTGTAGCTGGACACCAGGTCGAAAGCCAGACCACCGTCGCGGCGCCAGAACGGATCGACGGGCAGGCCGATGTCGAGGAGCTGATAGACCAGCCGGCGAAGGGCCGCGGTCGTCGGCACCAGCTTCTCCCGCGCGATGGTGTCGGAGGCGTCGGGCTCGCGGCGAATCAGGGAGTCGGCTTGGCAGCGGCCACGCTGGTGGGGGTCCCGCTCCTGCTCCGGGACAAGCCAATTGCAGTCAAGCGGGCCGCTTTGGGTGCACCGGATCCACTGCCGTCCGTTGACGCTGACCGCGCCGTCGGTGACCACGAGCATCGACATCGTCGGCGGGTGAAACCCGAGCGCGGCATGGCAGGTATGGCACCGGTCCGCCTCGAACGGTGTGAAGTTGTGGCACACGGGACAGGCGAATGCGCGCACGCGTCCTATGGTGGCACGGTGCAGTTGCTACTCATCCGGCACGCGTTGCCGCACCGCAGCGAGCCCGGCGAAGGCTCCGACCCTGAACTGTCCGAAGAGGGCATCGAGCAGGCCAAGCGGCTGCCCGACGCGTTGGCACGCTTCCCGATCAGCCGCATCGTCAGCAGCCCGCAGATCCGGGCCAGGCAGACGGCGCAGCCAGTCGCCGATGCGCTGGGGATGACCATCGACGTCGACGACCGGCTCGCCGAGTACGACCGCGACCTTTCGCACTACACCCCGGTCGAGCACATCTCCGAAGAGGACATGAAGCGCCTGGCCAGCGGCGACCTGCCCAGCGGGGTCGATCAGCCTGCGTTCATCGCGCGGGTCAACGCTGGCGTCGGGGATGTCCTCGCCGCCGCCGACCACGAGGACACCGTCGCGGTCTTCACCCACGGCGGCGTCATCAACGCCGTCGCCCATACGGTCATGAAGACCAAGCGATTGCTGTGCGTGCAGGTCGACTACGCGGGCGTCACCCGGCTGCTCTGGTCGGCGAAGCAGAAGACGTTCTTCGTGGCGGGCGTCAATTCGACCGAGCACGTATGGGACCTGCTGCCGCGAAACCAGCAGTGGTAGACAAGTCCAGTGACTACACCGCCCATATCGCTGGAGGGCCTTGACCTGGATGCTCTGGACCGTCACCTGCGCTCGGAAGGCATCCCGCGGGCGGGCGAACTGCGCGGCGAGTTCATCTCCGGCGGCCGGTCCAATCTGACCTTCCTGGTATACGACGATGCGTCCAAGTGGGTGCTGCGCCGGCCGCCGTTGCACGGGCTGACCCCGTCGGCACACGACATGGCGCGCGAATACCGGGTGGTCGCCGCGCTGGCCGACACTCCGGTCCCGGTGGCACGCGCCGTCACGATGCGCAACGACGACTCCGTGCTGGGTGCGCCGTTCCAGATGGTCGAGTACGTGGAAGGCCGCGTGGTCCGGCACACCAAACAACTCGAGGCACTCGGCGACCAGGAGACCATCAACGACTGCGTCGACGCACTGATCAAGGTTCTCGCCGATCTGCACTCGGTCGACCCCGAAGCCGTCGGCCTCGGTGACTTCGGCAAGCCGACCGGCTATCTGGAACGTCAGGTTCGTCGCTGGGGTGGGCAGTGGGACCTCGTGCGATTCGCCGACGATCCGTGCGACGCGGACGTGAAACGGTTGCATTCGGCTCTGGCAGAAGCGATTCCGGCGCAGAGCCGCAGCGCGATCGTGCACGGTGACTACCGCATCGACAACACGATGATCGACGCGAACGATGCCACCAAGGTGCTCGCCGTCCTCGACTGGGAGATGTCGACACTCGGCGACCCGATCAGCGATGCCGCGCTGATGTGCGTGTACCGCCATCCGATGTTCAACCTCGTGCATGCGGACGCGGCGTGGTCATCGCCGTTGATCCCGACGGCCGACGAACTTGCGCAGCGCTACGCCAGGGCGGCCGGGGTTGAACTGGATCATTGGGAGTTCTACATGGCGCTGGCCTACTTCAAGCTCGCGATCATCTCGGCAGGGATCGCCTACCGCGGCCGGGAGGGCGGCGGCGTCGCCGACGACACCGACGAGGTGGCCCAAGCGGTCGGACCGCTGATCAGCGCGGGCCTGGAGACGCTGGCCCGCTGAGTTCAGAAGGGCTGGGCCTTGAGGTTTTTCTTCGCGGCGCGGCGCAGCTGAACAATCCGCGCGGTCCCCACCGCAACCGTCAGCAGCCCCCCGCACACCGCAGCCAACAGAATCGCCACGCCCACAGGCAGATTCCACTCCCAGCCGAAGAAGTGGATGGTGGTCGATTCGGTGTTCTGCATGATGAACACCAGCAGCACGATCAGAATCACGAATCCGGTGATCAGCGCCGACCACAACGCTGCAGCGCGCGTGAATTTCACCGCCGATTCCGGCTTGACCAGGTATTCGCCCGGCGTCGCGACCGGATCCGGCGGCATCCCCTTCCCAGACGCCGACGGTGGCGGCGGGTCGGGCGGAACGGACGGATCGGTGGTCATGGGTTTCATCTTGCCCTTTTCGGAGTCGGATGAAACCACTATGGGTACATGCAGCGGGTACATGCAGCGCATTCACACTGAGCTAAAGCGCGGCGTTGCTGCGTGCATGTCGATACTGTCCGAGGATGCGCAAAGGCCGAGAGGGCTGGGGAATGTCGAGTCCGCGTAGCTGGAACATGGCCATTCTGGCGGCGACACTGGCGCTGATCGCGTCGATGCTTTCGGCGTGCGGAAGCTCCAATCCGCTCGGAGGCGGCCAGATATCGGGCGACCTGAAATCGATCGCCGTCGGGTCGGCCGACTTCACCGAGAGCAAGATCATCGCCGAGATCTATGCCCAGGCATTGGAGGCCAACGGCTTCACCGTCCGACGTCAGTTCGGCATCGGCAGCCGGGAAACCTATATCCCTGCGGTGCAGGATCATTCCATCGATCTGATACCGGAATACACCGGCAACCTGTTGCAGTATTTCGACCCCGAGGCAACGGCCACGACACCCGACGCGGTGCTGCTGGCATTGCTCAAAGCCCTACCGGGCGACCTGTCGATTCTGTATCCGTCGCCGGCGGAGGACAAGGACACGCTCGCGGTCACCGAGGCGACCGCGCAGAGGTGGAATCTGAAGTCGGTCGCTGACCTCGCGAAGCACTCACCGGAGGTGAAAGTCGGTGCGCCGTCTGAATTTCAGACCCGTGTGACCGGCCTGGTGGGCCTGAAGGACAAATACGGCTTGGAGATCGCGCCTGCCAACTTCGTCGCGATCAGTGACGGAGGTGGCCCCGCGACGGTGAAAGCTTTGACGAGCAACGCCATCACCGCGGCCAACATCTTCAGCACCTCACCGTCGATCGAGCAGAACAAGCTGGTGGTGCTGGAGGACCCGGAGAATGTTTTCCTCGCTGCGAACGTCGTTCCGCTGGTCGCGTCGCAGAAGATGTCGAACGAACTCAAGACCGTGCTCGACGCGGTGAGCGCCAAGCTGACCACCGAAGCGCTGATCGAACTCAACACGTCGGTGGAGGGCAACCAGGGCATCGACCCCGACGAAGCCGCCGAGAAATGGATCAAGGACAACGGCTTTGACCAACCGGTTCAGAAGTAGGCGCCGATGATCACATTCGAGAACGTCACCAAGAAGTATCCCGACGGCACCGTCGCCGTCGACGACCTGACGCTCGAGGTTCCGGAGGGCACCCTCACGGTTTTCGTGGGACCGTCGGGCTGCGGGAAGACCACGTCGATGCGGATGATCAACCGGATGATCGACCCGACGTCGGGCACGTTGACCGTAGACGGGAAGGACGTCACCAAGGTTGATCCGGTCCAGCTGAGGCTTGGCATCGGCTACGTCATCCAGAGCGCAGGGCTGATGCCCCATCTGCGGGTGGTCGACAACGTTGCCACGGTGCCGGTGCTGCGTGGCGAATCACGCCGCAGCGCACGCAAATCCGCGCTCGAGGTCATGGAACGCGTCGGACTGGATCCCAAGCTCGCCAACCGGTATCCCGCGCAGCTGTCGGGTGGTCAGCAGCAGCGCGTCGGGGTCGCCAGGGCATTGGCGGCCGACCCGCCGATCCTGTTGATGGACGAGCCGTTCAGCGCCGTGGACCCCGTGGTGCGTGAGGATCTGCAGACTGAAATCCTGCGGCTGCAAAGCGAATTGCGTAAGACGATCGTATTCGTCACCCACGATATCGACGAAGCGGTCAAGCTCGGTGACAAGGTCGCGGTGTTCGGTCGCGGCGGTGTGCTTCTGCAGTACGCCGACCCGTCGTTCGTGCTGTCCAACCCCGCCGACGAACACGTCGCGGCATTCGTCGGCGCCGACCGCGGATATCGAGGTCTGCAGTTCTTCCACGCGACGGGGCTGCCGTTGCACGACATCAAGCACGTCGCTGAAACCGACATCGACAGCGCGTCGTTGGCGCAGGGGGAGTGGGCCCTGGTGATCAAGGACGGCAAGCCGTACGCGTGGATCAACGCCGAAGGCGTCGAGCTGCACCGCAACGGCAAGGAGCTCTACGACAGCACCGTCGGCGGCGGGTCGTTCTTCCGGCCGGACAACTCCTTGCGACAGGCGCTCGACGCCGCGCTGTCGTCACCGAGCGGCTTGGGTGTCGCGGTCGACGGCGACGGCACATTGATCGGGGGTGTGCGCGCCGACGACGTCCTCGACGCGCTCGCCGTGCAGCGCCGCGTTCCGGAACTGGGCTAGCGGTGAGGCGAGCGAAGCGACGGGGTCAGTGAGATGCGCTATCTGTTCACCCACCTCGACGACCTGTGGGCGCTGACGCTCATCCACCTGCGGCTGTCGCTGATACCGATACTGCTGGGACTGATCATCGCCGTGCCGATCGGAGCGCTCGTGCAGCGCACCACAACGGTGCGACGGATCACCACGCTGACGGCAAGCATCATCTTCACCATCCCGTCGCTGGCCCTGTTCGTCGTGCTGCCGCTGATCATCCCGACTCGCATCCTCGACGAGGCGAACGTCATCGTCGCACTGACGCTTTACACCGTCGCGCTGCTGGTGCGGGCGGTGCCGGAAGCGTTGGACGCGGTGTCGCCCGCCGTGCTCGACGCCGCCACCGCTGTCGGCTACAAACCGCTGGTGCGCATGCTGAAAGTCGAGCTGCCACTGGCGGTTCCGGTGCTGATCGCCAGCTTGCGCGTGGTTGCCGTCACCAACATCTCGATGGTGTCGGTCGGTTCCGTGATCGGCATCGGTGGTCTGGGCACCTGGTTCACCGAGGGATACCAGGCGAACAAGAGCGACCAGATCGTCGCGGGCATCATCGCGATCTTCGTGCTCGCGGTCGTCGTCGACACGCTGATCATGTTGGCGGGCAAGGCGTTGACGCCGTGGACACGCGCGTCTCGTGCCGGGCGCCCGAGCCGGGTCAAGGCGGTGACCGGATGAGCCCGATGAGCTTTCTGACCGAGGCGCTGTCGTACATCTTCACCGCGGCCAATTGGAGCGGCCCGGCGGGGCTGACCGCGCGCATTCTCGAGCACCTGCAGTACACGGTCATCGCCGTCGTCTTCTCGGTGATCATCGCCGTCCCGCTCGGCATGCTGATCGGTCACACCGGCCGCGGCACTTTCCTGGTCGTCACCGGGGTCAACGCCCTGCGCGCGCTGCCGACGCTCGGGGTGCTGCTGCTCGGAGTCCTGCTCTGGGGGCTCGGGCTGATTCCGCCGACCGTCGCGCTAATGCTGCTCGGTATCCCGCCGCTACTCGCGGGCACCTATTCGGGAATCGCCAACGTGGATCCCGGCGTGGTGGACGCCGCCAGATCGATGGGCATGACCGAGAAGCGAATTCTGCTGCGTGTCGAAACGCCCAACGCGATGCCGCTGATCCTCAGCGGTCTGCGGACCGCAACGCTGCAGATCGTTGCGACGGCGACCGTGGCGGCATATGCCAGCCTCGGCGGGCTCGGTCGCTATCTGATCGACGGCATCAAGGTGCGGGAGTTCTCCCTCGCCTTGGTGGGTGCGTTGATGGTGACGGCGCTGGCCCTGATCCTCGACGCTCTGCTGGCGTTCTCGGTCTGGGTGTCGGCGCCGGGCTCGGGCCGGCTGCGCCGCATGCCGCAGCCGCTCATCAGCGATGAGGTGGCGTTGGAGTCGCGCTCCCCGGCCAAACGTGCAACCGCTGTCGGACGGGACTCTCCGTCCCTTACGGTAGATGAGTGAGTGAAGTAGCCCGCTCTGCGCAACAGGGTTCCTGGCCGGCGACTCTGACGTGGCGCGCGCACGACGTTCCGCGGATGGAGTCGGTGCGGGTGCAGCTGTCGGGCAACCGCGTGAAGGCCCACGGCCGGATCGTCGCCGCCGCCACCCCGTCGCACCCTGCGTTCTCCGCGTCCTATGACCTGGTGACCGACGAGGTGGGCGCCACCAAGCGGCTGTCGATGACCGTCACTCTCGCCGAGCGGGAGCGGCAGCTGTCCATCGCGCGGGACGAAGAGAACATGTGGCTCGTCCAGCAGCACACCGGAGAGTCGAACCGTTCGGCCTATGGCGGCGCGCTGGATGTGGACGTGATCTTCAGCCCGTTCTTCAACGCCCTCCCGATCCGACGCACCGGGCTGTACGAGCGCAGTGAATCCGTGGCGATTCCCGTGGTGTACGTGCGGCTGCCCGAACTATCGGTCGGGGAGGCGACGATCAGCTACAGCAGCGCCCCGGACGGCATCAAACTGCATTCGCCCGTCGCCGAGACGACGGTCACCGTCGACTCCGACGGGTTCATCCTGGACTATCCAACACTGGCAGAGCGGATCTGATCACACCGCCCGCACGCCCCGCCGCGGCCAGTTCGTCTCGCCAGTTGTCGGCGCCGATCACGGTGGCCACGATTGCGGGGCGGCTGAAACTGTCGTACCGCACGCGCGCCGCGTGACCGGAATCGACGAGCTCGGTCAGCGGATTGCCCTCGGCGAGCGCCTCGCGGGCCAGCTTCAGTAGATCCAGCGCACGGTCCAGCACCGGAAGGACCTGGTCTGCGTTGGCCTCGCACATCGCCCGGACGAGGTCTGGTGCGGTGGCCGCCACCCGGGTGCCGTCGCGAAACGATCCGGCGGCGAGTGCGAAGGCCAGCGGCACCTCGCCGGCGGTCGTCGCGAGCGCCTCGGCCAACAGGTGCGGCAGGTGCGAAATCGTTGCGGCGGCGGCATCGTGCTCGTCGGATCGGGCGGGTACCACCACGGCGCCACAATCCAGTGCGAGGTCGGCCACCAGCGTCCAGACGGCGGGGTCGACGTGATCGTCGACACTGACGACCCAGGGCGCGCCGACGAACAGCTGGGCATCACCGGCAACCCAACCGGAGTGTGCCGTGCCCGCCATCGGATGTCCGCCGACGAACCGCTCCAGGAGTCCAACCGCGCGGACCTCTTCCACGACGCACGATTTGACGCTGGTGACGTCTGTCAGGGGACATTGGGGCGCTACATCGCGGATGCGAGCCAACATCTGGGACAGCGCGGGCACCGGCACGGCGAGCACGATGAGGGCGTTGCTCGCGGCGGCCGCAGACAACACCTCGTCGAGGTTTTCGGTCGCGTCGAAGCCGTCAGCCGTCGCGGCTGTGACCGCCTCGACCGAGCGGTTGTACCCGAAGACCTCGCGTCCGGCCGCCGCAGCGGCACGCATCACGGAGCCGCCGATCAGGCCGAGACCCAACACACAGACCGGCGTATTCCTCACCCCTTCAGCCTGGCATATCGCTGGTGGTGGGCGGTATCGGCCCAGGGGTGGCTTCCTGGTCAATCCCCTGGTCGGGGACTACCGTATGGCGGCATGGGACCACAGCGCGCCGCATCGCAGAAGCAGGCCGCCGACCGCCCGGACGGCTTCGGCGTGGCTGTGATCCGGGAAGACGGCAAATGGCGCTGCGCCGCGATGCGCTCGGCGGCGCTGTACAGCCTGTCCGCCGCCGAAACCGAGCTCCGTGAGATTCGCAGTGCCGGAGCGGTTTTTGGGCTGCTCGACGTCGATGACGAATTCTTCGTGATCGTGCGGCCCGCGCCCGCGGGGACGCGATTGCTGCTCTCCGATGCCACCGCCGCACTGGATTACGACATCGCCGCAGAGGTGCTTGAGAAGCTGGACAACGACATCAGCGAGGAAGACCTGGATCCCGAGGAGCCGTTCGAGGAGGGCGATCTGGGGGTGCTCGCCGACGTCGGCCTGCCCGAGGCGGTGTTGGCCGTCATCCTCGACGAATCCGACCTGTACGCCGACGAGCAACTGGGGCGGATCGCGCGTGAGATGGGCTTCGCGGACGAACTGTCGGCGGTGCTGGAGCGTCTCGACCGGTGAAGCGGTCATCGGGTAGAAGCCGGTGACCGACGAAGACCTCGTCCGGAGCGCGTTGGAGGCGGCGGCCGCGGCCGGCCCCCGGGACGTCCCCATCGGCGCCGTCGTCCTGGCCGCCGACGGCACCGTCCTGGCGCGGGCGGCCAATGCGCGCGAGGAGACCGGCGATCCGACCGCCCACGCCGAGATCGTGGCCATGCGGGCCGCGGCTGCCGTGCTGGGCGACGGCTGGCGCCTGGAGGGCACCACGCTGGCGGTGACCGTCGAACCGTGCACGATGTGCGCCGGTGCGCTGGTGATGGCGCGGGTGTCGCGGCTGGTGTTCGGTGCGTGGGAGCCCAAGACCGGGGCGGTCGGCTCGCTGTGGGACGTCGTGCGTGATCGGCGGTTGACGCATCGTCCCGACGTCCGAGGGGGAGTGCTGGCCGCGGAGTGCGCCGCGCCGTTGGAGGCATTCTTCGCGCGGCAGCGCTGAGATCTCAGTTGGTGCTGGCGTACTTCGGGCAGAAGTACAGTGCCGCGCCCGCCATGATGAAGTTCGACAGGCCCTCGTTCTTGGTCGTGGCATCCAGGCGCTGCACGATGGTGTCCTGATCGAGGCCGCGATCGTACTGGGCGCACACGTCCTTGGCGAGGCTGGTCAACGTGGCGCAATCGCCCGGATATCCCGCCCTGGCCAGGCTTGCGCAGTAGTCGGAATCGGGCACGGCGATGGCGCTCGGCGCGTGGACGAGCGAGCCGATCACCCCGGCGATCGCGAGGGCTGTTAGTGCTGTGGTCTTCGGGGTCTTCATTGCCACCTTTCTAGCGCTCCGATACCCGGTTGGGGGGCCGGCCACGCACAACGACTGCGCGTCGATTCGGTCTCGAAAGCTCACCCTTGACCCGCGGCTACGGGGCCATGGTCGACGGGCGCGAGGTGTGGACGGTTTGGGCGCTCGGCACCCTCGTCGGTAAGCTGCCACGCGGTGGCGTGTCCGAGCGGCCTAAGGAGCACGCCTCGAAAGCGTGTGACGGGTAACCCCCGTCCGAGGGTTCAAATCCCTCCGCCACCGCCACAGCCCCCATGCCTGCGACACATGCACGGGGGTGGGCATCGGCCGAAGTGTTCGCTCGCCCGGCGTGCGTGTTGTGCGAATGATCTAGCCGATGCTGGGAGATAAGACACCGTGCATACTGGCAGGGATATGGTCCAGCAGCGGGCTCCCGAATCAGATGACGTGGAGGCTCGGCCGTTGTCAGTCCCCGAGCGGAACGAACGGTCGACATGACCACCAACGACTTCGTTCCGGTCGGCACGCCCGTCGATCTCGACAACTGCGCGCGGGAACCGATCCACGTCCCCGGCAGCGTTCAGCCGCGTGGCGTCCTCGCGGTGGTGCGCGAGGCCGACTTCGAGG
Organism: Mycolicibacterium rhodesiae NBB3; assembly: GCF_000230895.2. The sequence goes on from NC_016604.1 coordinate 2,035,735, forward strand.
TTCGTCAGGTCAGCGCCAACGTCGAGGACTTGCTCGGTCACTCGGTGGACGACGTCCTTGGTCGGCACCTGTCGTTTCTCCTCGGCGACGACGTGGCCGCACGGGTCGAACAGGTGGCATCGGTACTGGGCGATCTACACCAGCGCAACCCGCTCGAGTGCACGATCGATGTTGCGGGTGAGCCGCGTGCATTCGATGCGATCCTGCACCGTGACCCGAGCGGCGTTCTACTCGTCGAGTTCGAAATCGCTTATGGCCCAAGGCCATTCTCGTTCCCGAACACATACCAGGCGGTGCGCGGTTCGGTAGACGAGCTCAACCGCGCCGCCACCCTGGCCGACTTGTACGACGCGACCGCGCGCGCGGTCCGCGACCTCACCGGCTTCGACCGCGTCATGGTGTACCGCTACGACGAGGACTACAACGGCGAGGTCGTCGCCGAAGCCAAACGCGATGAGCTCAACTCGTTTCTCGGTCTGCACTATCCGTCCACCGACATTCCGGCGCAGGCACGCGCGCTGTATGAGAAGAACTGGTTGCGGCTCATCGATGACGTCGGCTATGCGCCATCGCCGCTGGTGCCCGCAGTCGACGAGCAACGAGATGAGCCGACAGATCTGACCCACGCGACGCTGCGCAGCGTGTCGCCGATCCACATCGAGTACCTGCAGAACATGGGCGTGCAAGCGTCGATGTCGATCTCATTGCTCCGGCACGGCAAGCTGTGGGGCCTGATCGCGTGCCATCACTACGCCGGGCCGCACCTGCCGCCGTTCGGCACGAGGGCGGCAGCCGAATTCCTTGGCTCAACCCTTTCGCTGCGGTTGGTCGACCGGTTCGAAGACGAACAGCTGCACAAGCGGTTGGCCGCGCAGGCGGTGTTGGGCAAGCTCACCGCCGCGACACTGGACGACGGCGAATCGCTGTCCAGCCTGCTGTTGGGGGCGCCCAGCCTTCTCGATCTCGTGCCGGCCGACGGTGTAGTCGTCAATATCGGCGGCGAGTACCGGGTTCACGGGTCGGTCCCGGCACCGGACGTGGTCACCGCCATCGCCGAATGGGCACGCGACGCGGGCGACGAGATCGCGAACAGCGAGTCGTTGTCTCGAGACCTTCCCGGTGTCGACATCGATCCCGACATGACGTCCGGTGTGCTCGCGATCAACCTGCCCGATGGGCAGTACGCCATCTGGTTTCGCAGCGAGGTGCTGCGATCCGTGGACTGGGGCGGCGACCCGTACAACAAGGCGATCGCGGTCAGCGAGGGCGACGGCGTCCGCCTCAGCCCCCGCAAGTCGTTCGACCGCTGGCGCGAAGTCGTGCACCAGTGCTGCGAACCGTGGGCGACCACCGAGATCGAGTCCGCCGAGTCCTTACGGCGCTACCTCGTCGAATCGCTGTACCGACGCACGCGAGGCGCGCTTCGCGTCGCAGAAACACTGCAGCGCAGCCTATTGCCCACCTCGATCCCCACCGTCGACGGCTGGGAGCTGTCTGCGCACTACGAACCCGCTTTCGGAGGTCGCGTCGGCGGTGACTGGTACGACGCCTTCGAGATGCGCGACGGCCGGTTGATCGTGGCGATCGGAGACGTCGCGGGCCACGGTATGACCGCGGCGGGAACAATGGCGCAGGCGCGAAATACCCTGCGCGCGTATCTCTTCGCTGGAGCCGCACCTGCCGAAGCACTCAATCAGCTCAACGATTTCTGCGTGCACATGGTGCCTCGTGCGTTCGTCACCGTGATCGTCGCCAGCGTCGATGTCGACTCCGGGAAGGTCGACGCGGCGTGTGCGGGGCATCTCATCCCGTATGTCACCCAGCATGACGGTGCGGCTGTTCCGGCGCCGGTACGGCTTTCGCCGCCGATCGGGGCCAACGGCATGACGTATGCGCCGAGCGCGTTCACAATCGAGGGCGGCCAAGGTCTGGTGATGTTCTCCGACGGTCTCGTGGAACGACGCGACGAGTCGATCGACTTGGGCATCGAGCGCCTGGGCGAAACGCTCGGCCGCGCAGGTGATCTGACGGCGACCGGTGTGTCGACGGCAATGGCGTCGGGTGAAACCGACGACGACGTAACCGTCGTCATCCTGCGCCGTCTCTAGGTAGACTCCTCGCATTCGATGAGACGGAAACCGAATGTCGAGCAGCGGCGCCGTGACCTCTGCGATGCGGCGATCGAACTGCTCGCCGCCGACGGCGCACGTGGTTTGACCCATCTGCGGGTCGATCGCCGCGCTGGGCTCCCCGACGGGACGACGTCGTTCTACTACCAAACCCGAACCGCCCTGTTGCGCGGGACGCTCGACCGGGTGATCGAACTCGACATCGAGAACTTCACCAACGCCTTGAATGTCGCCGGCGACGGCGAGGTCGACTCGTTGCTGTCGCAGCTCGCCGAGCAGGCCATGCGCACGGCGGTCGAGCCCGAACGTTCGCGGGCGCGAGCGAGATTCGAATTGATGATGATCGCGTCGCACGAATCCGAGCTCGGCGCCGCTATCGAGGGGTTGATGAGTCGCTTCGTCGCCATCAGCGAAGCGGCCGTCGCCCAGGTCCAGCCGGCGGGCGCACCACCAGACCGCCGACTCGTCGAGGAGCAGGCGTTCGCCGTCGTCACCTTTCTCGGCGGATTCCTCTTCCGTCTCGCCTACGGCCTCGCGGAGATGAACAGCGCCGAACGTCTCGAGCGTTATCTGCACTCCGTGATCGCCGGGGTCGCAGCCGACCACGGCCGGGAGTGCTAGGGGGTCACCGACACCCGGCCCGGCACCGCGGTGCTGCGGACAGCGGCGAAGGCGTCGGCGATCTGGCCCAGTTCGAAGCTCTGTCCGATCGTGGGGCTCGGGTCGATGTCGCCGTTGGCGAAAGCATCGACGACTTCGCGGAATTCGTCGATCGTGTACGCGAGGGCGTACCTCACGGTGAGCTCCTTGAGCAGGGCGGTGATCGGCTCGATCGGGGTGGGGTCCGCGCAGGCGCCGGAGATGACGATGCGACCCCGCGGGCGCAGCGCTGGTTGACATGCCTGCAGCAGGTCGGGGCGCCCAACGCATTCGATGACGACGTCGTATCCGCCGGCTTCGGCGTTGTCCGCCGAGGCCACGACATCGACGGCGCCCATTGCCGCAGCGGCCTCGCGGCGCTCGGCAGACGGGTCTGCGACGGTCACCCTGGCTGCCCCCTTCTGCAATGCCCACACCAGGGTGGTGAGACCGACGCCGCCTGCACCCACGATGAGCACGTCATGGCCCTCGGCGATCTCGGCGCTCTTCACACCGTGCAGCCCGACGGCGAACGGCTCGACCAAAGCTGCGTAGTGAGAGGGTAATTCGTCCGGCACCGCGAACGAGTGGCGTGCGGGAACGCTGGCGTATTCGGCGAATCCGCCTGCGGGACCCATTCCGATGAACGTCGACTCCGCGCACAGCGGTACCGCGCCGTCGCGGCAGTACCGACATGATCCACACGAAAGGACAGGAAGCACAGCGATATTGGTGCCCGCTTGCCACGCGCCGGCCTGCGCACCTACCGCGACGATCTCGCCGCCGAATTCGTGGCCCATCACCATGCCGGCCGGTGCGAACGGTTGGGCCTTGATGTCCGACCCGCAGATGCCGCAGGCAGCGACACGAATCACCAGTTCGTCCGGACCCGGCGTGGGATCGGGCAGGTCGACGACTTCGAAACTGTGATCCTCGGTGGTCACCGCGGCCCTCATCGTGCATCTCCCTCGAGTTCGACGTCGAACACGGACAGGTACGTATCGAAAATAGGCTCCAAATCGGCGCGGGTCACCCCCGAGCCCTCCAACGAATAGGGCGCGACACCGAAGCGGTCCTGCGGATGCGCCCGCAACCAGTCGAGCATCGCGGCTTCCGTCGAGGCGGTCAGGTCGTCACCCGCCCACTTGTACAGCGACCGCATCACCGCAACCGGATCGCGTATCAGGTCCGCGTAGTGCAGGTCGAAGAATCTGTCGTCACCGATGCGTTGTCTTGCGGCAAGCGGTCGCTCGATGTGTTCTGACAACTGCCGCAACACATTCGGCAGAATGACGTCGACGTCGACGTCGGCACCGAGTACCGCGCGGGAGAGGTAGTTCAGACGAAGGAATGACGCCGTGGACTTGAACGGATCGCGGTGCGCCCATACGATCCGCACGTCGGGAAAGGTCGCGAGCAGCGTCTCGATGTGCACCGCGTGCGACGGCATCTTCAGCGACCAGATGCCGGGCGCGCTGGACTGCAACACCTGCAGCACCATTCGTTCGTAGGAGTAGGCGCTGGTCATGTCGGCCTGCAGCAGCCAGTCGGCGTACGCGCTCGTGGGCATGAACGCTTCCCACAGATAGGACTTGAAGTCCTGCCCCTGGACGAACACGCATTCAGTTGGCCCGTCGGCTTCGTCCCAGTGCACCATCGGGATGTCTGCCGCCTTCAGACCCTCTGCAAGCACGTCGAGTTCGGCTTTTTTCTTCAGACACCGCGGGTCTGTGCGCAAGGTTTCCGGGGTCGACGGCGGCACCGAGTCCTCGGCCTCCCACGTCAGCAGCGACCGGCGCAGCGGGTCCTGGTCGAGCAGGTAGCTTGCCAGCGACGTGCCGGTGCGGGGGAGACCAAGCACCACGAGAGGCCGCTCGACAGCCTGTTCGGTGACCTCGGGATGACGTCTGACGTAGTCGACGATGCGAAGCCGATTCCACAGCGCGTCGACGATTTGTCCGTAGACGTATTCGCGTCCGCCGGGATTGACACCCGGTGCCGACTCGCAGGTGTCGACCAGCAGTTGCAATCCCTCGCGCCACGAGTCGCCGCCGAAGTCGTCGAGAGCAGCGCGCTCGCTGGCCCGGGCGGTGAGTTCGTCGAGGGGTGACATGCCGATGGATACTATACGGCCATAGAGAACAAATGTTAGGTTGTGGGCCAGTCCCGAGGAAGGATGCGCATGGCGCCAGCACTGGACGAACTCGTCAAGCAGGGCGAGGGCGAACAAGACGCCGTCGATCTCGGGGATGGCATCTTCATGTCGCGCAACATCGCCAACAGCTACCTGGTGACCACATCGGACGGCGACGTGCTGATCAACACCGGCACCGACTTCGAGGCGCCGCAGATCCGCGACAGGTTCTCCCGCGTCAGTTCCGGACCCCTGCGGATCATCACCTTTACGCAGGGCCATCCCGACCATGTCGGCGGATGGAGCCTGTTCGACGGCGACGGGGTCGAAACGACGGCGCAGGCCAACCATCCCGATGTGCGGGAGTACTGGCGTCACCTGCACCCGTTCTATGTGCGGCGCATCATGACGCTCTGGGGTGCGTTCATGGACGTCGAATCCGCTGCCGCACAGCTTCCCCCGGAGCCGGTCCTCACCGACTCGTTCATCGACAGTCGGGTCATCGAACTCGGTGGCAGGCGCATCGAGTTGCTGTCCACGCCGGGCGGTGAGACCACCGATGCCCTGGTGGTGTGGCTGCCCGAGAGTCGCACGGTGTTCATCGGCAACCTGATGGGCCCGTTCTTCGGTCACGTCCCGAACCTGTACACACTGCGCGGCGACAAGCTCCGCAGCGCCATGGCCTTCATCCACTCGGTCGACCGGGTGATCGCGTTGCGTCCCGAGACGTTGATCAACGGCCATGACGTGTTTCGCGGAGCGGACCAGATCGCCGCCACCCTGACCAAGGTGCGCGATGCGACGAAGTATCTGCGCGACCGCACCATCGAGGGCATGAACGCGGGAGCCGACCTCTGGACTCTGATGCGCGACGTGAGCCTGCCTCCCGCGTTGGCGCTGCCACAGGTGCACGGAAAGGTGCCGTGGATCGTGCGGTCCATCTGGGAGGAGCACGTCGGCTGGTTCCGCTACGAGTCCACTACCGAGTTGTACGACGTCCCGCCGTCGTCGGTGTGGGCCGACATCATCGACGCGGCCGGCGGAACTGCCGCGCTCACTGCGCGGGCGATCGCGCACGCCGAGGCGGGCAGGCCGCTGCAAGCGCTGCACCTGACCGATATCGTGCTCGCCACCGCTCCTGCGGACACCGCGGCACTGGACGTGAAACGCCGTGCTCTCGAACAGCTTCTGGCCGCGAACGGGCGGGAGAACCACAGTGAAGTGCAGTGGCTGGAGCAGGAGATCCGCACCGCATCGGTCGAGGAGGACCAATGAGGCCCGAGAACCTGTACCACACCGGGATCGTCGTCGACGATCTCGAAGCGACGATGAAATGGTTCACCGACGTGGCCGGGTACACGTGGACCGACGTCGTGTCGGTCGACCAGCAGGCGGTCACAGCGGACGGCGAGGTGACCATCCCGATGAGGATGGTGTACTCGGGCGCGGATCCCCGGTTGGAACTGCTGCTGACCGTCAGCGGCACGGTCTGGACACCCGCCGATTCCGGTGTGCACCACATCGGCTACTGGTCCGACGACGTCGAATCCGACTTGTCGACTTTGGAATCCAACGGGATGACGGTCGAGGTCAAGTCCTACAACCCGGATGGCTCGGGCACGCTGCTCTGGGCGTACGCGAAAGGGCCGACGGGTCCGCGCATCGAACTGGTCAGCCGGAACATGGAACCGTTCATCGCCTACTGGTGGAACTCCGCCAACCCATGACGGTCGCGGTGTTACGGTCGCCAACGTGCGGCGGGTCATCCAATGGGGCACCGGCACAGTGGGCGCCGAGATAGCGACCGCCATCATCGACCATCGCGACGACCTCGAACTCGTCGGCGCGCTCGTCTACTCGGAGACGAAGAACGGTGTGGACATCGGCACCATCGTCGGCCGCGAACCCATCGGGGTGACCGCGACCACCGACGTCGAGCAGATTCTGAAGCTGGCCGCAGACTGTGTCATCTACACCCCGCGCACCGCGCACCTGGACGACGTCTGCCGCCTGCTGGCAAGCGGCAAAAACGTTGTCACGACGGCATTTCTGTTTCACCCGGCGCGAATCGACCCCGCAGATCGCGACCGCGTCCTCGCGGCCTGCGAGAAGGGAGCGAGCTCGGTACACGGAAGCGGCATCAACCCCGGAAACCTCTCGGGTGTGCTGCCGCTGGCGCTGTCCGGGATGAGCCGCACGATCGACAGGATCACACTGCAGGAGCGCGCAGACTGGTCCGTCTACGAGAGCACCGGAATCACGTTCGACAACATGGCGTTCGGGCGGCCCGTCGAGGACATCAGCCCGACCGCGACCGACTTCCTCGCGTTCAACAGCTCGATCTTCACCGAGCAGGTCTGGTTTCTCGCCGACGCGTTGAACGCCGACATCGACGAGGTCTCCGCCTCCGTGGAGGCGATCGCCGCCGAGGCCGATCATCAGATCTTCGACCACCTGCTCGCGGCGGGCACGACGGCAGGGCAACGCTGGAACTGGATCGGACGTCGCGACGGTGAACCGCTCATCGAGATCGAAACCCTCTGGACGGTCGGCGGCGAGTACCCCGGCCACTGGCCTAGACCCGCACACGGGTGGACGCTGACCATCGAAGGAGACCCGTCGATGCGCACCCACTTCATGTCGCTGGCCAGTTTCACCCGCTCGGCCAGCATGGAGGAGCATGTGCGGTCGGCCAGCGTTGCCGCCGGCATGCAGATCCTCAACGCCGTGCCTGCCGTGTGTCAGGCCCCGCCCGGTTTCGCCACCTCGGCGACGCTGCCTCTTGTCCGTAGTTTTGCCGGGTTCCGACGGGAACCCGGAAGGGGTCAGCGGCTATTGTCTGATGGTCACTAAAGAAGAGGTCACGGCGGCCACGGTGATAAAGCGTGAAAGACGTGGTTCCGTGTGCCTTCGGTGTATAACCCTGTGGTGAGCATGTCGGTAGATCGCGCCCCCGCCGGGCGGCCGTTCTCGGTACTGCTCGTCGAGGACGACCGGGCCGATGCGGTGCTGGTCGAGGAGCTGATCGCCGACGCGGGCGCCGACATCGAAGTGGTCTGGGCGCCGTCGATCCAGGAAGCCGAACGCAAGCTCGCGGTCGCCCGCCCCGACTGCGTACTCCTTGATCTGAACCTGCCCGATGCCGACGGGATCAAAGCACTCGACCAGGTCGCCAAGAACGACGTCACAATGCCGATCGTGGTGCTGACCGGTCTCAACGATGAACACTTCGGGGTCTCCGCCGTCGCCGCCGGAGCGCAGGATTACCTGGTCAAGGGCCGTGTTGAACCCGATACGCTGCATCGCGCGCTGCTGTACGCGGTGGAGCGTAAGCGTGCGGAGCTGACCGCGGTCGAGCTGCACGCCAGTGAACTCCGAGCCACCGAGAACGCCCGTCTGGAGCGCGGACTGCTGCCGTCGCCGCTGTTGCTGGACGACCCCGGGGTCGACATCGTCGCGGAATACCGGCCCAGCCGTCAGTTCGCGCTTCTCGGCGGCGACTTCTACGACTTCATCCAGACCCCCGACCGCACCGTGCACGTCATGGTCGGCGACGTGGCCGGGCACGGCCCGAACGAGGCGGCGCTCGGCGTCGCACTGCGCATCGGCTGGCGCGCGCTGACATTCGCGGGTCTGCGTGGCAACGAACGGATGCACCAGCTCGAGCGGATCCTCAACACCGAGCGTCCGGGAACCAGCATCTTCGCAACTGTGCTGTCCGTGACGATCTCCCCGGACGACCTGAGCTTCAACGCGGTGTCGGCCGGTCATCCGAGCATGTTGTTGCACGGACCCGACTCGGTGGAATGGCTGGAGCCAAAGGTGGGTCCGGCGCTCGGTCTCAACGGTCACGAGTGGCCGTTGAACATCTTCGAACTGCCGCCCGGGCATGGGCTCGTGCTTCTGACCGACGGCTTGATCGAGGGACGTTCGGGCCAAGGCACCGAACGGCTCATGGAGGCGGGTCTGTTGGAGCTGGCGCGCACCTACGCCCACTTGCCCGGACGTGAATTCGTCAATGCGCTGATCGGTGACGTCGAGCGTCGCGCGCAGTCCGTCGGGGGAATCACCGACGACATCGCCGTCGTGCGTGTCGAGCGAACGGCGCATGGATGAAGTGGCGGCCGACCGTCCAAGGTTGGCAGAACCTCGTGTTCGCGATCATGGGCGCAGTCGTACTCGCAGGAGCCATCGCCGGCACATACCTGCTGAATCGGACAGACGACGTGTTCGATGAGCTCACAGCGGAGATCGGACCGATGCGGGTTGCGGCCTATCAACTGCAGGCCGCGCTGCGCGATCAGGAGACCTCGGTACGCGGCTACGCGATCTCCGCCAATCCGCAGTTCCTCGAGCCCTACGTCGCCGGCCAGAAGAACCAAGGGACTGCTGCGCAGGTGATCCGCGACCATGCGGGCGATCGCAAGAGGGTGCTCGACGATCTCGAGGCCATCGAGCGCACGTCAACGAAGTGGCGCGCTGAGTACGCCGAGCCGCTGATCGCCGACGTCAAACCCATGGCGCCCGCGGTCGTCGACAGCGGTACGGTCGCTCGAGGCAAGGGCCTCTTCGATTCCCTGCGGCAGAGTTTCGATCTGCAGTTACAACACCTGCAGCAGGAGCGTGAGAGCGCGTTAGACGAGCTCGCTGTGCTGAAATCCTGGCGCAACGCGGTACTGATAGCGGTGGTCATTGCGCTGCTTGTCGCGGCCATTCTGTCGGTGATCCTCATCAGAACCGCTGTCACACGTCCGCTCGAAGCGCTGGCCGCGTCGTGCCGACGAATCACCGATGGCGATTTCAGCGAAAAAATCGTGCCTCAGGGTCCGAGAGACATTCGCGCGATCGCGGCCGATGTCGAAGGCATGCGGCAACGGATGGTCGAGGAACTGGAGGCCACGCAGGCCGCGCGTAGCCAGCTGGCGGAGCAGGCCCTCGAACTACAGCGGTCCAACGCCGAACTCGAGCAGTTCGCTTACGTCGCGTCGCACGACCTCCAGGAGCCGCTGCGCAAGGTGGCTTCCTTCTGCCAGCTGATCGAGAAACGGTACGGCGACAAGCTCGACGAGCGCGGCACGGAGTACATCGCGTTCGCCGTCGACGGCGCCAAGCGCATGCAGATCCTCATCAACGATCTGCTGACCTTCTCTCGGGTAGGCCGGCTCAATCCGACCCAGGCCGACGTCGACCTCGGGGAGACGCTGGACCAGGCGATCGAGAATCTCGACACCTCGATCACCGAATCCGGCGCGGAGATCGTTCGCCAGGGTGAGCCGCTTCCGCATATCGTCGGCGACCCCACCTTGCTGGCGATGGTCTGGCAGAACCTGATCGGCAATGCAGTGAAGTTCAAGCGTGAGGGTGTCGCTCCGCGCATCGTCATCGATTGTGAGAAGAGCCCGACCGAGGGTGGTGGATCGTGGACGCTGACCGTAACGGATAATGGCATCGGCATTCCCGAAGAGTTCTCCGACAAGGTGTTCGTGATCTTCCAGCGCCTCCACGGGCGTGACGTCTACACCGGCACCGGCATTGGCCTCGCGCTGTGCAAGAAGATCATCGAGCACCACGGCGGAAGTATCTGGATCGACAACTCTTTCACGGGGGGAACCAGGTTTCGATTCACGATTCCCGTCGCTGCCGACGACCACGTCGCAGCCAACTTGGAAGGAGCACCTTCATGACGTCGGACGGCCGAGCTATCGATGTACTGCTCATCGAGGATGATCCCGGAGACGAGGTGATCACCCGGGAAGCCTTCGAGCACAACAAAATCAAGAACAACCTGCATGTCGCCCATGACGGCGAAGAAGGCCTGGACTTTCTGTACAGACGAGGCCGCTTCGAGGACGCCCCACGCCCTGACCTGATCCTGCTGGACTTGAACCTGCCGAAGTACGACGGCCGCCAGTTGCTCGAGAAGATCAAGTCCGATCCGGACCTCAACCACATTCCGGTGGTCGTGTTGACGACGTCGTCGGCGGAAGAGGACATCCTGCGCAGCTACAAGCTGCACGCCAACGCCTATGTCACCAAGCCGGTCGATCTCGACCAGTTCATGAATGCGGTGCGCCAGATCGACGAGTTCTTCGTTCAGGTCGTGCGGTTGCCGGGGTCTTAACAGCTAGAGCCCTAGGGCGTCGCGTCGAACTTCATCCGCACGGTGGTGCCTCCGGGTGAGGTCTGCACATCCACCTCTGCACTCACCGCGCGCATGATCGCGACCCCGCGGCCCCGCGTGCCCGGCTGGCTCGGCGGCGGCTGCCAGACGCCGTTGTCGGAGATGTCGACGACGATCTGACCGTGGACGAGGTTTGCCTCGACGCACATCGGCCCGCTCTCGATGCCGCGGTAGGCGTGCTCGATGCAGTTGGTGCAGGCCTCGTTGACCACCAGCACGACGTCGGAGACGAGCGAGGACGAGACCCCGATCGGCTCGAGCCAGGAAGCCAGCTGACGACGGATCTCCGCGAGTCGCTCCGCGACCGCCGGTACCTCGATGCGCAGCGACTCAACCGGTCGCGAACGCGCATCGATTGCCACGCAGGTCGTTGTACCCCGAAAGCGCCCTTATCTCACCCGCACATCTCGGCGCGTTATCAGGGTGTGACCTAGCGGTAGAACGTCCAGCTGTAGTCGGCGCTCCAAGCGCCGCCGATGCAACTGAGCGGAACTCCGTCGGGCGACTGCGCGACACCGGTCTGATCCCCGCACGGCAGCCGCAGCGTACGCACCCCGACCAGCGGCGGCGCAGCGATCCAGACGCTCTTCGAACTGCACGCCAGCGTGTTGCCCGAGCCGTCGATACCCCAGTTGTAACGGGTGTTCTGGGTGCAGTGGTCACCGGCCACCGCGGTGCGCGTGAGATAAGGCACACAGTCCGCCCCGTCGCAATATCCGGGGGAGGCCGACGCCGTCGACGCCATCACCATCGGCGCCGCCGCGAACCCGCACGCCAGTGCAACTGCAGCGAGGATCTTCATGAGCCTTAGCGTAGGTTTCCGGGCGCGGCCCGCGTAGGGTTTCGGTTCATGAAGCTGGCCATCACCGCTATGGCAGCCGCTCTGGCGACCGCCGCGACTGCGATCTCACTCTCGTCACCGGCCACCGCCGACACCGTCGCCTACCTCGTCAACGTCCACGTGCGACCCGGCTACAACTTTCCCAACGCCGAGGCCGCCATCGGCTACGGCAACACCATCTGCGACCGGGTGGCGGCCAAGATGAGCTACTCGCAACTGGTCGACCAGGTGAAGGCCGATTTCCGTACGACCGACTACTACCAGGGCGCCTACCTGATCAACCAGGCGGTCAACGAGCTGTGTCCTGCGCAGATCTGGCAGCTCCGTCAGTCCGCGGGCGGCTACACCCTACCGCCGGTATAGCGCCCGGAGCTCACATGACAACGGCGGCGCCCCCTTCGGGACGCCGCCGATTCATGTCGGTGTGCCCTATGGGCAGCTGACCTCGATTTCGAATGGCTTGTTCACCGGCTGCATGGGATTGGCCATGTCCACACCGGTGGCGGTGCCGGTGATGGTGTAGGTCTTGCCGTCCTTCTCGGCCTTGGCCTCACCCTGACCCGCGCCCTGCTGGTAGCCCAGCGTCACACCGTTGACGTTGCCCAGACCGACCGACTGGACCGTGGGCGAATCACCCTCGCTGACCACGGCCGCGATGCCGGTGGCGGCGTCGCCGATCGCGATGTTCAAGTTGCCCCCCATGGAGCTGCACACGACCGTGCCAGTGACCGCCTGGTCCTTGCCATCGATCGTGACTGTGGTTTTGCCTTCTGCTGCCGCGGCCGACGAGGTCGACCCGCTGGTCTCAGACTTCTTCTCATCCTTCGAACACCCGGACAGACCGGCGACGACGACAGCCAAGCCGCACACGGCGACCACGAACCCACGCTTCACCACTGTTCTCCTTCGTTGTGTCGCGACCCGTCAAGATCAGCGGATCGTCCTCAGCAGTATGGTGTGCGGCGCGCAGCTAGCAGGACACTTTGATGGCGAAAGTCCCGGAATTGCGAAAGCTCGGGTTGTCGGTGTCGAAACCTTCGGCGGTGCCGTTGATGTCGTAGGTGCGACCGGTCATCCCGACGTTCGCGGTGTCGTCGCCGAGGCCGGCGTTGTAGCTTCCGGTGAATCCGCCGAGGTCACGGATGGCGACCGATTCCGCGGTGAGCTCGGTTTTGTTCGACACCAGCGCCGTGACGCCGCTGGCGTCGTCTCCGGTTTTGATGATGGTCAGCGTGCCGAGCGTGTTGCACTGCACGGCGTCGGTGGTGCCCGCGTTCTGGCCGTTGACGGTCGTCTGTGCGGTGCCGGCGACGAGGTTTCCGGGCCCCGGCTCATATGGCGGGGGGCCCGACGAGCACCCTGCCAGTGCCATGGCCGCGGCGGCGGTGGTCATCAGGCGCATTCTCACAGTGCAGAATCTACGGCGTGGTCGCGCCGAATTCGCCTGCTCCGTCAGACTCGTCGGCGCCGTTTTTCAGCATCGACGCCGAATTGTCCGGCCGGCGCGGCCGCGCAGGTGTCATCCGAACGCCGCATGGCGACATCCACACTCCGGCATTCATTCCCGTCGGGACCCAGGCGACCGTCAAGGCTGTGCTGCCCGAGACCATGAGAAGCCTTAATGCACAGGCTGTTCTGGCCAACGCCTACCACCTGTACCTGCAGCCGGGGCCGGACATCGTCGCCGAGGCCGGCGGGCTCGGCGCATTCATGAACTGGCCGGGTCCCACCTTCACCGACAGCGGCGGATTTCAGGTGCTCTCGCTGGGAGCGGGTTTTCGCAAGGTGCTCGCGATGGACACCGAGCGGGTGCAGGCCGACGACATCATCGCCGAGGGCAAGGAACGGCTCGCCAACGTCGACGACGACGGGGTCACGTTCCGATCGCATCTCGACGGGTCCACTCACCGCTTCACTCCCGAGGTGTCGATCGGGATCCAGCATCAGCTCGGCGCGGACATCATCTTCGCGTTCGACGAGTTGACGACCCTGGTGAACACCCGCGGCTATCAGGAGCGGTCGGTGCAGCGCACCCATGAGTGGGCGATCCGGTGCGTGGTCGAGCACCGCAAGCTGACCAACGCGAATCCCGACAAGCCGCCGCAGGCCCTGTTCGGCGTGGTGCAGGGTGCGCAGTACGAGGACCTTCGGCGGCAGGCGACGCGGGGGTTGACGTCGATCGTCGGCGAGGACGGTATCGGCTTCGACGGCTACGGGATCGGGGGGGCGCTGGAGAAGCAGAACCTGGCCACGATCGTCGGCTGGGTGACCAGCGAGCTGCCCGACGACAAACCGCGTCACCTGCTCGGCATCAGCGAGCCCGACGATCTGTTCGACGCCGTCGCCGCCGGCGCCGACACCTTCGACTGTGTCTCACCGTCGCGGGTGGCGCGCAATGCGGCTGTCTACTCGACGACAGGACGCTTCAACATCACCAACGCCCGGTACCGCCGCGACTTCACCCCGATCGACGCCGATTGCGACTGCTACACCTGCGCGCATTACACCCGCGCCTATCTGCATCACCTGTTCAAAGCCAAGGAGATCCTGTCCGCGACGCTCTGCACGATCCACAATGAGCGGTTCGTGGTCCGGATGGTCGACCAGATTCGCGCCGCGATCAGGGCGGGCGAGTTCGACGAGCTGCGCGCGGACGTGCTGGGCCGCTACTACTCCTAGCCTCCTTGCGATTTCGGTGCGCAGACGATCGCTCAGCGGTCGTGAGCGCACCGAAACCGCTACGAGAGTTCGGCGATGACCGCCGCTGCGGCCCGTTCGCCCGCGTCGACCGCGCCCTCCATGTAGGCGCTCCAGTACGTCGCGGTATCCGTTGACGCCCAATGGATCACACCGACCGGCCTGGTCAACGCGGGACCGTACGTCGTCCACACGTGCGGGCCGTGGTTGGCGTTGTAGCAGCCCCGGGTCCACTGCCGCTCCGACCATTCACCGTCGACATAGAACTCCGGATTGGCCGCCCGTCCGCCGTAGTGGCGCACGAGTTCGGCGGTGAGGGCCTCGCGCCGCTCGTTTTCGGGGAGGCGGCCGTAGGTGCGGGCCTGGTCGCCTTCGAGGAACAACAGGATCACGCCGTGGTCGTCGCCGGGGATGCAGGTGTCGTTGGACATCCGGGCCGGTCCGACATCGGAGATGAGCTGGCCGTTGAATCCGTCGTTGCGCCAGAACGGCTCGTCGTAGATGAAGAAGGCCTTCATTGCCGAACCGTTGGGCAGCCGCTGGGTGAGCTGATCGCGTATGCCGGGCAGCGGCGGGTCGTACATGATGCGACCGGCGAGCGTCGGCGAGATCGCGACGATCACCCGTCGACCGCGGGCCACCAGGCCGCCGCGGCAGTGCACGGTGACGCTGTCGGCGGAGTGCTCGATCAGTTGAACCGGCACGTCGAGCACGATCCGATCGGAAATCAGGGCCGCCAGCCGGTTCGGAATCTCGCTGGTGCCGCCGATGAACCGGGTGGTCTGGGCGCCGCCCTCGGATTCGGCGAACAGTTCCGACGTCACCCCGCAGGTCTTGATGGTGAACAGCAGGTGCAGGAACGACACCTCGGCGGTGGGGACCGCGAGGATTCCGACGGTGCAGATCTCCAGCAGGGTGCGGGCCACCGGCGACAGCCCCTGGGCGTCGTACCAGGCGCCTGCGGTGATGGCGTCCCACTCGACCGCGCGCGGGGCCGACCACGGGGACTCCACTGGTACATCGTCGGCCAGCACGTCGAGCCGGCGCAGTACCAGTTCGAGTTCGCGCAGTTCGGATTCGAACCTGGCGTGAAACTCGTTCTCCCGCAACACACCCGAGCCCACCAGTTCGTAGGACGTCGCACCCTCGTCGTACTGGGGAAAGGTTTCGACTCCCAGTTCGGCGGCCAGGCGGAACATCCGCTCGTGCGTGTCGCCGATCCACTGCGCACCGAGTTCGACCGGAACCCCGGGCAGGACCTCCTGGGTGAGGATCCGCCCGCCGACGCGCTCGTCGGCCTCCAGCACCACCGGCGTGAGTCCCGCCTCCAGCAGTTTCCGTGCCGCGATCATCCCCGAGAGTCCGGCTCCGACGACGATGACGTCCGCTTCGATGGTCGATGGCTGCACCATCGGGCCACCTTCTCACAGGCCAGCGCTGTCGGTTGCCCGTTATCACGCTGCGAATGTGGCTGAAGCGCGAGCGTGCGTGAACTTCGACCGGTTTGCGGGGCAGGCTCAAGTGGTCGCTGCAGCACCTGATTGGTTAGGGGTGTTGTTGCGATGGGTTTTCGAGGGCAGGGCCAGCAAGCACCGGCGTCGGCTCGGTTGGCGTTCTTTGAGGCGGTGAATGCGGGATCGTCGTGGGCTGCGGCGGCGACCGTGGCCGGGGTGGCTCGCGACACGGGCGACAGATGGGCTCGCGCCGCTGGTTATCAGGCGCAAACCAGGCACTTCGGTACGAGGTACTCCGCGCAGGCGCGGGAGGCGTTCTGGGCGGCGATGAGAGCTGGGGCGTCAGTGACGCAGGCTGCGCTCGGCGCCGGCGTGTCGGAGATCGCCGGCCGACGCTGGGTCAAACAGGCTGGTTATGTGCCCAGAACCACAGTTCCCATCGCTGCAGCCGAGGTTCTTACCGTCGTCGATGGGAGTGCTCGCTGTCGTCCTGCGTTGACATTCACCGAGCGATGCCGTCTGGAGATGCTGCTGGAGAACGGCTACACGGCTGCGCAATTGGTGGATCTACTGGGCCGGCATCAAGACACGATCAGTCGGGAGATCGCCCGGGGACAGACCGCGTCGGGGTATCGCGCCAGAGTCGGTCAAGACGTGGCCGATGCCAATCGGAAGCGACCCAAAGTGCGCAAGCTGGTCAGGAATCCGGCACTGCTGGCCGAGGTTCTGCAAGGCTTGCAACAGCGGTGCAGCCCGGAGCAGATCGCGGGTCGTCTGCGACTGGACTTTCCCGACGATTCGGAGATGTGGGTGTCCCACGAAACGATCTACCAGGGTCTCTACGTTCAACTGCGCGGCGAGTTGACCAAAGACCTCAAGTCGGCATTGCGGACCGGTCGGATCAAGCGAAAGCCACACGGACGCAATCAGATAGCTGAGCGGAGACGGTTCAAAGAGGGCATGGTCAGTATCACCGAACGCCCCGCTGAGGCCGATGACCGCGCCATCCCCGGACACTGGGAAGGCGACCTGATCATGGGCAGCGCCAACGCCAGCGCGATCGGCACCCTGGTGGAACGCACGACCGGTTTTGTCCTGCTTCTGCATCTGCCCGTCGATCACACTGCCGAGACCGTCGCTGCCGCGATGACCGCCAAGATCGTGGAGATCCCCGAAATACTGCGTCGCTCGCTGACCTGGGACCAAGGCACCGAAATGGCCCAACACAGCGCGATCACCAAAGCCACCGGTCTGCCGATCTACTTCTGCGATCCGCACAGCCCCTGGCAACGTGCCACCAACGAGAACACCAACGGCTTACTGCGTCAGTACTTCCCGAAAGGGACTGACCTGTCGTTCTGGGGACCCGGGTTCCTCGATCAAGTAGCCACCGAGCTCAACGGACGGCCCCGCAAACGCCACGGGTTCCGCACACCCGCCGAAGAACTCCACCGACTACTCTCAAACCCGTCCGCATACGCTGCAGCCACCGCCTGAATCCGCCCGGCGTGTCGGCCGCAGACACGCACGCTCGCGCCAGAGGTTAGAGCGGGTTGAGGATGCGCTCCAGGAACTGGCGGGTCCGCTCCTGCGTCGGGTTGCCGATCACCTCTGACGGCGGACCCTTCTCGAGGATCACGCCGCGATCGGTGAACAGCACCTGGTCGGAAACCTGCCTGGCGAACTGGATTTCGTGGGTGACGATCACCAGCGTCCAACCTTCGACGGCCAGATCCTTGATGACCGACAGCACCTCGCCGACCAGTTCGGGGTCGAGCGCCGAGGTCGGTTCATCGAACAACACGACCTTCGGCTTCAGTGCGAGTGCACGCGCGATGCCGACCCGCTGTTGCTGTCCGCCCGACAGCTGAAACGGGTACTGGTCCTTCTTCGCGGCGAGCCCCACCTGGTCGAGCAAGGCGGTGGCCTCGGCCACCGCTTCGTCCTTCGGCCGCTTCTGCACGACGATCGGGCCCTCCGTGACGTTCTGCAGCACCGTCTTGTGCGGAAACAGGTTGTGGGACTGGAAGACAAACCCGCTCTGCGCCCGGTACTGCCGCAGCTGATCCTTGGCCACCGGCTTGGAGAAGTCGATCTCGATCTCGCCGACTTTGATGACACCCGCATCGGGTACGTCGAGTGCGTTGAGCGCGCGCAGCAGCGTCGTCTTCCCCGAACCGGACGGGCCGATGATCGCAGTGACCGAACCCTTGGCCACGTCGAACGACACATCAGTGAGAACCTTGTTGTCTCCGAAGGCTTTCTGCACGCCTTCGGCCCTTACGCGATAGTCCGTCATCGGGCCACATACCTTTCCAGCCGGCGCTCGTATCGATTCTGCGCGAAGGAGAGCACCAGGCAGATGATCCAGTAGTACAACGCCGCCGTGCCGTAGAGCGCGAAGAACTCGAACGTCGGAGCGGCGACGTTCTGCGCGGTGCGGAACAGTTCGGTCACCAGGATCGTCGACGCCAGCGAGGTGTCCTTCACCAGCGAGATCAACGTATTCGACAACGGCGGCACCGCGACACGGGTTGCCTGCGGGAGGATGATACGACGAAGCGCGCCAACGTAATCGAGGCCGATCGTCTCGGCGGCCTCCCATTGTCCCTTGGGGATGCTCAGGATCGCGGAGCGGATGATCTCCGCTGCATAGCCGCCGACATTGAGCGAGAACGCGATCACCGCAGCGATGAACGGTTCGATCTTCACGCCGATCTGTGGGAGCGCGTAGAAGACGATGAACAACTGCACCAGCAACGGGGTGCCCCGGATGATCGAGATGTAGAACCGCGCCAGGGATGAGACGACGATATTCGAGGACAACCGCGCCAAGGCGACGACAAGTGCAATCACCAGGCCGACGATGAAGCTGATGATCGTGAGCGGAATCGTCTTCTCGATGGCCGCCCGCGCCAGCGGCCACAGGTTGTCCCCGATCAGCTGCCACGTGCTGGTCGGGCCGGCCTTCGACAGATCGACGTCGAGGTACTTCTCCGAGATCTTGGTCAGGGTGCCGTCGGCACGCAGCTCGTCGAGGGCGGTGTTGAGTTCCGGCAGCAGCCCGCTGTCCTTTCGCGCCGCGAACGCCTGCTCGCCGCGTTCGTCGGGAATCGTCGTCACCTTCAGCGGTGCGTCCGGATGTTCGGCCTGGTAGGCCAGGACGGTGATGCTGTCGTTGATGACGGCGTCCACCCGGCCGTCGTTGAGCACGGTGATGGCTTCGGAGAATCCGTTGACGGACACGACCTCGGCGCCGGCATTGCGTGCGATCTCGGCCCAGTTGCTGGTGGGATTCTGTGCGGATCGCTTGCCCTTGAGGTCGGCCACCGAGGTGATGGAGTCGTCGTCTTTGCGGGTGACGATGACGCCCTGCGAGATGGAGTACGGCTCGGAGAGGTCGTACTTCTGCTTGCGTTCCTCGCTGATCGTCACCTCGTTGGCGACGATGTCGAAACGGTCGGCCTCCAGCGCCGCAAAGATGGCATCCCACGGCGTCTCGACGAATTCGATTTCCACGCCCAGCTTTTCGGCGACGGCCTTCGCGACGTCGACGTCATAACCGGCGAGTTGGCCGCCCTGCTTCGGGTCGTGAAATGAGTACGGGGGATAGACACCTTCGGTGCCGACCCGCAGCACGCCTGCGGATTTGATGGGGTCGCTGCTGTCGATTCCCGACGAACCACACGCTGTCAGGAGCAGCAGCGTCGACAGCAGCAGTACCGCCAGGGTCGATCTTGATAGCCGGTGCACCTGCGGACGTTAACAATCTCCTACGCGCGAACCAATAGTTCGGCTCAGGCTGAGGCAGGTCGGTGGCGCTGTAGTTTCAGACCATGCCATCCGAGCTCAGCGCCGAGCAGGCCGCCGCACGACTTCAGACCGCCGACACGCTGGGGATGGCCCTCGGCCCCGGCCAGCCGCCCGCGTTCATGCGAGCCCTCGGCGAGCGCGATGACTGGACAGATCTGCGCGTCTACGGCGCGTTGATCGCGGTGCTCACCGAGCTGTTCACGCGCAAAGGCGTCTACTACCTGTCGGGCTTCTTCGGTCCGCTCGACCGGGCGCTGCGGGACGGCGGTGCTGACATCGGGTTCACTCCGGCGGACTTCCGCCGCTTCGGTCCACTGCTCGAACGTCAGCGCCCGCGTGTGATGACGACGGTCGCGACACCACCCGATGGCGACGGCTGGTGCTCGCTGTCATTGCACGCGGGTGGCACGATCGGCGAATTGCACCGCGCCGGAGCGGATCCCGATCGGCTGCTCATCGTCGAGGTGTCCGACGCCTATCCGCGCACGTACGGTCTCGGCGACGAGCATCGGCACGCGTTGCACATCGATGAGATCGACATCATGGTGCGTTCGGATGATGCGCCGCTGGCACTGCCCGGCGGTGACGTGCCCCCCACCGAGGCCGACAAGGCGATCGCCCGGCACGCAGTCGAATTCGTCTCGTCCGGCGCGACCCTACAGACGGGAATCGGCTCGATACCCAATCAGATCGCCACGCTACTGGCCGAGGGTGACGGTGGCGACTACGGCCTGCACAGCGAGATGTTCACCGACGGCTGTATGCGCCTGCACCAGGCGGGCAAGATCTCCAACGCACGCAAGGGCCTGTACGACGGGGTGAGTGTGACGACGTTCGCGTTCGGCTCCGCGGAGCTCTACAAGTGGCTGGACGGCAACTCCGACGTCGCGTTCCTGCCGGTCGAGATCGTCAACTCGCCGGAGGTGATCTCCGCCAACAACAACATGATCTCGGTCAACGGCGCCCTGGCCGTCGACATCCAGGGTCAGGTCGTCGCGGACACGATCAACGGCGACCAGTTCAGCGGGATCGGCGGTGCCGAGGACTTCGTCGCGGGCGCCGGGCTGGAATTGTCGGACCGCTCGCTGATCTGCCTGCCCTCGACGTACGAGAAAGACGGCAAGCTGCAGTCGCGCATCGTGCCGTGGTTCGGACCCGGCGCGGTGATCACGACGCCGCGCCATCAGGTCGACGTCATCGTCACCGAGCACGGCGCCGCCGAACTGGAGGGCAGGACGGTCGCGGAGCGCGGCGAGGCTCTCGCGGCGATCGCACATCCGCAGTTCCGCGACGAGCTGCTCGCCGCCGCGAAGCGGGCGTCGAACGGCCGCTCACCCGTCACGTAGATCTGCCGTCTCACCGGCGCGAGATCAGACTTACGGCACAAAACTGCAGCAATTATGTACCGGAACCTTATTTCGGCGTTACGAAGGGCGGTAGATCCAGGGCTCGCGCGGCAGCTTCGCCGGGTCGAACTGCGGCAGCATGTCTTCGACCGTGCTCGCCTGGTAGCCAAGGGAATCCGCGATCTGTGCGATCGCCCGCTCGACGCCGATTTCGGCAAGCGTGATGGCCCCGTCGCGTTTGGCCAGCCGCGCGCCGTCGGAGTTCAGCACCAGCGCGACGTGCGCGTACGTCGGCTCCGGGTAGCCGAGCAGCCGGGCCAGATACGCCTGACGCGGCGACGACGGCAGCAGGTCGTCACCGCGGACCACCTGATCGATGTCCTGCGCGGCGTCGTCGACCACGACGGCCAGGTTGTACGCGGGCACGCCGTCGCCGCGGCGCACCACGAAGTCGTCGACGATTCCCGTGTAGTCGCCGTGCAGCAGGTCATGCACCGTGTGGGTGACCGCCGGCGGTGCCGGCGATTCAGCTCCCGCGTCGGTGCGCAGTCGCAGCGCAGGCGGACGTCCGAGCTGCGCGCGCCTTTCGGTGCGGTCGGCGTCGGTGAGGTCCCGGCAAGTCCCCGGATAAGCGCCCTCCGGCGCATGTGGGGCGCGCGGGGCCTGCGCGATATCCCTTCGGCTGCAATAGCATTCGTACAACAGCTCGCGGCCGGCGAGCTGCGAGATCGCGTCGGCATAGCGGTCGGCGTGCTGAGTCTGCCACTGCGCGGGCTCATCCCAGGTGATGCCGATCGCCGCGAGATCCTCGAGTTGGCGGCGGGCGATGTCGGTGAACGTGCGGTCGTCTAGATCGTCGACGCGCATGAGGAATCGACGCCCGGTTGTGCGGGCGAACAGCCATGCGAGCACCGCGGTACGCAGATTGCCGATGTGCAGGTCAGCAGATGGGCTCGGGGCGAACCTGCCTGCATTCACCCTCGCAATCTAGCGAGTCGCGCTCCCAGGGCGCCTCCTCGCCCATCTTCTTGTAGTACTTGGCGAGATGGCTCTTCACGCGGTCGATGTCACCCTCGGGTAGGTTGACGCCGCTCATGCGTGCCCTTGCCGCCGCGGTTCAAACCGTCGACGACGCAACCAGAAGGCAATTGCCAGGTACGGCAGCATCAACAACGCGAAGGCGCCGGAGTGGCCGCCGAGATCGGCCAACGCGGCGTAGCTGCCGTACACAGCGATCGTCGCCACGTCCGTCGACATGCCGGCAAGCGAGGTGACGGTCGCCCTTGCAGGACCGGTGATGCTGTCCTGCAGCCGAGTATCGACAACGACGGTGGCGCACTGGAATACACCGAACGCGGCGGCGAGGCCGACCACGCCGAGCGGATGTTCCGACAACGCACCGACCGTCATCAGGACCGCGCCGGCGCAGACAAACGCGGCGAACGCCCTTGATCCCCAGCGCGCCACATGTCCCGCGGCAAGGCCACCCGCCGACGCGCCGGCCCAGACGATCACCATCAGCAGCGCGACGTCAGACACCGCGACGCCGCCGCTCTCGATCAACAGCGGCGTGTACTCGTCGAGCGCACCCCACACCGACGCGATGACCGCGACGAGGACCACAGCCGCCCGCACGGTGGCCGACCGCCGCGTCTCCCGCAGACCGGACGTCATCGAATCCGCCCAACCGAGCGCAGGCTCCTCGGCGGATCGAATCCGGTTCTCCGGGAACATCATCGCTGAAAGCGACGCCAGCAGGCACGCGGCGACACTCCCCACCGACACCGCAACGAAGCCGCCGACCGAGATCATCGGCGCCGCGACCGCACCCGAACACATGGCGGCTACGACTCCGGCCACCTGACCGCGGCCCATCAGCGTGGCGTACCTGCCACACGCATCGAGTCGCTGCAACTCCTCGTAGACCAACGCCTCCAACGCACCCGACGTCAGCGCCGATTTGAGCCCCCAGAGCACGAAACCCAGCGCGAACACCCAGTAACCCGGGACGGCCACCCACATTGCGAATGCGGCGGCGGTCAGCAACGGACCGGCGATCAACAGCCGTCGGCGCGAGGCCGCGTCGGCCAGGGCGCCCGAGGGCACCTCGAACACAAGGCTGGACACCGACCAGATGACGAGCAGCGATGAGATCTGCCACACCGACAGGCCGGTGTCACTGAACAGCAGTGTGTACACCGGGTACAACAGAACGAAGTCGTCGAGGAACAGGTACGCGTAGAGAACGCGGGCCAAGCGGCGACGACTTCCGCGGACCGTTAGCGGTCTAGATCAACATCGCCAGTTCATGAAATGAGACTAACCGTCACAGCGGAACCAGGCTGACCGGATTCTGACCGCTGCTCCAGTCGGGATCTCCGCAGACACCTGGTGCAGAGCGGAAGCTGACGGCCCCCACCAGGGTGGCGGGGTCGAACGAATACATCAGGTCCGCGGGACCGGTGCTTCCGTCGGGACATACCCGGCCGTTCGACACATCAGAACGTTCGACGATCCAGGGACCGCCGTTGACCCGGGTGATCTGCTCGAGCAGTCCGGTGGACGTCGAAATCGTTCCTCCGCAGGTCACCTCGGAATTGCATTGGGTGGTGATGCTCCATGTATTGGTGATCGGACCGTTGATGAACGTGTACTGACCGTCGAGCCGATCGTCGGCCCACGCCGGGCACGCCAGCCCCACGGCCACAACGGCCAGGACACCAGATGCCGCCACCGCTCGAATCATCACCACGCGAGCATCACACGATTGGCGCGTCTGGGGCACCGAACGGCGCATTTGACTCGGGCAACCGCGTATGTGGATAGTCGGGCAGTTGCTCGGCGTCACCACCGATGCCGCCCACGCCCATGTACGCGGAGAGTGCGCGGCCGAGTGGACTCGCGGCCAGGCCGGCACCCGCGTGCAGCAGGCGAATACCGTTGCGCGTGCGAGGATTCGCCAGCCGCAGCACACCTTCCCGCACCCGGGGGGCGGTCCCGACGAAGGGTTTCATCTGATCCTGGTATCGGGTCAGCGCATAGCCGATGTCGCTGGTGTCGGCCAGTTCGCCGGCGAGGATGTAGGCGCCGATGAGGGCAAGGCTCGTTCCGGCACCGCCGAAGGTCGCGTTGCAGAAGGCGGCGTCCCCCGACAGCGCGATCCTGCCCTTGACCCAGGACGATGTGTGCACCTGGCCGACCGCCGAGAAATACATCGGCGCACCGTCGTCGAGTGCAGCGAGAATGCGCGGGGCGGCGCCACCGACATCGTTGAAGGTGCGACGCAGGATGATGAGTTGCCCGGCACGGTCGAGGTCTTCGAAACCCCGGACCTCGGACATGAAGGAGAGAATGGCGCGGGTGGTGCCGAGGTTGTCGGGCCGTAGATGCACTGAGCGGCGGCCGGTCGCGTGCTGCCAGTTCCACCACTGGTCGTCGTCGGCGGTGCGGGGAATGGTGGCGTAGGCCAAGTACATGCCAAGCGGCGCGACGTCGACCGAAGTGACGAACCGTCGGGATCGCGAGTACAAACCCTCGGCGATGACAAGGACACCGGCGTCGAGTGTGGTGCCGTCCTCGAGCGCGACGACGACGTGATCGCCGTGGTCGGTGACATCGGCGATACGAGAATCGAAGCGGTAGTCGGTTCGCTCGCTCGTGTGCTCGATGAAGATTCGCGACAGGTCGCCACGAAGTATCTCCAATTCGGCTGTCGGACCGTCTCTTCCGGCCGTCACGGGAAACGACGCCGCCGCAGTTCCGTCCGCCCGCACGAATCTGGTGCCCTTCTCCGTCGTGTTGGCGGCCCGGATCTCGTCTTCGAGCCCCATCCGACGCACAACCTCACGGGCGGCACCGCGGATGTCGACGTTCTGGCCGTCGTCGCGTCGCTGCGGAAACCGTTCGACGACGGTGGTTCGCCAGCCGCGGGCGGTGAGTTCGTGGGCCAGCGCGGGTCCGGCGATGCCGGCACCGGAGATGACCGCGTGAGGAGTCATGAGGTAGCTGTCTGCCCGACCGTGGCTGCGGCTAAACGCCGGAGCCTCCTCCGAGGCCGGGAACGATGTCACCGAGGCTGAAGGTCACCGGTTGTTCGAGTTGGTCGTAGGTGCACGACCGCGGGTCCCGGTCGGGTCGCCAGCGATTGAACTGGGCGGTGTGGCGGAACCGTTCACCCTCCATGTGGTCGTAGCGGACCTCGACGACCCGTTCGGGACGCAGCGGGACGAATGAGAGGTCCTTGCCCGCATTCCAGCGGGATCCCTCGTTGCGGCGCGGCGTGCGTTCACCCGACATATGAGCGGCCCAGTTCCACGGGTGCTCATCGAAAGTCGTTATCAGCGGCTGCAACTCGGTGAACAGCTCGCGCCGCTTGGCCATCGGGAACGCGCCGATGACACCCACCGATGCGAGCGTGCCGTCACCTGAGTACAGGCCGAGCAGCAGCGATCCGATCGCTTCGTCGCTCGACTTGTGCACCCGGTAACCCGCAACGACGCAGTCCGCCGTCCGTTCGGGCTTGATCTTGAACATGACGCGCTTGTCCGGCTGATACTTCACGGTCAAGGGTTTGGCGATCAGGCCGTCGAGACCCGCGCCCTCGAACTCCGCGAACCAGCGCCGCGCGGTCGGCAGGTCGGTGGTCGCGGGGGTGACGTGGATGGACGGGCCCGACCCGGCCAGCGCCTCGACCAGCGCCGCGCGCCGCTCGCTGAACGGCCTCGACGTGAAGTCCTCGTCATCGAGGGCGAGCAGGTCGAAGACGATGAACGTCGCCGGCGTCTTTTGCGCGAGCATGCGCACGCGTGAGTCGGCCGGATGGATGCGCTGCTGTAGCGCTTCGAAGTCCAGCCCCCGGTCGGTCGCGATGACGATCTCACCGTCGATCACACACCGGTTCGGCAATTCGGCGCGGACGGCCGCGACGAGCTCGGGAAAGTACCTGGTGAGCGGGCGTTCATTCCGACTGCCCAACTCGACCTCATCACCATCGCGGAAGCAGATCGAGCGGAACCCGTCCCATTTGGGCTCGTACGAGGCGTCCGGCGGAATCTCGCGCACCGCCTTGGCCAGCATCGGGGACACCGGAGGCAGCACGGGCAGTTCCATCTGTTCATTCCAGCACTCGGTCGTTCACGAGCGGGATGCGGTGCGACAGTCCCAGGTTCGCGGAGTAAAGTTCACCCGTCGCGTAGACGGAACTCAAGTTCCGCTGCGGGTCGGGGCGAGGAGGTCGGGTTGTATCGGATATTGACAAAGGCGTGGATGCCGCTGCTGCTTGTCGTGGTGGTGGCGCTCGGCGCCTACGCGGTGCTTCGGGTCCGCGGCGACATCGGCGGTCATGAACTCGGCGGTGGTGCCGCGGCCGGTGGCGGCTTCACCGATCCGTTCAACCCCAAACACATCACCTACGAGATCTCCAGCTCGGCGCCCACCGGTGGGGTCAGCGTCGACTATCTCGACGAGAACGGCCAACCGCATCACGTCGATGCGCAGCTGCCGTGGTCGTACACGATCGTCACCACGTTGCCGTCGATGTCGGCCAACATCGTCGCTCAAGCCGACGCAGGCGTATCCGACCTGCGCTGCCGTGTCGTGGTGGACGGCCGGGTGCGCGACGACCGCAGCACCGACGAGTACAAGCCCTTCATCTACTGCCTGGTGAAATCGGTATGAGCAACCCGCAGTCGGCGCCGAAGCGCACCATCGTCGCCCGCACGATCCGGACGCTGGCGGTACCGATCATCATCGGCTGGGTGCTGTTGGCCGCCGTACTGGCCGTGGTCTCGCCACCGCTCGACAAGGTCGCCGACGAGCATTCGGTGTCGATGAGCCCGAAGGACTCCATCGCCTTCCAGGGCATGATGAACATCGGCAAGGTGTTTCACGAATTCGACTCCGACTCAACGGCAATGGTCGTCATCGAGGGGCAGGACAAGCTCGGCGACAGTGCCCACCAGTACTACAACGAGATCCTGGCGAAACTCAGGGCCGATCACGAACACATTCAGTTCGCCCAGGACTTCTGGGGGGACCCCCTGACCGCGGCGGGCGTGCAGAGTCCCGACGCCAAGGCCGCCTATGTGCAGGTGTTCCTGACCGGTGCGCAGGGCACCACGCCCAGCCACGAGTCGGTGGCGGCGGTACGCGAGATCGTGGATTCGGTGCCTGCGCCCCCAGGAGTTCAAGCCCACGTCGCGGGTAACGCCGTGCTCGTTGCCGACACCAGCATCGCCGGTCATAAGAGCCTGGCGATCATGGCGCTGGTCTCGATCGGTGTGATCCTGATCATGCTGCTCATCGTCTACCGGTCCATAGTCACCGCCCTCATCGCGCTGGTGATGGTCGGTATCGAACTGTTTGCCGCACAAGGTGTTACCGCGACAGCGGGCAACCTCAACATCATCGGGCTCACGCCGTACGCGGTCAGCATGGTCACGATGCTCGTCATCGCCGCAGGCACCGACTACGTCATCTTTCTGCTCGGCCGATATCACGAAGCCAGGTCAAGGGGACTCGACCGCGTCGATGCGTACTACGAGGCCTACGAAGGCGTCTGGCACGTCATCCTCGGCTCCGGATTGACGATCGCCGGTGCATGCATGTGCCTGTCGTTCACGACGCTGCCGTACTTCACCAGCATGGCGCTGCCCTGCGCGATCTCACTGCTGGTGGTCGTCGCGGCGGCGCTGACGCTGGCACCGGCGATCCTGGTCGTCGGATCCCGGTTCGGCCTGCTCGATCCCAAACGCGAACTCTCGACGCGCGGTTGGCGCAAAGTCGGCACGGTGGTGGTCCGCTGGCCCAAGCCGATCATCGTTGCTACGTCGGTCGTTGCGGTCGTCGGGTTCGTCGCCCTGATGACGTACGTGCCGCAGTACAACGACGACAAGTTCACCCCGGCCGACCTGCCCTCGAACATCGCCATGGGCGTCGCCGAGCAGCACTTCTCGAAGGCCCGGATGAATCCAGAGCTGCTGATGCTGGAAGCCGATCACGACCTGCGCAATCCGGCCGACATGCTCATCATCGACCGAGTTGCCAAGAGCGTCTTCCATCTTCGCGGTATCGAACGAGTACAGACCATCACCCGGCCGCTCGGCGCTCCGATCGAACACAGTTCCATACCGTTCCAGATCGCCATGCAGAACTCGGCGACATTGCAGACGGCCAAGTACAACAACGACAACACCGCGCAGATGCTCGAACAGGCCGACGAGCTGAGTAAGACCATCGCCAACATGCAGCGCATGTACGAGATCACCAGGCAGATCGTGGGAGTGACCCACGATATGACGGCGCGAACGCACGACATGGTGAACACCACCAACGAATTGCGCGACCACATAGCGGATTTCGATGACTTCTTCCGTCCGATCCGTAACTACTTCTACTGGGAACCGCACTGCTACAACATCCCGGTCTGCTTTTCTTTGCGGTCGCTGTTCGACTCGCTCGACGGGATCGATCAGCTCGCGGGCAAGCTCGAGGGACTCAGCGGCGACATCGACCAGCTGGACCAGTTGATGCCGCAGATGCTCGACGTCCTTCCGCCGACCATCGAATCCATGAAGACCATGCGGGATTTCATGCTGTCGACGCACAGCACCATGGCCGGCATCCAGAAGCAGATGCAGGAGTCGGCCGAAGGCTCGACGATGATGGGCAACTACTTCGATCAGGCCAAGAACGACGACTCGTTCTACCTCCCGCCAGAGGTGTTCCAGAACCCCGACTTCGAACGCGGTTTGAAGATGTTCGTCTCACCCGACGGCAAAGCCGTGCGGATGATCATCACGCATCAGGGGGATCCGGCCTCCGTCGACGGGATCACGCACGTGGCGGGCATCAGGGACACCGTCGCGGATGCGACGAAGGGCACCCCGTTGGAGAACGCCAAGGTGTCGCTGGCGGGAACGGCATCGCTGTACGCCGATATGCAGAACGGGGTGAAAACCGATCTGCTGATCGCCTGCATCGCGTCGATGATCCTGATCTTCGCGATCATGCTGTTGATCACGCGCAGCGTCGTCGCCGCGTTGGTCATCGTCGGGACGGTCGCGGCGTCATTGGGCACCGCGTGCGGACTGTCCGTGCTGCTGTGGCAGGACATCCTGGGGCTGGGCGTGCAGTGGATCGTCATCCCGCTGTCGGTGGTGATCCTGTTGGCCGTCGGTTCCGACTACAACCTGCTCGTGGTGTCTCGGCTCCGGGAGGAGATCCATGCCGGTCTGAACACCGGCATCATTCGCGGCATGGGTGCCACCGGGCGCGTGGTCACCGCGGCGGGTCTGGTGTTCGCGTTCACGATGATGTCGATGATCGTGTCCGAACTGCGTGTGGTGGGTCAGCTGGGTATGACGATCGGCATCGGCCTGTTGGTCGACACACTGATCGTGCGGTCCTTCATGACCCCGTCGATCGCGGCCGCGCTCGGCCGGTGGTTCTGGTGGCCGCTGAACACGTTCCGGATTGTCGACCGGTACCGCCGACCCGGTGCGGGCGAATACCGCACCGATCGCGCATCCGGCGACGCAGTGAAAACCTAGGCTTGCAGGCGATGTCGGAATCGAGACTGCGTCAACGCACGGAGGGTCGGCTGGACCGCAGCCGTGATCCGGCGATCCTCAATGCGGCGCTGGCGGCGCTCAAGGAGCACGGGTACGACGCGACCAACATGAACGACATCGCCGCGCAGGCGGGGGTGGGCAAGGCCGCGATCTACCGGCGCTGGTCGTCGAAGGCTGCCCTGATGGCCGACGCTCTCGTGTACTGGCGACCCGACCTGCTCGACAACAGCGCTCCGGACACCGGGAGCCTGCGCGGCGATTTCGACGAGTTGGTCGAGCGCGTCAAGCGCAATGACGATTCTCTGGTCTCCACGGAAATGATCCTGCGCGTCGCGGTGGAGGCGTCCAACGACCCCGAACTCGCCGCCGCACTCGACGACCTCATGTTGTTGCGCGGCCGTCGCGTCTTCTCGGCGATTCTGCAGCAGGCTGCCGCACGCAAAGAGATTCCGGCCGACCGCGACTACTCACTGGTCGCCGACGTCGCCACCGCGATGAGTCTGCTGCGGGTGACCCGTGGGGAGCACGTCGATGCCGCCTTCGTGCGGCAGGTGATCGACACGCTGGTGATACCTGCCGTCATGCACTGACCTCAGCGCGCCAACGGCGCCACGGCCGCGAGCGGATCACCGGAGTAGGCGCCGGCCTCGACCGTGATGTCGCCGCCGTCGAACACGAAGCCGTCCGCCGTCCAACGCTGCAGTGGCCGGATCGAGCAGTCGACCGTGACGGAGACGCGCTCTCCCGCCGGCACCGGAACCGGGGTGAATCCGACGAGGTGGCGAACGGGTTGTCCATCGACGGTGCGCACCGCGTAGACCTGGACGACGTGGCGGCCGCCACGATCGCCGGTGTTGGTGACCGTGACGTGCGCGGCGAAGCGCTCGCCGTCCACCGCACCGAGTGTCAGGTCCGTCGTGGTGAATGTCGTGTAGCCGAGTCCGAATCCGAGCGGGTACGCCGCCTGCACGCCATCGTGATCGAGTTTGCGCTGCCCCCACCACCGTTCGTAGGTGACCGTATGCGCGCGCCAATCAACCTGCGGCAGATCCGATTGCTGCACCGGTGTCGCGAACGGCATCCTGCCGGCAGGCTCGGCATCGCCGAGCAGGACGTCGGCAAGTGCGCGGCCACCCTCCATCCCGGGATACCAGGCCATCAGTAACGCGGCGACATCCTTGTCCCACGGATCGACGACGACGGTGCCTCCCGAGATGACGATGACCACAGTGCGCGGATTGGCGGCGGAGACGGCGCGGATGAGGGCCACGTCTTCGTCGTGTAGACGAAGATCGGAACGGTCGCCGCCGAAGGTCCACCAGCGTTGCGAGAAGTTGAACACCGCACTGACGAGCTGGGCGACCCGTGGCCGGCGCATGATTCCGCCGAACAACGCCATCGTGTCGGGGCCCAGAGCGATCAACGCCTCCCCCTCATCCTTTGGCGTCAGGCCGA
Source organism: Mycolicibacterium rhodesiae NBB3 (assembly GCF_000230895.2). The sequence goes on from NC_016604.1 coordinate 2,066,994, forward strand.
CGACGACCACCGCGACATCAGCGTGGCCGGCGTCTGTGACCACGCGGTGGCTTCCGAGACGTTCACGCAGACCCTGCAACACCGAGACGGTCGTCGGGGGCTTGACGTTCGACGATCCGGTGTCGCCCAGGTTCGGTCGGTCGGCGAGTCGGCCGAGCACCGCGACGCGTTGCAGCGTCTGCTCGGCTAGCGGCAACAACGTTGTGCCGCCGATACTTTCGTTGCGCAGCAGCACCGTGGCCCGGTGGGCCACCTCGCGCGCCAATGCGCGGTGATCAGCGCCTGCCACCACCGATCGCGCCGGAGTCGGCCGGGCACGCGCGGCGAACTCGATCTGGGTGCGCAGGATCCGGGCGCCGGCGGTGCGGACGTCCGCGCGGCTCAGCTCGCCCGAGCGCAACGCCGCGGGCAGCGCGTGGGCACGCTGCTGCCGAAACGGCATCTCCACGTCCTGGCCGGCTGCGACGGATTTCACCGGATCGCGCAGACCCCAGACCCAGTCGGTATGCACGAAACCGGCGAATCCCCAACGCTCGCGGAGGATCTCGGTCAGCAGGTGCCGATTCTGGCCCGCCCATTCCCCGTTGACCGAGTTGTACGCACTCATCACTGAATCCACACTCTCGGCGGTCCGTCGGAAATGCGGCAGGTATCGCTCGTGGAGCACGTCCTCTGGCACGCGGACGTCGACCTGAAATCGAGCTTCCTCCATCGAGTTGAGCGCGAAGTGCTTCACGCTCGTGATCACCCATGGTTTCGCACCTTCGATGGCCGCACTGCCCATTTCGCCGAGCAGCACCGGATCTTCGCCGTAGGACTCCTGGACGCGACCCCAACCGGGAAACGGCGCGACGTTGATGCAGAGACCACCCCAGAAGTTGGCGCCAAGAGCACGCGCCTCGGCCCCGATGGCCGCGGCGACGCGTCGTTCCATTTCGACGTCCCAGGTGGCGGCTCGCGCGATGGCGACGGGGAAACTCGTCGACGGAGAGATCCCGACGCCGCGCGGACCGTCGGTGAACCGCAACCCCGGGATGCCGATGCGGTCGATGCGGCCCGCGGTGACGGCGAGGAAGTTCGTCTGCGTGCGCACACCGTGCACGACGGACTCGATCAGCGCCCTATCGCCGTCGAGCAGCCACAGCAGCTCCGAATCGGTCAGCAGACTCAGCAGTTCGGTGGCGGCGTCGTCGGAGCTCTTGTCGCCGCGGCGGACCGCGTCCACGGCATCGTCGAAGACTGTCATCGGCGACCGAACTCCTCGGCGACGATTGCCACAAAGCGGTCGACGTCATCGGGTGTGGAGTCCCACGCGGTCATCCAGCGGACCTCGCCGCGGGCACGGTCCCAGTCGTAGAACCGCGCGCGCTCGCGGATGCGGTCGGCGATCTCTGTCGGCAGCGTCGCGAAGATCGCGTTGGCCTGGCTGTCCTGGGTGAAGGCCAGGCCGGTCAGTGTGCCGTCGGCCACGCCCGTTTCGAGCGCTGTGCGCAGGCGCTGTGCCATCGCGTTCGCGTGGGCCGCGCTGCGCAGGCCTAGATCACCGTCGAACAGTGCGAGCAACTGGGCTGAGGCGAAGCGCATCTTGCTGGCGAGCTGCATCGTCATCTTGCGCAGGAACACCAGCCCGGACGAGCGCTCGGGATCGAGCACCACCACGGCCTCGGCGCCGAGCAGTCCGTTCTTGGTGCCGCCGAGGCTGAGGATGTCGACCCCCGCGTCCGTGGTGAACTCGCGGAAACCCACGCCGAGTGCCGCCGCCGCGTTCCACAGCCGGGCACCGTCCATGTGGACCGCCATGCCGTTGTGGTGCGCGAAGTCACAGAGTGCGCGCACGTCGTCCGGCGTGTAGACGGTGCCCAGTTCGGTGGCCTGCGTGATGCTCACCGCCAGTGGCTGAGCGCGGTGCTCGTCGCCCCACCCCCACGCTTCGTGCGCGACCAACTCGGGTGTCAGCTTGCCGTCCGGGGTTCCAACGGTGAGCAATTTGAGACCGGTCATTCGTTCCGGGGCACCGGCCTCGTCGGTGTGGATATGTGCGGTCGTCGCTGTCACGACGGCGCCCCAGCGGGGCAACACGCTGGTGAGGGCGACGACGTTGGCTCCTGTGCCGTTGAAGACGGGGAAGGTTTCGGCACGTTCACCGAAGTGTGAGCGGATCACCTCGGCCAGCTTGGCGGTGTACACGTCTGCGCCGTAGGCGGCCTGGTGCCCGCCGTTGGCGGCGGCGAGGGCGGCCAACACCTCGGGGTGCACACCTGCGTAGTTGTCGCTCGCGAAGGCGCGCCAGTCGGGATCGTGCAGCGGGGATATCGACACACGTCGATCCTGCACCCGATGATGACCATGCGCGGATCTGCACACCTAGAGAAGGCGTTTGTGTTGGGCGGTGCGCCGCCACCACGGCACGTCGGAACGATGCGGCGCCGGCGCCTGTGCAGGGGCACGTTCGGGACCCACCTGCACACCGAGATCGGCGAGCAGGTCGGCGACGTGCGCGCCGATGCCCAGCGAGGCCGTCAACCCCGTGGAGCGAATCGCGGCGACGTTGACCAGTCGCGGACAAGCGGCGGAGGGGCCGATGACGTAGTTGACGTCACGCCCCGCCGGGCGAAGGCCCGCGTAGCTCGCCACGGGGTCCAGGCCGTCGAGTGCCGGGAACCGTGCGACGGCGTTGTGAAGAACCTCACGCGCCGCCGCGGGGCGGACGGACCAGTCGTCCTTGTCGTCCAGGTCCACGGCGGTGGGCCCGGCGACAACGCGGCCGTCGAGGGTGGGAAAGACGAGCACACCCTTGGTTCGCTTGGTGGGGACGGGCAACAGGATGTGGTCCAGCGTTGCGCCGCGAGGTAACTCGAAGACGAAGAACTCGCCCTTTCGCGGATAGATCTCGAACGAATGGTCGCCGACCAGTCGGGCGATCGTGTCGGCCTGCAGCCCTGCGCAATTCACCGCCACGACGCATGTGAGTCGCCCGCCGTCGACGAGTCGCAGCGTCAGTCCAGCGGAATCCTGGTCGATACCGTCGACAGCGCAGTCGGTCTTTATCGTTGCGCCGGCGCGGACGGCGGCATTTCCCAGTGCCAGCGTGTAGGCCACGGGGTCTGTGACTGATTCGTCGGGGACGACCAGCGCACCGTCATCCGGACGGATGTCGACAGTGACCCCGTTGCGCCGAGCATTCTCGGCGAGTTCTGCGACCGTGGCGCGTTCAGCATCGTTGTGGGGCAACAGTTCCGCACCGCACCGCAGCACCGGGATGCTGAGTGCCGCCAGAACGTGGTCGCGCAGCGCCGCGGCACGCAGGATCAATACGGTCTCGAGTTCGCCTGGAGTGGAGTCGAATCCGGTGTGCAATATGCCGGAGTTCGTGCCGCTCGCTCCGTATCCCAACGCCTCCTCGGCTTCGAGGAGGACGGTATCGACGCCGCGGTGGGCGAGGGTGTAGAGCACAGCGGCTCCGACGACACCGCCGCCGATGACGGCGACCACGGTCTGAGTCATGAAGATCTCCTCGGGTGAGTTGTCAGACGGCGTCGACAGCAGCGTTCCAGCGTCCGCGGAAATCGGCTGCCTGTTCGGCGGACCAGCGCGGGGCGTAGATCACGCTGGGCTTCCACCGGACGACGGCATCGGCCAGTGCGAGGTGAGTGTCAACGGCCGTCCGTGCCAGCGCGGCGGCACCAAGAGCGGTGGCATGCGCGGAGGGGTAGACCTCGATCTCGATCTGCATCAGATCGGCGACCGATTGCATGAGGGTTCTGCACTGGGTGAGTCCACCGTCCACCCGCAAACGGGTCAGCGGCCGGCCGAGATCCTCGGCGACACAGGTTCCGAGCTCGGCGATTTGCGCGGCAATGCCCTGCAGGATGGCGACGACCAGATGCCCGACCGTGGTCGACAGCGTCATCCCGGTGACCGACGCCTTGGCGTCCGGCCGCCACCAGGGCGCCGCGAGCCCGGCCAGCGCGGGTACGGCGAGAACCCCGGCAGAGTCCTCGGCGGCGACCGCATCCATGTCGGCGGCCGTAGTGATGTAACCCAGCTCCTCCATCCAGCGCACCGCCGACGCCGCGGTGTAGACCTGCCCGTCGACGCAGTACGTGGTCTCGTCGCGAACCCGCCAGGCGACAGACGCCGATAGGCCCGCAGTGGAGCGGGTCGCGGTCGTTCCGGTGTTGGCAAGCAGAAAGGCGCCGGTGCCGAAGGTGCACTTGGCTTCTCCACGTCGCAGGCAACCCTCGCCGATCAACGCGGCCTGCTGGTCAACGACCAGCCCACCGACCAGCGCGCTCTCCCCGAACACCGTCGTCGTCCCGACCACGGCGTCGCAGGCGACGATGTGCGGAAGGCGTTCGTCACCGAGGCCGAACAACTCGAGCAGTCCGGTGTCCCAAGTGGCGCTGTCCAAATCGGTCACCAGAGACCTGCTGGCTGTCGCGGCGTCGGTGACGAACTCACCGGTCAACTGGTGGAGCAGCCAGCTGTCGGAGGTGGTGACGACCCCCTCACGAGTCACATTGCGGCGCAGCCAAGCCTGCTTCGGAGCGGAGAAATACGGGTCGAGCACAAGCCCCGTCCGCCGGGCGAAGACGTCCCGGTGCTCGGCCAGCTCAGCGCATAGACCCTCGGCCCGGCGGTCCTGCCACACGATCATGTTCGACAGGGGTCGGCCGCTGTCCGGGTCCCATGCGAGTACGGTCTCGCCCTGGTTGGCGATGGTGACGACGTCGATCGGCACCCCGGCTTTCGAGACGGCGGCGCGGCCGGCGCCGACCACGGAGGCGAGCAGTTCGCGCGGGTCCTGTTCGACACCTCCCCCGGGAAGGTACTGAGGGCGGACCGGCTGCTCGGAAAGACCGAGCAGGTTCCCATCACCGTCGACGACGACGGCCTTGGTGCCAGAGGTGCCTTGGTCGATGGCGAGCACAGTGGGCATCGGGCTCCGCCTTTCTCTTGGACTCTTCACGCTTAGCAGATACGGCGTGGCGGTGCCGATGACATTGCCGGGCGTCGGAGGTCTACGTGAGTATGGAGACCGTGCCGTTTTCCGCAGACCTTCCGGTCATGCCGCCGCTCGAGCCGATGCTCGCCAAAGCGCAGGCCAAGGTGCCCGACGAGCCAGGGGTGTGGTCCTACGAGCCCAAATGGGACGGCTTCCTTCACTGGACTTGTCAAAGGTTGTTAAGGGGAGCCGCAGTCCATCTGGCGGGTGGTTTGCTTCCGTCAGCGGCTTGGCCCCATCACTCCGTGACCCATACCGGGACCCATCATTCCGTGACCCATGCCAGGTCCCATCATCCCGCCGCCCATCATTCCGCTCATCATCGCCGGCATCCCTTCGACGACGAATCCGGTGACTTCGCGGGCGTGTTCGCGAATGGCGTTGGTCAGTTCTGGGTCGCTGGAGGTTTCGACCACCACCACGCCGCTGGGTGTGAGCGTGATCTGACGTTGATAATCGGCAGCGCGGCGGAACAGGGTGGGCAGGCTTGAGCTCATGCAGGTGACTTCACTGCCCTGATCGAGGTGGGTGTACATCGATGAGACGTGGGCCTGCAGTTCGGTGACGAGGTCGGCGGAGTCGGATTCGGTGGTGGTGCGCACGCCTCCGGGAATCTCTTCCACGCTGCGTCGAAGCTCCTGATGCCGCATGAACATGTTCATGTAGGCGCGCATGTCCATGCCGGTCGCGCCACCCATCCCGGGTTGGGCACGGCTGATTGGTATGTCGATAATGTTGCGCAAGACATACCCCAGGCCGAAGAGGGCCCCACCGGTGGCGAGCATTCTCAGCGCCGCTCGCCTGCTCATTCCGGTCATTTCCGATGATCCCTTCGCGTGCTCGACGTGTGCCGTGACAATCGCGTTGTGGGCGAACGCGCGGTGCGAGTTGCGTCCGTCTTGGGGCTATGGCGGCTTCGTGGCCGACGATGGCCGACTCGACGAGACAACGTGAAATTGCTGCCGTCGCAGCGTGAACCTGTGCTTGTGCGCTACGGCCGAGGTGTGGTTGGAGTGGTTGTCGGCGGCTGCGACTGGCCGGGCCCCAAGGGGCCAGAGGGCCCCATGTTCCCCGGTGGCCACGAGCCCTGCGGTCCCATCATGCCGGGTCCCATCATGCCGGGTCCCATCATGCCGGGTCCCATCATGCCGGGCGTTCCTTGACAGTGCCCCCGATTGCCGCCGAAACCGTCGGTGGCCCTGCCGATGAAGAACCCGGAAAAGAACACCACCGCAACGATGAACACCGCAGCGGCGGCAATACCACTCCACGCCAAGGCGTGGTTCACCCCTCTGCGCTGTCCGGCCGCGGCGATTCGTTCGCTCGTTGATTCAGGTGTATCGGTCATTCTTTCAATCTCCTTCGCTGCATCCATTTTTGAGGTCCTCGGTCGACTGGCACCGCGCTATCGGCCGACGCTGAGCTGTCGGCACGTGAGTCATCGCGGTTCCTGGTGTTCGCGCAGCAGCGTCATCCGCCGCAGATACTCATCCTCATCGATGTCGCCGCGCGCAAACCGTTGGGCTAGAGCATTTTCCGGCCGCGACCAGGTCCCTGAATCCGTGCGGTTGCGCTGTGCATCGCTACCGGCGAGATGCCGAACGGCCAGCACGACCGCGGTGATCAGGGCGGCCGACAACAGCACCATCACCACGCCCATGAGGATCCAGCCGCCCCATCCCCAACCGCCCCACATGCAGTCGTCTGTGCCGTACATCATGGTGGTGAACCCCTTTCATCTGACTGGCCGGGAAATGTCTCACCTGACACCACGATGGACTGGCAGGGCGCTCGGGCGGTAGGGCCGATGTGCCTCAACATGCCCGCAAGCCGTGCCGAAACCAGAAAGTGCCTGTCTCCGTAGTTCGGCGGCATTGGCTCGAGGATCATTTTCCTGCTACCTCTCAGCGTGAACCCTATTCTCCAATACCCCTGCGGGTATAGCAAGGGCGGTTTTCGGGGCGGATCCAACACGGCGTGGCGATCCGTGCCGCTCCGGCGACCCGACCGCCCGCGGATATGCCCTTGACCGGCCCTGTGTGCGCGGTGTGGTGGTGTGTGGGTTGGCATGCGGCCTCAGCCCGGTTCGCTTTCCCTGCCACGGGGCGTGTGCGCTGATGGAGATTGTCGGACAACTCCCGCCGATCATGAAGGCGCCGCTGCTGTGTGGGCTGTTGCTGGTTGGTCGGCCGGTGCAAGGGGCAGGGGCTTGGCGCGGCCGGCGCGCACACCGTTGGCGATGACGACGACCTCGGCCAGCTCGTGGACCAGCACGACGGCGGCCAGACCGAGCACACCGAGCAGCGCCAGCGGTATCAACACGATGATCAGCGCAAGTGACAGGCCGACGTTTTGCAGCATGATCCGTCGGGCGCGGCGGGCGTGGCTGAATGCCTGCGGCAGGTGGCGCAGGTCTTCACCCATCAATGCCACGTCGGCGGTCTCGATGGCTACGTCGGTGCCCATCGCCCCCATCGCGATACCGAGGTCGGCGGTGGCCAGGGCGGGGGCGTCGTTGATCCCGTCGCCGACCATGGCTGTGTTGCGCTGGGCACGCAGCTCTTCGATGAGCCGCGCCTTGTCCTCGGGACGTAGCTCGGCGTGCACATCGTCGATACCGACATCTTTGGCGAGCGCGGCGGCGGTGGTGTGATTGTCGCCGGTGAGCATCGCGATGTGGTAGCCGTCGCGGCGCAGCTGGGCGACGACCTCGGCCGCCTCGGGACGGAGTTCGTCGCGCACGGCGATCGCGCCGACTGTTTGGCCGTTGTCTTCGACGAGCACGGCGGTGGCGCCGGCCTGCTGCATCCGTACCACGGCATCCGCCAACGCGCCCGCATCGAGCCACCCGGGGCGGCCCAGGCGAATCGTGTTGCCGTCGCGGCGGCCGGTGAGCCCGGCGCCGGTCACCGCCTGCACGTCAGTAGCCGGGGTGACCTCGTTGACGGCGGCCAGGATCGCCGCGGCCAGCGGGTGTTCACTGCGCGCTTCCAGCGCTGCGGCCAGATCGAGCACCTGCTCGCGAGTGGCGCCGTGGGTGGTGGCCACCTCGATGACAGCGGGCCGATTGGCGGTCAGGGTGCCGGTCTTGTCCAGGGCGACGCCGCGCACCGCGCCGAGCGCCTCCAGCGCGGCCCCACCCTTGACCAGCGCACCGAGCTTGCTGGCCGCACCGATCGCGGCGACCACGGTCACGGGCACCGAGATCGCCAACGCGCACGGCGAGGCCGCGACCAGTACCACCAGAGCACGTTCGATCCACACGGCCGGATCGCCGAGCAGGCTGCCGATCACTGCAATCAGGGCCGCGGCGATCATCACCCCGGGCACCAGCGGTTTGGCGATGCGGTCGGCCAATCGCTGAGAGGCGCCCTTGCGAGACTGTTCGGCCTCCACAATCTTCACGATGCGGGCCAGCGAGTTGTCCTCGGAGGTGGTGGTGACCTCGACCTCCAGCACGCCGGTGCCGTTGATCGAGCCGGCGAACACCTCGTGGCCCGGTTCGGCTTCCACGGGCACCGACTCACCAGTGATGGCCGAGACATCCAGCGCGGTGCGGCCGTTCCGGATGATGCCGTCGGTGGCGATCCGCTCGCCGGGCTTGACTAGCATTCGGTCGCCGACACGCAATTCACTTGAGGACACGACCATCTCGGTGTCGTCTCGCAGAACGGTGGCCTGGTCAGGCACCAGCGACAGCAGGGCGCGCAGTCCGCGACGGGTGCGGGCCAGCGAATACTCTTCCAAACCCTCGCTGATCGAGAACAGGAACGCCAGCATCGCGGCTTCGCCGACTTCGCCGAGGAGCACCGCGCCCACAGCGGCGATGGTCATCAACGTGCCCACCCCGATTCTGCCTTTGGCCAGACGCTTGAGCGTGGACGGCACAAAGGTATAGGCGCCGACAACCAAGGCGAGCGCTTCCAACGTGAGCACGACCGTCGGCGGCGCACCTGCCCCGCCGGCGATCAACTCGGCCAGCAGGAACACGCCCGCGACGGCCGCGAACTGCAGTTCCCGAACTTGCCACAGGGATTCGGCCTGCTCCTCGGACTGCTCGCTGACGTCGGCCTCGTCTCCGCCGCAACCGCAGGTGTTACTCATTTCTTGGTCACCGTCGCTTTCTTCGTCGCATCGGCTCCGTAGATAGAGCACAGCACCACCTGGTTGCCGGTCGCGGCCAGCAGCGATTCCGCCGACGCGAGCAGATCCATCAGCTCGGGGCGAGTCAGGGAGTAGAACATCTGCCGGCCTTCCGGGCGCCCGGTGACCAGGCCGCACTCGCGTAGGCAGGCCAGATGCGCCGACACAGTCGACTGCGCAGTGCCCAACACCCTGGTCAGATCCACCACCCGGGCCTCCCCTTCGGTGAGGCGCTGCAGGATCGCCAACCGGGTGGGATCCGATAGGCCGCGAAACAGCGCTGCCGCCGGCGCCAGATCCGCGGCCGATGGGGAAGTAGCCCGTCCTTTTGTCATCGCCATTCAACGATGATAGCCGCAAACGCCTATCAATCGCCAGGGGTCGCTGGGCTCACTCGTCCGATGTCAAAACAAAGTCGCTGCAGAGTCCCATGCCGACGGCGCGACGGCGTCTTAGGCCCTTGAGCCGAGGCCGGGGATGATGTCGTCGAGCCGGAAGACAACTGGTTGTTCGAGTTGGGCGTAGGTGCACGAGCGTGGGTCGCGGTCGGGCCGCCAGCGGTTGAATTGCGCAGTGTGGCGGAACCGGTCGCCTTCCGTGTGGTCGTAGCGGACCTCGACGACCCTCTCGGGTCGCAGCGGGACGAACGAGAGATCCTTGCCGGCGTTCCAGCGGGAGCTTTCGTTCTTGCGGGGTGTGCGGTCACCGGCTTCGTGGGCGGCCCAGTTCCACGGATGGTCATCGAATGCGGTTATCAGCGGCTGCATTTCGGTGAACAGCTGGCGGCGCTTGGTCATCGGGAACGCGCCGATCACGCCGACGGAGGCGAGGGTGCCGTCGTCGGTGTAGAGCCCGAGCAGCAGGGAGCCGATCGCGTCCTGGCTGGCCTTGTGCACCCGGTAACCGGCGATGACGCAGTCGGCGGTCCGCTGGTGCTTGATCTTGAACATGACCCGCTTGTCGGGTTGATAGGTGGCCGTCAGGGGCTTGGCGACGACGCCATCGAGACCCGCCCCCTCGAACTCTTCGAACCACCGATGCGCCGTCGTGAGATCCGTCGTCGCAGGAGTTAGGTGAACCGAGGGCCCGGAGTCGGCCAAGGCCGTGACGAGTGCGGCGCGCCGCTCGGTGAACGGTTTCCCGGTGTAGTCATCGTCGCCCAAGGCGAGTAGATCGAACGCTACGAAGGACGCAGGGGTCTGCTTGGCGAGCATCCGTACTCGCGAATCGGCGGGGTGGATGCGTTGTTGCAGTGCTTCGAAATCCAGCTCGTGGTTGGTGGCGATGATGATCTCGCCGTCGATCACGCAACGCTCGGGCAGTTCGGCGGTGACGGCGGCGACCAGTTCGGGGAAGTACCGTGTCAGGGGCCGCTCGTTGCGGCTACCCAGTTCGACTTCGTCGCCGTCGCGGAAGCAGATCGATCGGAAGCCGTCCCACTTCGGTTCATAGGAGGCACCAGAGGGGATTGTCGGCACCGACTTGGCCAGCATTGGCGAGACCGGCGGCATGACGGGAAGCTTCATCGTCTCATTGTGGTCTCTGCTCGGCGAACGGGTTGCCGCCGTGTGAAAGTCGTTGCTGGGCCTCGGATTGGCGGACGCGCAGATGCTTGATGCTTTCTTCGAGGGCGGCGACCTCGCCGAGCCATGCTCGGTCCTTTGCTTCGACGAGGCGCTGCTCGGCGTTCTCGGTCATCTCGTTGATGCGGCCCAACTGGGCGGGGTCGACGCGCAGGAACCGGCATCGGGTACACGCGTGTTCGTGGACGCAGGGTGTGCCGTAGGGGCGGTGGCACTCGCCGAGGGCAACGCGGCGCAGTAGGAAGTGCTCTTCGAAATCGGCCCATTCGTCGTCGTCGGCGACTGTCGCCTCCTCGAATGGGCGCAGTTGGCGGCGACGTTCGATGAACGCCTGATGGGCGGTGACGATCTGCTCGGGGAACACGGCGGTGTAGCCGCGGGTGGTGTCGAGGTTGAGATGTCCGAGTAGCGCTGCGGCGATGTGCAGCGGCAGACCGTTGTTGACGGCATCGGTGGCGAACAGTCGGCGGAAGTCGTGCGGGGTGAAGTGCACCGGTCGACCGGCATCGGTGAGCCCGGCGATCGTGGCGAGGTGGACCAGAATCTGGCGCACGTAGTGCCGTCCCAGCACTTCGTGACGGGTACCCAGAGGGCGTGCGAACAGGTGCGGGAACGGTTCGCTGTGGACCTTGTCGTTGGTGTCGTAGGCGATCGACAGCGGCACGTGATCCTTGCCGGCCTTGGCGCGGCGCAAAACCTCCAACAGCACTCCGACCAGTTCCGGAGTCATCGGGATCAGCCGCTCGCAATCGGTCTTGGACGGCACGATGTGGAGCAAGGGCACCAGCGTGGCCGTTGTGGAGGCGGTGTAGTGCCGCAGCGATAATTGGGTCAGTTCAAGAAGTTCCTCGATGCGAATGCCGGTGTGACGCAGTGTCTCCACGAGCGCCCAACCCCAGAAGCCCTCCTCTTCGAGCGCGGTTACGTCGATGCGCTCGGCACTGCCTCGGATCCATCCCGGCCGCTGCTGTCCGGGTGCCAGGTGCGCCCAAATCCGGGCGCGGGCGTCGCCGTCGCGCCGCAAGGGTGGGCAGTGCCGAAGGAAGGTGAAGCCGTCGATGACGAATTCCTGGTCGTGCGTGCAGGTCAAGGCACGCTGCAGAAGCGTTGCGGTGCGGTCCTTATGCGCTGTAGCCGCAGCCAGGAGTGCCGGCAGCAGCGGGGTAAGCATGCGGGTGCGATCCTGCATGGAGGCCTTCTGGCGGCGTTTCTGCTTGGCCGCCGCGCGACTGAGCGCCCGCGGTACTGGGCACGGCGCGACCCAGACACCCCAGCGGACGGGGTCGTCGTGCGACCACTCGGCCAGGTCGCGGTACATGCCGCGGATGGCGAACAGGATCGAGTGCACTTCGCGTCGCGGGCGGCCGTCGAGGGTCATCGCCAACCGTTCCCGCCACGCCGTCACCACCTCGGCCGAGATCGCCAGGTCCTTTTGGTCCGGATTGATCTGCAGGATCTCCCACCAGAACAATCGGGCCAGGCGGTAGGCAAGTCCCTCCAGCGAGCTGTAGTCCATGTTGGGCTGTAGCTCCTCGAGGTAGCCCACGAGGAGGTCGCGCACTCCTGAGGCGGGGATGCCGTATCGATCGACTAGCGTCGCAGCGCTGTGTTGGCGTGTGTTGCCTCGCGCCGACCACGTCGCCCGCAGCGTAGGCGCCTCCTCGGCCAAGGGGCCCAGGGCGACCAACAGCTCCCAGATGAGGTGTTCGCGGCGCTGTCGCCCCGAGGTGCGCACCACGTCGGCGTAGAACAGCAGATCGTCGCCGCACAGTTGTCCGATGTTCTTCCCGGTGCGGATCATCACCCGCGCCAATGCCTTTTCGGCGTCGTCCTGGTATTTGGGCACCGCGTCCCGGTAGGCGGGCAGCGTACGCAACCGTTCCAAGTCCGGCCCGCCATTGCTGTCGAGGAACCTGCCGAGGGCTACCCGCTGCTTGGAATCCAACAGCCAACTGTAGGACGGCCGCAGTGCGCGTACGCGCAGTAGCGCATTGAGGGCCTTGAGCGTGGGTGACCAATGGTCGTAGTGCGGCAACGCATCATGCTCGATCCAGGTGCGCGGAGCGGCGTCGTAACCGCTGGCCAGCCACCGCTCCTCCCACGTCTGCCCTGAATATTGAGCCAGGACACCCAGCAGGGCCTGCGTTCCCCGAACCATCGGCTGAAGCTGCTGGGGTGGCAGCGTCCGGTGGCGCTCGGTTACGACGTCGCACAACTCAGTGATGGTGAGATGCTGCATCGTCACACCGCGGGCGCCCTCTGGCGGTGATGGGGGCGCGTGGTTGGCGTCGTAGCCCCACAGGGGCCGGGCCAGGCCGGCGGGGCCGAACCGGCTGTCTGCTGGGATCGCTTGCAGATGCGGTGAATCAGGCCGTGACAGCAGCTGGACCTGTGGGCTCATCGCCCGCCGCGTCGCGGCGGCCTGCCGGCGTTGCGGTGATCGGATGTCCTCAGCGCTCAATTCGGCAGCCCCAACAGTTCTCGGACCGCTGCGGGGTCGTAGGCAGGTTCGATCGTCGATGCTTCGATCTTCGGTCGGGCGTGATGCTCAAGGACCTTGCCGATCAAATCTTCCAGGCGAGGCTGGGTGTAGATCTGAGTGGTCGTCACGCTGGCATGCCGCAGGACGGTTTGCACGTCGACCAGCGTGAACGCGGGGTCGGCCAGCATCCGCGCGGCGGCGGTGTGGCGGAAGTCGTGCAACGACCAGTTCGCGCCCAAGCTGGCGTTGGCGCGGCGCAGCACCGCGCGCATTGCGTGGTAGTTCAGCGGTGCAGGCTGAGAGCGTCGGGTCCACCACACCGGACCACCCGGCTCGATCGGCGGGCGTCCAGCCAAATACAGCGCCAGCCATACGAATGAGTCCACTGAGGCCGGAACGGTCTCCCGCATGCGGCTGCCCTTGCTGGTGACCGTGATTGTGTAGCGGCCGGCATCCAGATCACCGTGACGCAAACCGAGCAGCTCCGATGCCCGCACACCCGAGGACAGATAGAAACTCACTAACGCTCGATCGCGGTGGCTGCGCAACGCGTTAAACAGCGCTGCGGCGGCGTCATCGGGGATCGCCCGCCACACCGGCCGTGGGGTCTTCTGCCGGTAGTTGGCGCGCCGAAAGATAGCGAAGTCTTCCATCGGGTTGTGGTGCGCATGCGGTCGGCCACCTTGCCTAGCACGTTGTGCAGGAACGGGATTCACCAGCGGACCCAGATCGACGGCACAGGCGTGGTCATAAAACCCGAATAAGACTGACAGCTGATGGTTGATGGTGCGGGGGGCGTACTTGCCGGACAACTCCGCCTTGCCGGTCACTGCGTTCACCGACCCCGGTGGCGGCCCATCCGGTCGTCGGCGAAGACGTTGCGGATTGGGCGCCGCCCGCAAGTGCTCGACGAACGCGCGGACATCTACGCGCTCGGCTCGCTCCCAACTGATCAGGCGGTCATGCAGGAAACGGAACCACCGCAGAAGGTCGAACGCGTAACTTCGAACTGTGAGTGGACTGCAATCAGACGCCGCCAGTTCGCGAAGGTATGACGTCGCCCCGGGATGCTCGGCATCGGGGAAGATCACCCGCCACGGCAACCCGCTCGGCGCCGACTCCACCCGACCCACCTCGCCCATAGCCGGATCCTCCGCCCGCCGCAGCCACTCCATCGGAAGGCTCGCCGAAGTTCAGTCAACTAGACGGGCGCTGGTATTCCGCGACGGCGACCAGATTCTGCTGCTGTCGCGCAGCGGCAAAGACCTCGGCAGATACTTCCCGGAGCTGCTCGACGCCCTTCGCGACGAGTTGGCATCGCGGTGCGTGCTCGACGGCGAGGTCGTCGTGCCGCGCGAGATCGACGGACGTGTCCGGCTGGACTGGGAGTCGCTGTCGCAACGCATCCATCCGGCGGCCAGCCGGATCAAGCTCTTGGCCGAGCAGACGCCGGCGCACTTCATCGGATTCGACGCGCTCGCCACCGGCGACGCGTCGCTGCTCTCCGAGCCGTTCCGGGTCCGCCGGAAGGCCTTGTCGGACGCGGTGAACGAGAAGACCTGGTGTCACGTCACCCGAACAACCGAGGATCCCGAGCAGGGGGCGCAATGGCTTGACACCTTCGAGGGCGCCGGCCTGGACGGCGTGATCGCCAAGCGGCTCGACGGGCACTACCTGCCCGGTAAGCGGGATATGGTGAAGGTCAAACATGCCCGCGATGCCGACTGTGTGGCCATCGGGTATCGCGTCCACAAGAGCGGCGAAGGCGTCGGATCAATCTTGCTCGGCCTGTATCGCGACGACGGCGAACTCCAGATGGTCGGTGGCGCAGCATCATTCAGCGTAAAGGCGCGCATAAAGTTGCTGGCCGACCTGGAGCCGCTACGTGAGGGTGACCAAGTCAACGACGGCGAGCCCAGCCGGTGGAACTCGGCTGCCGACAAGCGCTGGATTCCGGTGCGCCCGGAGAAGGTCTGCGAGGTCGCCTACGACCAGATGGAAGGGAACACGGTGGCCGGAGCCGGAGGGCCGGCGACATCAGGGGCGAGCAAGCGCTTCCGGCATGCGGTCAAATTCATCCGCTGGCGGCCCGACCGTGAGCCGTCCAGTTGCACCTTCGATCAGCTCGACGTTCCCCTGAATTACGATCTCTACGACGTGCTGGAGCCCTGACATGGCAAGTAAGGCCGAGGAAATCGACGTCGACGGCATTGCCGTCCGGCTGACCAACCGTGACAAGCCGTACTTCCCGAAGCTGGGTTCGGCGGGTACCAAGGGCGCGCTGTTCGACTACTACCTCGCGGTCGCCGATCGCATGGTCGCACTGTTGCGCGACAGGCCGGTTCATCTGCAGCGCTTCCCCGATGGCATCGATGGCGAGGAGATCTACCAGAAACGGGTGCCCCAGAAGCATCCCGACTACCTGGAGACCTGCACGGTGACCTTCCCGTCGGGTCGAACTGCGGACGCGCTCAAGATCACTCACCCGTCCGCGATCGCATGGGCCGCGCAGATGGGCACCATCACGCTGCATCCGTGGCAAGTACGCTGCCCTGACACCGAACACCCCGACGAGCTGAGGATCGATCTCGATCCGCAGCCCGGCACGGCGTTTGACGAGGCCCGCCAGGTCGCGCTCGACGTGCTCAAGCCGGTGCTCGACGAACTCGGAATTGTCGGCTACCCGAAGACTTCCGGCGGGCGCGGCATTCACGTTTTCGTGAGGATCAAAACCGACTGGGATTTCATCGAAGTGCGCCGCGCCGGAATCGCATTGGCGCGTGAGGTCGAGCGGCGGGCGCCGGATGCGGTGACCACCTCCTGGTGGAAGGAGGAGCGCGGAAAGCGGATCTTCATCGACTACAACCAGAACGCTCGCGACCGCACCTTCGCGTCGGCGTATTCGGCTCGTAAGACCGCGATCGCGACGGTGTCGACCCCGCTGAGCTGGGAAGAACTGCGCGATGCCGAACCCGACGACTACACCATCGCAACGGTGCCTGATCTTGTTGCGTCCCGGCAGGATCCGTGGGCCGACATTGATTCGGTGGCGCAGTCGCTCGAGCCGCTGTTGGAGATGGTTCATACCGACGAATCCGAGCGTGGGCTCGGCGACCTGCCGTATCCGCCGAGCTATCCGAAGATGCCGGGGGAGCCGCCCCGCGTTCAGCCGAGCAAGAAGGTGGCGGCGAACTGGGATGACGATGGAAATCCGGTCTAACGCTCCGTCAGCCGAGTTCTTACCCGAAGATGACAGACGGCGATTTGGGTCGCGAATGCGTGGCTGCGGGGGTTTCATAGTGGTGGGGCTGGGAAGAGAGTGCAGAATCTGCATGAACCGGGGAGTCCAGAAAGGCGTGTAAACGTCATGACGGAAAACTTGACACCGCACTTCGAAGAGGTGCAGGCGCATTACGACCTGTCCGACGACTTCTTCCGCCTCTTTCTCGACCCGACCATGACGTACAGCTGCGCGTATTTCGATCGGCTCCGCGATATACCGCTGGAACAGGCGCAGCTGGCCAAGATGGACCTGGCGCTCGGCAAGCTTGGTCTGCGATCGGGGATGACGCTGCTGGACATCGGCTGTGGATGGGGTGGCACGATGCGCCGCGCGATCGAGAAGTTCGATGTCAACGTCATCGGGTTGACGCTGTCCGAACACCAGCACGGTCACGTCCAGAAGATGTTCGACGAGATGGACACCGAGCGGAGCAGACGGGTGCTGCTGCACGGGTGGGAAGAGTTCGACGAGCCCGTCGACCGCATCGTCTCGATCGGCGCCTTCGAGCATTTCGGCTACGACCGGTACGACGCGTTTTTCGCGATGGCCAATCGTGTCCTGCCCGACGACGGAGTGATGCTGCTGCACACGATCACCATGCTCACCCCGGAGCAGATCGTCGAGCACGGCCTGGTGATGGATGAAGGGATGGCGAGCTTCAACGATTTCATCGCCACCGAGATTTTTCCCGGCGGCCAGTTGCCTGCGATCGAGATCGTCGAGTTCCACTCGTCGAAGATGGGCTTCAACCTGGCCCGCAGGCAATCGCTTCGGCTGCATTACGCCAGGACTCTTGACCTTTGGGCCGCGGCGCTGAAGGAACACCATGACGAGGCCGTCAGAATTCAGTCCGAAGAGGTCTACCAGCGCTACATGCGGTATCTCACGGGTTGCGCCGATGCGTTCCGTGCAGGCTATATCGATCTGAACCAGTTCACTTTGAAGAAGTAGCTGAATTTCATTCGGATAGCGTTGCGGGACAACATCTCCAACTGAATTGTCCGCAGGCTGCGTAGCGCCTGTCTACCATCGAGAGATGGCATTCGATGCGCCGTTACCGCGCAGAATCACTGTCCGCCTGCTCGCTGTCGCGTTGACGGTCACTGTTATGTGGTTAATGCCCAACGGTGTTCCCGCCGCGAAGGCTCAGGGGTGTCCCGATATCGAGGTGATCTTCGCCCGCGGGACCAATGATCCGCCCGGAATCGGGCTTGTCGGCCAGGGATTCGTCGATGCGCTGCGGTCCAAGGTCGGGGACCGATCGGTCGGTGTGTATGCGGTGAACTATGCCGCAACCTTCAACTTCCTTCGCGCCGCCGAAGGTGCCGCCGATGCGAACAATCACGCACAGTTCATGGCGACCAACTGTCCGGACACCAAGCTCGTACTCGGCGGATTCTCCCAGGGCGCGGCCGTCGTCGACCTCATGCTCGGCGTCGCCCCCAACGTCGCCGCCATCGCGGGCGTGAACGCGATACCGGGCCTCAACAACATCCCAGGTCTCGACCTCAACGCGCTTGCCACCCCGATACCCCCGGCAGCCGCCGACCGGGTGGCCGCCGTCGCGGTGTTCGGCAACCCGTTGGGCAGGGTCATGGGTCCGCTGAACGTGCTCAGCCCCGGCTTCGGCGCCAGGACCATCGACCTGTGCAATGCCAACGACCCGATCTGTGACAAGGGCGACCTGACCAACCGGGCGCCGCACCACGAGTACGTGCCAGGAATGACTGATCAGGCAGCGACGTTCGTCGCGGGTCTCGTCTAGTCGGGACGTGTCCGACGCCTGGTGTAGTGTCGAACACATGTTCGATTCAGGGGTGACTGTCGATCCGCTCGCGTACGAGGCAGTGCTGGTCGAACGGATCGCGGAGTTGGAGCGCAGCAAGTCGGTGGCCGCTGCCGAGCAGGCCAGAGTCACCGCGGATTTGGACACCGCGCGCCGCGCGCGGGAGGCGGCTGAGGGGATGCCCGCCGCCAAGCGCGGTCGGGGCCTTGGCGCCGAGATCGCGTTGGCCCGCCACGATGCGCCGAACCGAGGCGGTCGGCATCTGGGGTTCGCGCGGGCGCTGGTCCATGAGATGCCCCATACCTTGGCGGCGTTGTCCTCAGGTGCGCTCTCGGAATGGCGCGCGACGTTGATCGTGCGCGAGTCGGCGTGTCTGTCGCTGGGGGATCGGCGCAGGTTGGATGTCGAGATGTGTGCTGATCCTGCGGAGTTGGCCGGCAAGGGCGACAAGCGCATCGAGGCCGACGCCAAGGCCATCGCCTACCGGCTGGACCCGCAGGCCGTGGTGGACAGGGCGGTGCGGGCGCAGTCCGAGCGCACCGTGACCGTGCGGCCGGCCCCGGACACGATGACCTACGTGACCGCGTTGTTGCCGATGGTGCAGGGGGTGTCGGTGTATGCCGCGCTCAAGCGCGCCGCCGACATCAACTGCGATGACCGCTGCCGGGGTCAGGTGATGGCCGACACGCTGGTCGAGCGGGTCACCGGTCGGCCCGCCGAGGTCGCGGTTCCTGTCGCGGTCAACCTCGTCATGACCGATGAGACGCTGCTCGGTGGCGCCACGACACCGGCGCACATTCCCGGATATGGGCCGGTGCCCGCGGCGATCGCGTGTCGGTTGGCCGGCGACGCGATCGCTGACGAGCAGTCCAAGGCCACCCTGCGTCGGCTCTATCGCCACCCGGACTCGGGGGCTCTGGTGGCGATGGAATCGCGGTCGCGGCTGTTTCCCAAGGGGTTGGCGCAGTTCATCGCGTTCCGTGATGACACCTGCCGCACACCGTATTGCGACGCCCGGATCCGGCATACCGATCACGCCACCCCCCATGCGCGCGGCGGGCCCACCGCCGCGGCCAATGGTTTGGGCGAGTGTGAGGCCTGCAATTACGCCAAGGAAGCACCGGGCTGGCGCGTGCACACCTTCGACGACGACGGGCAGCGGCATAAGGCCGAGTACCTCACCCCGACCGGCGCGCGCCACCAATCACAGGCACCGCCACTGCTCAACGACGTCGTAATGTTCAAACCCAGTGCGGTCGAAGCACTGTTGACCAACCACCTCGCCGGGTTGGCAGCCGCCTAGTCCCCGGTGCGCTCGACCCGAGAATCGAAGTCGCTGTTGAACGGGCAGGCCCCGGTAATGGTGTAGTGCCCGTTTCCGGTGAGCAGTGTGATCGGATCCTGCGGCGGCGACGGCAACGGATACTGCAGCGTGATCTCGCGATGCGCGGGTCCACCCTCCTTGCACGTTGAGTCCGACGTCTTGTTCGCCAGCACGAACTGGTTCTTGGCGAAGGTCAGAATCTTGACGTCGTTCGGAGTCAGCCAGTAGCTCAGGCAGCGGTCGCCGGTGCGCAGGCAATAGGTCTGGATGTCGAAGCTCACGTCAGCGCTGCGGTTACCGTCCTTGTAGGTATCGACCTCCTGATAGCGGCCGTACAGCGCCTGCGCAGGCGACGGCACGCGGGCGGGCAGCGTCGCGGGGTCGACGATCGAGACGCCGCTCTCGGCGTCTCCCGTGCGGGTGAACGTCACCGGCCGGTTGCTGGCGCAGTTGGGGTTCGGCGAACGGACGACGAACTCGCCCTCCAGCGACCCGTCTGACTGCGGCTGCAGGGACAACGATTCCCAGAGCTCCGTGGAGCCCGCGCCCGAGCAGCTGCCCTGCTTGGCGTTCACCGACTCCCATTGGCCATCTATCTGGTCGAAGACCAATGCCGTTGCGGCGCTGAGGGATCCGTTGACCTTGGTCGCGCTCGCCACGCACTTGCCGTTGTCGCACGCGGACTTGAACGCCCACGTCTCGTTGCCGCCGGACGCATTCTGGAACGGCTGACCGTTGGGCTGGGTGGGTGCACCGAAGTTGGCCGAGTATGTGCCGTTCAGGCCGGTGCCCGGCGGAGCGGCTTGGCGACCGGGATCTGAATCTTCGCCGCCGCTCAGGACGAGCATGATGGTCGCGACTGCCGCGATGATCATCACCAGTGCAATCGGGACGACGACCGACGTGCGCCGGTACCACGGCCACCGCGCATCCTCGCCGGCCCCCTTGTCCTGCGCGGGGAAATCTGGCGGTGGAACCTCCGCCGGCCGGGCCGTGGTGGGTGCGGACGCGCTCTCGACATGCGCATCGGGCGCACCGAGGTGCGTTGGCGCCCAAGCCTTTTCGACGTGGTCGGGCGTACCGGCCTGAGTCGGTGCCCACGGTGGCTGCAGGCCCTGCTCGGCCGGCTGGGCTTGGGTTGGCGCCCAAGCCTTTTCGATGTGCTCGGGCGTACCGGCCTTGGTCGGCGCCCACTGCGGTGGTGCCTTTTCAGCCGGTCGGGCCTGGGTCGCGTCTGCGGCCGGCTCCGCCTTTTCGGCCGACCGGGCCTGCGTCTTGTGCCAGTGCTTTTCGGTGTCTTCCTCCTGAAAAGCGCGCGTCATGGCAACGGGTGCATCGTCCGGTGTGGTTTGCCGCGAACCAGATTTGGGCTGCGTGCCGACGCTGGTAGCGATCGCCGCCTGCGCCGCGCGGGCCATCTCCGTCGTGGTGGTATACCGATCCTCGGGATCCTTGGCCATCCCGGCGGCGATCACCTTGTCGAGCTCAGCCGACACCCCAGGAATCTTGAGCGACACCCGCGGCGGCGGCGCCGTGAGGTGTCCGGCGATCTGCTGCTCGACGCTCTCCCCGGGGAAGGGACGGCTAGATGTGAGGCATTCGTACAGCACGCAGGTCAAAGCGTAGATGTCCGAACGGGTGTCGGACTGGCCGGTGGTGAAGCGCTCGGGCGCCATGTACGGCCATGTGCCGACCACGTTTCCGGTGGCCGTCAGCTTGGTCTCACCGGCGGCGCGGGCGATGCCGAAGTCGATCAGATACGAGAAGTCGTCCTCGGCGACCAGAATGTTGGACGGCTTCACATCGCGGTGCACAAGGCCGATCTTGTGGGCGGCGTTGAGTGCCGACGCGATCTGCTCGATGATCTTCACCGCACGCGCAGGCGGGATAGGGCCGGCCTTGAGGACATGCTCGAGGTCCTGTCCTTCGATGAGCCGCATGTCCACATACAGCCGGCCCTCGATCTCGCCGAAGTTGTGGATGGGCACGACGTGTGGGTTGTTGAGACCCGCTGCGGCGAACGCTTCGTGGCGGAACCGCTCCTCGAAGACGGGATCCGCAGCCAGCTGGGCAGGCAGCACCTTCACCGCCACCACGCGGCGCGTGGCGGTGTCGAATGCCTTCCACACCTCACCCATGCCGCCGCGGCCGATCAACTCGACGAGGCGGTACCTGCCGAAGGGCGTGCCCTCCACTACGCCTCCTGGGGACTGCAGCAAATCCGCAGCTTCACAGTCTTCACCATCGGGCAGCCGCCCGGTCCTGTATTAGAGATTGAAGCTGCCGTCGACATACCGCAACCCGCAAGACGTGTCCGGATCCGCAAGTTTCTTTCCTCCGCCGTGCGAGGTTGAGGTCAGGCGCGGTGCAAAGCCTGACTAGTCCTTGAGAACGCAAAGCAACCATATTGTGGGCCGGGTAGGGATGCTACCCGCCGTCAATATTTGCTGTTTTCGATGAATGTGTGGCATGGGGGGCCGCTGGCTGCGAGAATTCGACGATCTGGAGCGTTCGGGGGAACACCAGCTTGAAGGGGGTACCTGATGTCGGTGTCCGGTCGGCCCGTGACGGGTCTGTCGACGGCCGCTTCGTTGCCCGCTTTTGTTGCCAACGCCGGTGTCTGGCTTGCGCCATCGATCATGTGATTTGGGGAACGACAATGCACGATTCACACGCACTCCGACGTGTCCAAGAAAAATCCAAGACTGACAACCGATGCTCACGACAATCAGCGAGCCGAATCAGCAGGAGCAGGTCGTTATGAGCATCAAGCACGTTGCCACCACCCCAGCGGTGCGTGGTCTGGCCGTTGCGCTGGCATCAGTCGTGGCTGCCGCGTCGACGACGTTGGGGGTCGGCGCGTTCACCGCATTCGCTCAGCCGACGGACGAAACGACGTTTGTCGAGACCCCAGTGGTCGAGACCCCAGTGGTCGAGGCTCCGCCGGTGGTCGAGGCTCCGCCCGTCGTGGAGGCCCCGCCGGTGGTCGAGGCCCCGCCCGTGGCCCCTGAGGCGCCGCCCGTGACCGAAGCCCCGGTGGTGACCGAAGCTCCCGTCGAGACAACGACTGCGGCACCGCCGGTCACCGAAACCGTGACGACCACGGCCGCGCCGGGACCCACCCCGACATCGGAGGTGGCCACCACCGCGACAACGCCCGTGACGACGTCCGTCGTGACGACGGCGGCGACCACCTCGCCTGAAGCGACGACGTCGGCTCCGTCGACGACGGCCACGACAGCTACGACGTCGGGCGCGTCGACGACGCCGACCTCGCCGACCACCTCAACCGCTGAGACATCCACGTCGGCCACCAGCGGAACCAGCACGACCGCGACATCAGGCAGCACCACGTCGGCATCGGAGACCACGGAAGCCACATCGGGTGGTACTACCGCCGGCTCGACCGAGCAGACCAGCACGAGCGGGTCCACCGTCGAAGACTCCGGAAGCATCGAACAGGCGGCGGGCGTCACCGCGACTCCCGAACCCAAGGTCGCAGAGGCGTCGCCAGAGGACATCGCGAAAGCTCAGGATGCCAAGCCCGTCGAGCAGGATCCGCCGCCGGCGGAGCCCTCCGAGATCGACAAGCTCAGGAATCTGATCCTCGATCCGGACGGCGCCACCAATGGCGCGGGCACCCCTCCCGCCAGTGCCAGCCTCGCCGCGGTCGAGCAGCAGGTGGTGCAGTGGCAGCCGGACTGGGTGCAGTACGACAAGTACTACCGTCCGATGATCTTCAACCCGTATCCCGAGCCGCTTCAGCTCGTCTACGACGTCAACGGTGTGCCGCGGATGGTGCTCATCCCCCCGTTCGGGCAGATTGTCACCGAGGTGCGTGAGCTCGGGTCGTACAGCTTCAGTGCACTGCGGCTCAATCCCTTCGGCGTACCGATCGACTACGCGGTGGGCAACTTCTTCGGTGGCGGGTACTTCCCGGGGCCGGGGTTGCCGCCTCCTCCGCCGCCACCGCCGGTGCGCACCCTCACCGACGTCCCCGTTCAGGTCAAGTACACCAATGCGACGTATCGGCCGATCGTCGTTCGCAAGATCGTCGACGTGGGCCCCGACCCGGCCCAGGGCGGAGCGCACAAGGTGCTCCTCGACGGCGTGACGCCCGCCTGGGGCGAGTGGAAGCAGAACGAACAGGGCGTACCGCAGTTCGAGGTCAACCAGACCCAGAGCTTCCCTGGGATGGAAGCGCCGGCCGAAGGCCCGCTGCCGGGTGACTACGACCTGCAGTTGGTGAGCGACTCGACGCCGACCGGTATGTCCGGCAAGGACATCACGATCATCGTGGCGGCGGTGATGGCGGCGGCGGTCGGCATCGGCGCGATCGCGCTGACGATTTTCCTCGGAAGGCGGCGGCGGCCACTGCACTGACGCGCACTCGGGTTACATAGGTACATGCGGGTTTCGTCGAAGGCTCGAAAGTGGTTCGCGGCCCTAGCGCTGTTCGCCATCCTCGCCAGTGCCGTCGGCGTCGCGGCGATGATGATCTACGGCAGCATGAGCGCGGGTAAACCGTCGGAACGGGCCGCCACGCCGCGGTCCACGCTGCCGTCCCCGTCGCCGAAGATGCCGACGCCCATCGAGTTCGCCGTCGCGGTGAATGTGACCCAGCAGACCTGCGTGCCCGCGGGCCCGTGTCGCTACACGTACACGATCGATCCGAAATACGTTGGCCTGCATCCTCTGCCGGAGACACCGTTCACGGTGTCCTACGAGGTGGTGGGCGGTAACGCGCCGCAGAAGGGCGAGTTCACCGTGCAGAAGGATCAGGCGCAGATTCTCAAGGACGTCGTTGTGGAAGGGCCGCCGGGAGCGCAACTGAAGGCCAATGTCATGACGGTGACGGGCTGAATATCGCGGTTCCGCGCCCACGGTGGTGGATGCGGACGCATTGTTAGAAATATGACGAAGGCGTCACTTCTGCGGGCCGAGGAAGGTTTGCCGCGACACGTCCAGGGCGCAGCAGATCCGCACTTCGGAAACGTCGTGCGGATCTTCTCGGGTCTGTTCCCGGGCCGTCGATTCGGCGGCGGCGCGCTGGTGGTCTATATCGACGGCCGACCTGTCGTCGACGTGTGGACGGGGTGGTCGGACCGGTTGGGCGAACGTGCCTGGACAGCCGACACCGGGGCGATGGTGTTCTCCGCCACCAAGGGCGTCGCAGCCATGGTCATCCACCGCCTGGTCGATCGCGGCCTGT
This sequence comes from Mycolicibacterium rhodesiae NBB3, assembly GCF_000230895.2. The sequence continues at coordinate 2,091,812 of NC_016604.1, forward strand.
TGGCTTACGACGAGCCCGTCGCGCACTACTGGCCTGAATTCGGCGCCAACGGCAAGGAAGACATCACCGTGCGTGACGTCCTGCGCCACCGATCCGGGCTCGCGCATCTCAAGGGCGTCACCAAGGAAGAACTACTAGATCACCAGCTGATGGAAGAGCGTCTCGCCGCCGCACCGGTGGATCACCTGCGGGGCAGACAGGCGTATCACGCACTGACATATGGATGGATCCTGTCCGGCCTCGCCCGGGCCGTCACGGGACTGGGTATGCGCGAGCTGATCCGCGTCGAAGTCGCACAACCGCTGAACACCGACGGCCTGCATCTCGGCCGTCCACCGGCGGGCTCGCCCACCAAGGTCGCTCAGATCCTGGCGCCGCAGGGCACCCGCGCGAATCCGGTCTTCGACTTCGTCGCGCCGAAGGTGGCGGGCTTGCCGCTGTCCGGTGCCCTGGGCGCGATGTATTTCCCGGGCATCAAATCCCTTGTACAGGGCGATATTCCGTTCCTCGACGCAGAGGTTCCCGCGGCCAATGGCGTCGTGACGGCACGGGGCCTGGCCAGAATGTACGCCGCGATCGCCAACGGCGGCAGTATCGACGGCGTCGAACTGCTCTCGGCGGAGCTGACCCAGGGACTGACCGGAAAAACGAAACCGTGGCCCGATCTGAACATGGTGGTGCCGATGCCGTTCCACCTCGGCTACCACGAGTCGCCGATTCCGGGAATGCTCAAGGGGTTTGGTCATATCGGCCTCGGCGGGACACTCGGCTGGGCTGACCCGGCGACCGGCAGCGCATTCGCGTTCGTCCACGATCGGCTGCTCACCCCGATGCTCTTCGACATGGGCTCGTTCGCCGGCATCGCTCGGCCGCTTCGCAACGCCATCACCGCCGCCCGGCATGCCGGTCCGGTTGTCGTACCGAAATACGGTGCGCGCTACCGTGAATCGGTCACCGCTCAGAAGGTCGCGGGCCGCCGTTAGGCCGTGGAGACGATGCCGCGGGCCTGCGGCAGCGGCAGATCGTTGTATGTCGCGATGCCCGGCGCTGCAGCCACGACGGCCGGAATGGCGTGGATCGGCGGCATCGCCGTCATGATGTGGCCCAGCACGAAAAAGTCCTCGAGCGTCTTCGCGTTCTCGATCATGTCCTGCGGCGGCAGGAAACCGACGGACATGTTGACCGTCGGCCGGCCGTCGATGGTGATCTTCCAGCCGTCGCCGTCGATCTGCCAGTCGGGGTCAAGCGTCTGACCCTTCTTCCATCGGACGTTGATGTCGATCACGGTCTTGCCGTTGACGATTCCCTGCCAGCTCGCGTACACACCCGCAACGTGGCCGGCGTGGATGGTCCACGACGCCATCGGGAGATCCTCGGTGGTCTGGGCGTACTCGGACACACACTTGATCTCGTCCAGTTCGACGCCGATCGCATCGGCGACCAGTTGCACCGCTTCGGCGAACACCGCCGTCCCCTTCTCGGCCATCGGCGGCAGGTCCGGATCATCGATGTGCTTGTCGAAGCCGACGGGGCGTTCGGTGTCCGGAGAGTCATAGAGCGTGGTGTCGGCGGACTCGGCGATGGTGATCTTGTCGATCCGGTCGCAGGAGGTGGCCGCCACGATGGCCAACAACTCAGCGAAGCCGGGGCTGACGCCCGACCCGAACAGCGTCGATCCGCCGCGCTGGCAGGCCTCTTCGAGTTTCGCCCTGCCGTCGCCCAGGTTGTGCCCGGTGATGAACGATGCCGACGCCACGACGTTCACACCCGCTTCCAGGATGCGGACCAGCTCGTCGACGTCGATCCACATCGGGTTGTAGACGACGGCGTCGGGTTTGAGGGCGAGCAGCTCATCCACATCGTTGGTGGCCTTCACACCCAGCGGTCCGATGCCCGCCAACTCACCGGCGTCTGAGCCGGCCTTGTCCTTCGACCATGCGTAGAGGCCGACCAGTTCGTAGTTCGGGTTCTTGGCGATCGCCTCGACCGAGCTCTTTCCGACATTTCCGGTCGTCCACTGGACGACCCGGTAAGGGGTGTTTGGCACGCGCTCAGCATAGGGAACCGCGGCGCGCCGCGGAAGGCTTTTTTACCGCGCGGTGAAAAATCGCCTAGGGTGACGGTGGTGAGCGGCCGAACGAGAGGGCGTCCACCGCGAATCAGCCGGGAGCAGATCGTCGCCGCGGCACGCAGCGTCGCGACCAGCGACCTGACCATGCAGGCGGTGGCCGACGCGCTCGGGGTGAGCCGCAAGGCGTTGCACTACTACGTCGGCGACCGTGCGGGTCTGCTGACGTTGATGGTGCTCGACCAGTTCGAGCGCGAACTCGCCCCCGTCGAGCTGCCCACCGACGACTGGCAGGCGACACTGCGGGCATACGCGGTGGCCTACCGCGTCGGGCTGATCCGCGTCGGCATCGGTGATCACGCCACCGACTTCACCCAGTTGCGCGGCCTCAGCACGTCGGCGGCACTTGCGCTGGCCGACCGCGTGCTCGAAGCGCTGCTAGCGGCCGGACTCGACCCCGACAGCGCGCGGCACGGTCTCACGGCCGCCTCGAACATCGCGCAATCGGCTGCGCAGACCGTCGTGGCACAGACCGCGTCCGGCGCACACCGTCACCGCGCGGAAACCACGCAGGCGCTGGCGCGTGAACCACGGGACACCTACCCGGCCCTGCGGCGGGTACTCGCGTCGGCTCAGCCGTCCGAACGCGACGCCGAAACCCAGTTCGAATTCGAACTCGACGCCGTGGTCGCCTGGCTGGATCAGATCCTCACAGCGGGGTGAGTGCGGCCTTCCCGGTGCGCTGCTGGCCGCCACCGTCGATCCAGACCAGATCGATGACGTCGCCGGGATAGTGGCGGTCGAGCACGTAGGTCAGCTCGGTGGCCGAATTCACGGGCGTGCCGTCGAGCACGGTGAGGATGTCGCCACCCACCAGTCCGGCCTGTTCGGCGGGCCCGCCTCGTAGGACGTCCGCGACGAGCACGCCCGGCCGGTCGGACGGGGCGGTGCGCACACCGACACCGAGTAGAACGGGAGGTCCGATGTGCACCGTGCCGGTGGGGGCGCCCGCGCGGATCTGATTCGCGGTGGCCATCGCATCATTGATCGGGATCGCAAAACCCTTGCCGCCCGGGCCCATTCGGAAGTTGACCGACGCCGCAGTCGTGACTCCGACGACCTGACCCGCACTGTTCACCACAGGACCCCCGGAGTCCCCGGCGATCACAGGTGCAGCGAACTCGATTAGGCCGGTGATCTCGTCGGAACTGCCGGTGAGTGAGTCCTCGGCGGTGACTGTGCGGCCGAAAGCCGTGATGGTGCCGACCTCCTGGGTCAGTGGCGCGTCGCTGCCCTGCGCGTTACCCAGCGCGACGACCGGCTCACCCTCCACCAGGGCCGCGGAGTTGCCGATCGGCGCGGCGGGTAGCCCGCTGGCACCCAGCAGCTGTAGCACGGCGATGTCGCGGCGGCGGTCATAGCCGACGAGCTGGGCGGGAAACGACCGGCCTGCCACGCTCGCGGTGATGCGGTCGGCACCCGAGACCACGTGGAAGTTGGTCAACACCTGGCCGCCGGGATCAAGCACGATTCCGGTGCCGTTGCCGACGGCATTCTGATAGTGGATCTCGGTGTCGATGCGTGCCACCGCGGGCTCGACCTGACTCGCTGCGATGACCGGGTCCACGGGCTGGGCCGTCGACGTTGCCGGATTCACCGGCGCCACCAGCGCCAGAATCGCGACAAGTGCGGTCAATAGCGCCGCAAGCGAGCGGCGCACCTGGAATATGCGCATCAGTCCATTTTGCCCGATGTCTGAGGTTCTAATCCTCGACCGCGACGCTCCCGCGCGATCGCCTACGGCGACGGCGGGTCGGCGCGACCTTCTCGGATGTGCCGCTATCAGGTGATTTGCCGTTCTTCTCGGTGGTCTCTTCGGCGGTCGAGTCGGGCTCCTGCGCCGTCGGCTCCACCTCCGTGGACTCAGTCGTGACCTCGGCAGGCTCGTCCGCGGGCGCGTCGTCGTCGGCCGTCTCCGCGGCGGCATCCGCCGAGGACCCTTCGTCCTCGGCGTCTGCGTCCTCGGTCTCCGTGACGTCCCCATCGCCCTTGTTGCGGCGGCCGCGGCGCTGTTTCGGCGTCTTGGGCTTCAGCGGTTTCGGCGGAGGCGGCGGCAGCTCGGCGATGTCGGCCAAGTAGAACGCGAAGATGCCCAGCAGCGCGATGGCTGCCGCGGCGCCGTAGAGGCCGAACAGCCACTGCCCCGCGTCGTCCAGCGAGAGCCAGATCTCGGCGATCGCCGCGCCGATGATCAGGACCCCGGCGAGGACGTGCAGCACGATCGACCCAGTCCGCAGCCGTAGCGCCAGAAGCGGTGTGCGGAACTCCGGCCTGCGGGTGCGCAACAACGTGAAAACCACGGGCAGGGCGGCCAGGGCGATCAGGGCGCCCGTGACAATGCGCAGCACCGTGCCGAGGGTGTGCGACGTCACGCCCATCAATTCCCACCAGCGCGGCAGGACGAAGGCGAAATAGAGGGCCGCGGCTACGCAACAGAACGACGCGTGCCACAAGACCGCGACCCAGCGCCGCATACTCCTCCTCGAGGTTGTTGGCCCGAGGTGCGACCAGGCTATTCGCTATCAGTCGCACCCCGGTCCGAGTGCGGAGGATAGGGGATTTGAACCCCTGAGGGCTATTAACCCAACCCGCGTTCCAGGCGAGCGCCATAGGCCACTAGGCGAATCCTCCGCCGGTCATGGTAGCCGACCACCCTGATGCGCCCGTCGAGTCACATGTGTACCGGGTATTAGACTGCCTGCTGGACCCCGCGCGGCGTCCATCCTGTGAACTCCCCCAGGGCCGGAAGGCAGCAAGGGTCAATGGGCTCTGGCGGGTGCGCGGGGTCCCCCTTGTTTTCCGGCGTTCCCCAGTGAAAGGCGCCCTGTGTCGTTTCAGTCGCTCGGTCTGCAGGAGCTCCGCGCACAGCACGAATTGCAGAAGAGCAATTACGCCGAGCTCGTGGCCAAGGGGCTGAAGCTCGACCTGACCCGGGGCAAGCCGTCTGCGGCCCAGCTGGATCTGTCCAACGGCCTGCTGGACCTGCCAGGAAGGGACTCGTTCAAAGACGGCGACGGCACCGACACCCGCAACTACGGCGGTCTCCACGGCCTGCCCGAACTGCGGGCCATCTTCGGCGAGCTGCTCGGCATCGGCGTGCCGAACCTGATCGCGGGCAACAACGCAAGCCTGGAGTTCATGCACGACGTCGTGACGTTCACGATGCTGCACGGCGGCGTCGATTCGCCGCGGCCCTGGGCCGCCGAGGAAGCGGTGAAGTTCCTTTGCCCAGCGCCCGGATACGACCGGCACTTCGCGATCACCGAAACCCTCGGCATCGAGATGATCACCGTGCCGATGCAGGAGGACGGTCCGGACGTCGACCTGATCGAGGAACTCGTCGCCGTCGATCCGGCCATCAAGGGCATGTGGTGCGTGCCGGTCTACTCGAACCCGACCGGGGTCACCTTTTCATGGGAGAAGGTGCGGCGGCTCGTTCAAATGCGCACCGCTGCAACCGACTTCCGGCTGATATGGGACAACGCCTACGCGGTGCACACGCTGACCCACGATTTCGAGCCCAACATCGACGTCCTGGGTCTGGCCGAAGCAGCGGGCAACCCGAACCGGCCGTTGGTGTTCGCGTCGACCTCGAAGATCACCTTCGCCGGTGCCGGGGTCGGCTTCTTCGGTGGCTCGCTGGGAAACATCGCCTGGTATCTGCAGTACGCGGGCAAGAAGACGATCGGACCGGACAAGGTGAACCAGCTGCGTCATCTGAAGTTCTTCGGCGACGCTGACGGCGTGCGCCTGCACATGCAGCGTCACCGGGAGCTGCTGGCCCCGAAGTTCGCGGCCGTGCTCGAGATCCTTTCCGACCGCCTCGGCGAATCGAAGATCGCGTCGTGGACCGAACCCAAGGGCGGTTACTTCGTGAGCCTGGACGTGCTGCCGGGAACCGCGCGCCGCACGATTGCGCTGGCGAAGGATGCCGGAATCGCGGTCACCGAGGCAGGGGCGACGTTCCCGTACCGAAAAGATCCGGAGGACAAGAACATCCGGATTGCGCCCTCGTTTCCTCCGCTGCCTGAACTACGTGAGGCGATGGACGGCCTCGCGACCTGCGCCTTGCTCTCGGCCACCGAGGCGCTGCTGAAGGACTGACTGCGGCTACGACAGCTTCTTGATGACTGCGTTGCCGACCATGGCCACCGAGTTGACGAGGCTGCGCCGGTAGTCATCGCACGTCGGGCACGATTCGATATGGCGCGCAGTGCGTTTCCGTACGAGCACGGTGAACACGCCGTCCCAGCCGGACAGGGTCGCGGCGACCAGTCGCGCAAGCTCGGCCTGGCCGACGATTCGTACCGGCGGTGAGGTGGTGGACGCCGTGATTGTGAGCCCTAATCGCTGCGACGCCAGACTTCCATCCCGGCTGGGAAGGAGTTCCATTCCGTCGGGTAAGCCCACACGGCGCGGGAACCGCCCCATCAGCGATCGCGGGAAACGATGACGCATTCTCCGTGGATCGCCCGTTTTAGTCACATGCCGCGCTGCGGCGTCACCGGCTCTCGGTAGCGTGTGCGAGCGTGGCGCTCTACCGCAAGTACCGACCTGCGACTTTCGCGGACGTGGTTGGTCAGGAGCACGTGACCGAGCCGCTGTCGACCGCGCTGACGGCCGGTCGCATCAATCACGCCTATCTCTTCTCCGGGCCGCGCGGGTGCGGGAAGACGTCGTCGGCACGCATCCTGGCGCGCTCGCTGAACTGCGAGCAGGGGCCGACGGCCACCCCGTGCGGGGTGTGCGATTCGTGCGTGGCGCTCGCGCCGAGCGGCGGCGGCAGTGTCGATGTGACCGAGCTCGACGCGGCCAGTCACGGCGGCGTGGACGACACCCGCGAACTTCGCGATCGAGCCTTCTACGCACCGGCGCATTCCAGGTACCGGATCTTCATCGTCGACGAGGCGCACATGGTCACCACGGCCGGCTTCAATGCGCTGCTGAAGATCGTCGAGGAGCCGCCGGAGCACCTGATCTTCGTGTTCGCCACCACCGAGCCGGAAAAGGTGTTGCCGACCATTCGTTCGCGCACCCACCACTACCCGTTCCGGTTGTTGGCACCGCGGACCATGCGTTCGCTGCTCGAGCGCATCTGCGCGCAGGAGAGCGTGACGGTCGACGATGCGGTGTACCCGCTCGTCATCCGTGCCGGCGGAGGTTCGCCGCGCGACACGCTCTCGGTGCTCGACCAGTTGTTGGCAGGTGCGGAAAGCAATCAGGTCAGCTACCCGCGCGCCCTTGCGCTGCTCGGTGCCACCGACGTGGCACTGATCGACGACGCGATCGATGCGCTGGCTGCGGGGGACGCCGCGGCACTGTTCGGTGCCGTCGAAGGAGTGATCGACGCGGGACATGACCCGCGACGGTTCGCCACCGATCTGCTGGAACGGTTCCGCGATCTCATTGTGCTGCAGTCGGTTCCAGACGCGGTCGCGCGCGGGGTGGTGGACGGTCCCGAGGATGTGCTGGAGCGGATGCGTGACCAGTCCACCCGGGTCGGTATCGCGACGCTGACCCGTTACGCCGAGGTGGTGCACGCCGGACTTGGTGAGATGCGGGGGGCCACCGCGCCGCGACTGCTGCTCGAGGTGGTGTGCGCGCGGCTACTGCTGCCGTCGGCCAGCGACACCGAGTCCGCGCTGTTACAGCGCGTCGAGCGCATCGAGACCCGGCTGGACATGTCGATCCCGCAGGGTGAGCAGTCCGGCGCGCCGAAGCAGTACAGCCGTAAGAGCAAGGCCGAACCGGTCGAGTCCACGCCCGAGCCAGTCGAGTCCAGGCCCGAACCGAAGTCCACGCCGGAGGTGAAGCCGGCGCCGGAGCCGACAGTGGTCGTCGAGCCGACACCCATGCCCGAACCTGTTGCCCAGCGGAGGCCGGAACCGGAGCCCGAGCCGCCGCCGACCTCACCTCCGCCGGTGCGGCAGCCCGCCGATCCCGTCGTGGCGGCGCCTCCGCCGGCGGCCGTCACCGGTGAGCCGAATGCCGCTGCGGTGCGCAGCATGTGGACGACCGTGCGCGACAAGGTCCGTCAGCGTAGCCGCACCACCGAGGTGATGTTGGCGGGCGCGATCGTCCGCGCCGTCGAGGGCGACACTCTGGTGCTGAGCCACGAGTCCGCGCCGCTGGCCAAGCGGCTGACCGAACAGCGAAACGCCGATGTGATCCGCGAGGCGCTCAAGGACGCGCTCGGTGTCGACTGGAAGATCCGATGCGAAACCGGCCCGGCCGGGCCGCCGTCGGCCCAAGAACCCGAGCAGCCGGTGGCCGCCTCCTCGGCTCCGCAGCGGGACGACGACGAGGAGAGCATGCTCGCCGAGGCGGGCAGCGACACGTCGGACACACCGCGACGCGATCCCGAGGAGGTCGCGCTCGAGCTACTCCAGAACGAACTCGGCGCCCGTCGTATCGAGGGCGGTTAAGGGGTCCACCACGGGCGCAGCGGGAGCCCGCCGTCGTTGCCGAGCGCATCCACCTTGACCGCCAGGACCTGGTGCAGCTGAATGACATTCGTCTCGAAGCCGACGCGCGATCCGGCCATGTAGAGACCCCACACCCTGGCGGTCGGCAGCCCGACTTCCTCGACCGCTTCGTCCCAATGCTCGACGAGATACCGGCACCAGTCGCGCAACGTCAGCGCGTAGTGATGGCGCAGGTTTTCCTCGTGCACCACCTCGAGGCCGATGTTCTGCATCTCGGTGATGATGCGCCCCGACCCGGTGAGCTCGCCGTCGGGAAAGACGTAGCGGTCGATGAACGCGTCCGCCGACGCGGTTGTCTTGTTCTCGGGTCGGGTGATGCAGTGGTTGAGCAGCAGTGCGCCGTCACGCATCTTGGACTGCAGGAACCGGAAGTATGCAGGGTAGTTGTGCACACCGATGTGTTCGGTCAGTCCGATCGAGGAGACCGCGTCGAAGCCGGACTCGCGGACGTCGCGATAGTCGCTGTGGCGCACCTCGGCGAGGTCTGACAGACCCTGCTCAGCGATGGCGTTCCGCGCCCACTCGGCCTGTTCCTTGGACAGCGTGACGCCGATCGCCTTGACTCCGTGGCGCGCGGCGTAGCGAACCATCCCACCCCAGCCGCAGCCCACGTCGAGCAGGCGGTCGCCCGGCTTCAGCTGCAACTTCTCGAAGACCAGCCGGTATTTGTTCTCCTGCGCCTCTTCGAGCGACGCATCGGCGTCGGGATAGCAGGCGCAGGTGTATGTCATCGACGGTCCGAGCACCCACTCGTAGAACTTGTTCGACACGTCGTAGTGGTGGTGGATCGCCTCGGCGTCGCGAGTCTTGCTGTGCCGCAGGCCTTCCACTGTTCGCCGCCACCGAGGCAACGCCTCCTGGGGCGGCGGGGCGATCGGCTTGAAATGCTCGAGTCCGATGGAGCGCAGGACATTTGCCAGCACTCGGGCGGGTGGACGCTTGAAGTCCATGTTGTCGCGGGTGGCCAGCGCCTTGAGCAATTCGTATGGGTCGCCGGGGTGTACGCCGAGCGGCTGGAGGTCGCCCGATACGTAGGCGCGCGCCAGCCCGAGCTCACCGGGGGCGGTCGCGAGATAGGTGGTGCCGCGAGGGGTCAGCAGGTCGAGCCCGAGCTCGGCGTCCTCCGGGCCCGCCGCACTCCCGTCGTAGGCCGTGAACTTCAGCCGGGTATGGCCCGAGGCGAAGATCTCCAGAATCTCTGCCAGCGAGAGTTTTCCGGTCGCTGCGTGTGTCGACTGTTCCTTGAACGTTGTCATCGCCTTTGCACCGCCTTTGCGTACAGGTCGAGGAGTCGTGAATCCGGGTCGTAGGTCTTCTTGACTGTCTTGTACGTTTCTCCACCATAGAGTTCGTCGAACTCATCGGGACTGTAGTACGCATCGGAGTACAGCGACTTGTGTCCGTCGAGATCGCTGACCTTGCGCTCGATCAACTTGTTGGTATGACCTACTTCTCCGGGGAACCCGGGCCCCACTGGCACCGACGACCAGAAGCCGATGTTGACGTACGTGTGGTGCGGGCGAATCGGATACAGCGGCCACGTGGCTTCGTCCCGGAGCCGCAACGGGCACAACCAGATCGGCTCGATCGGCACGTTGTCCAGGAACCACGCCAGGAATTCCGCTGCGCGCGGCAAGGGGACCTCGACGTCCTGCACGACCCGCTCGAGCGGTGGCCTGCCGTTGCGCTTCTCGATCCTGTCGGCGATGTTGAACCGTTGGTCGTAGCCGATCAATTTCCAGTAGAAGCTGCTTCGCCGGTACCGGCGCGGCCAGAACCTGCGGATCCTCGGATCCTGCGCACCGAATGCCCTTGAACACCAGAACCAGTCGGTGTCCCACCGCCACAGGTAGTCGTGGATGGTGAGTCGGTCGTGCTTCTCCCCGTCGGGGTGCTGGATCGAGCGGTAGTAGACCTGCTGGCCGGTGTAATCACTGACCGGACCCGGTGTCCCAGTTTGGAAACCCAGCGTCAGGTAGCTTTCGTCGGCGGAGAACACCACGCCGTCTAGGTAGTCCACCGGTTTGCCGGCTGCTATGTCGGGGTGGCCACCGGTTTCGATGATGCGATCCATCGTCGCGAAGAGATCGGCGATCGTGTGGAATCGCAGATGGCAAAGCTCGACGAACGGCTTGACCTTCTCCAGTTCGATTTTGATGCGAACGGAATATCCCAGCGTGCCATAGGAATTGGGGAACGCATAGAAGAGATCGGAGCAGAGGTTCCGATTAGCCCGCACCACTTCACCGGTGCCGGTGAGGATGTCCATCTCGAGGACCGACTCGTGCGGAAGTCCGTTGCGGAACGACGCCGACTCGATGCCGAGTCCCGTGACCGCCCCACCGAGGGTGATCGTTTTGAGCTGAGGCACCACGAGCGGCGAGAGGCCGTAGGGGAGGGTGGCGGCGACCAGATCCTCGTAGGTGCACATACCGGCTACGTCCGCGGTGCGGTGCTCCGGGTCGACGGCGATGACGTCGCCGAGCCCCGAGACGTCGAGGCCCTTGGTCGTCGTCTTGGCGCGGGCCCGGAACAGATTCGACGTGGGCTTGGCCAGGCGGACCGTGGCATTGGGAGGAATTGCCCGATAGCTGGCAAGCAGCCGCTCGACTCCCGCGGAGTGAGCCGTACGTGCATCGAACTCCACCACAGACACGGATATACGCTAGTCCGCGGTCGCAGACGATGCGACCGCACCGTCCGGAAACCAACCCCCGACCTAGGAGTTTGCACCGATGGGACAGGTCAGCGCGTCGAGCACCGTCATCGTTGACGCCGCACCGGATACCGTGTTGGCGGCCGTCGCCGACTATGCGAACGTGCGCCCCAAGATTCTTTCCCCGCACTACAGCGCCTATCAGGTGCTCGAAGGCGGGCAGGGTGCGGGCACCGTGGCGTCGTGGAAGCTGCAGGCCACAAAATCCCGCGTACGTGAGGTCAAGGCCACTGTCGACGTGGCCGGTCACACGGTGATCGAGAAGGATGCCAACTCGTCGATGATCACCAACTGGACGGTCGCGCCTGCCGGTGAGGGCTCGTCGGTGACGGTCAAGACCTCATGGCAGGGCGCGGGCGGCATCGGCGGGTTCTTCGAGAAGACGTTCGCGCCGTTGGGTCTGCGCAAGATCCAGGGCGAGGTACTGGACAACCTCAAGCAGCAGGTGGAGGGCCGCTAGGCCCGACATTCACGCCGGAGAACCGCTAGCTGGAGCCCAGGAAGCCCGCGATCCCGCGAACGACGGCGTCGGCGTACTTCTGCCGGCCCTCAGGTGTCTTCATCAGCGCCGAGTCCACCGGGTTCTTCATGTTTCCCAGCTCGACCAGGATCGACGGGAACTGGGCCAGGTTGAGCCCGGCGATGTCCGAACGCGGGTTCAACCCGCCGTCGCCGATGTAGGTGGACGGCACCATGCCCGACGCCTGCAACTGGTCCCTCATGATCGTGGCGAACCGCACCGACGGCCCGGCTTGTACGTCGTTGAGCGGCGGGTTCGAGTACAGAACGTGGAAACCACGTCCGTTCGACGGCCCGCCGTCGGCGTGAATGCTGACCACGGCGTCGGGGCGCAGCGAGTTGGCCAGCGCCGCGCGCTGGTCCACGCAGGGGCCCGCGCTGGCGTCGTCGCCCCGTGACATGGCGGTTCGCACGCCGAGCGCGGTCAGCGCCTGACGGATACGTAGCGTGGTCTCCCAGGCGAAGGCGTGCTCGGCATAGCCGTCGTCGGTGGACGTGCCGCTGGCCTGGCAATCCTTGGTGCCACCGCGGCCGGTGGGCACCTGGCGGCTGATGGACGAGTCGTTGACGGCGTTGTGACCGGGGTCGAGGAAGACGATCTTGCCGGCGATGTTTGCGGGCGCCGCCAGCGAGACCGGCACAGCGGGGCTGACAAGCGTCGATGCGGCGATGAGGAGTCCGGTCGCCACCGCGGCGCAGCCGCGTATTGCTCTGGCGGCGCAGCCGCGCATTGCTTTGGTGGCACCGACACGCAGGCAGGGATGCACGGGCGCCACCGTAGCGCCGACCCCGACTACTGTTGAACCCCGACAAGACGAAGCAACCAAGTCGAGACCAATACGCAAGGGGATCGTCATGCAACCCGGTGGCAGTGGCCAGCCTGATATGTCTGCCCTCCTGGCGCAGGCGCAGCAGGTGCAGCAGCAGTTGATGGAGGCGCAGGCCGCGCTGGCCGCCGCCGAGGTCAACGGTCAGGCGGGCGGTGGCCTGGTGCAGGTCACGATGAAGGGCAGCGGCGAGGTGATCGCGGTGCGGATCGACCCGAAGGTCGTCGACCCGGAGGACGTCGAAACGCTGCAGGATCTCGTCGTCGGCGCGATCGCCGACGCGTCCAAGCAGGTCACCATCCTCGCGCACGATCGCCTGGGCCCCCTCGCCGGCGGGATGGGCGACATGGGTCTGCCGGGAATCTGAGTTGTTCGAGGGCCCGGTCCAGGATCTGATCGACGAGCTCGGCAAGTTGCCGGGCATCGGGCCGAAGAGTGCGCAGCGGATCGCGTTTCACCTGCTGTCCGTCGAGCCGCCAGAGATCGACCGGTTGACCGCGGTGCTCGGCAAGGTCCGCGACGGCGTCACGTTCTGCGCGGTGTGTGGCAACGTCTCCGACGAAGAGCGATGCCGAATCTGTTCGGATGCGCGTCGAGACGGATCGGTCGTGTGCGTGGTCGAGGAACCGAAGGATGTGCAGGCGGTCGAGCGCACCCGCGAGTTTCGCGGCAGGTATCACGTGCTGGGCGGCGCCCTGGATCCGTTGTCGGGAATCGGACCCGAGCAACTGCGAATTCGTGAGCTGCTGAACAGGATTGGCGAACGCGTCGACGGCGTGGACATCGCCGAGGTGATCATCGCGACCGATCCGAACACCGAAGGCGAAGCGACGGCGACGTACCTCGTGCGGATGCTGCGCGACATTCCGGGTCTCACCGTGACGCGTATCGCCTCGGGACTGCCGATGGGCGGTGACCTGGAGTTCGCCGACGAATTGACGCTGGGCCGCGCGCTCGCGGGCCGCCGCGCGATGGCCTAGCTTTCGCGCGCCCAAATCCGACTTTTGTAGACGTCTACTCGCACTTTCCCGACGAAAGTCCGCTTTCGACGTGGTGTCGGTGGCTACGGGCACGATGCACGCATGGCTGAGATCTTGCTTGCCGGAGAAGCATTGGCGACGGGTGTGGTGACACGCCACGGACTCCGGCGCTGGTATGAACCACTCTTTCGCGGCGTGTACATCGAGAAGGGCGTTGAGCCGTCGCTGCGCGCCCGTGCGATCGGCGCGTGGCTCGCGACGCGACGCGAAGGCGTCGTGGCAGGTGTCGCTGCTTCCGCATTACATGGCGCCCCGTGGGTGGATCCCGCGGAGCCCATCGAGCTCGTCGGCGTCAAGAGTGAGGGGCAGGACGGTTTGATCGCACGCTCAGAACGCATCGCCGCCGATGAAATTACCCGGATCTCGGGTCTACCCGTGACTTCGCGTGTGCGAACCGCTTTCGACCTCGGGCGACATCTGGACCGGCCCGAGGCGCTCGCCAGGCTTGACGCGCTGATGTGGAATCAGCACTTCCAGATCACTGATGTGCTCGCACTGAGTGAGAGGTATTCACGGGCCCGTGGCGTTCGGCAGCTGCGTGAAGTACTCCCCCTCGTCGACGGGGGAGCATCCTCTCCGAGGGAGTCGTGTATTCGACTGTTGTTGATCGATGCGGGCTTTCCGCAACCGGAGACGCAGATCGCCGTGCTGCGCGGCGTCACTCCGGTGGCATGGCTCGACATGGGGTGGCAGGACTTCCAGGTGGCGGTCGAATACGACGGGGATCACCATCGCAAGAACCGTCGCCAGTACGTGAAGGACATCGCGCGGCTGCGCATGCTAGAAGCGCTCGGCTGGATTGTGATCCGGGTGATCGCCGAGGACACGCCGCGAGAATGGTTGGCCAGAGTCGAGGCCGCGCTGATCAATCGAGGCTGCGCAGTCGAGGCCAACCTGCTCGCCGCCTAGACGCGGCGTGGGGCCGCCAGACGCTCCTTGCGCAACCGGTCGACCTCGGCGATCTGCAACGGCGGCAGGTCGCCGACCACCTGTGACAACAGATGGTCGGCGAGCTGCGGATTGCGCGCCAGACAGGGCCCGTGCAGATACGTCGCGACGACGCTGCCTTGCACCGCCCCGTCGATGCCGTCGCCCATCCGGTTTCCCGCCCCGCTGACGACCCGCGCCAACGGTTGTGCGGCCGGCCCGAGAACCGTTCCGCCGCGGTGGTTCTCGAAGCCGGTCAGCCGGTCCGACAGCTCCGGCAGCAGAGGCTGGGACACCACCTCGCCGATGGTCCGCTTCTCCTGTGGAGAGGTCGTGACGTCGAGCATGCCGACGCCCTCGACGCGCTCACCCGACGATGTTTCATACCAGTGGCCCAGCACCTGGATCGCCGCGCAGATCGCAAGCACCGGTGCCCCCCGCTCCGCCGCCTGCTGAAGGCCCGGATACCGCTGCAGATGGCGGGTCGCCAACCGCTGCGCGTAATCCTCTGCCCCACCAAGGGTGTAGAGGTCGAGTTCGGCAGGGACCGGATCCGCGAGCGTGATCTCGACGATCTCGGCGTCGAACCCGCGCAACCGCAGGCGTTGGCGCAACACCACCGAGTTGCCGCCGTCGCCATAGGTTCCCATCACGTCGGGCAGCACCAGCCCGATCCGCACCGTCGACTCAGCCATGTCGCGCCAGTACCCGTTGCAGTGCCAGGAAGGCCGTGTAGTTGGCAACCACTTCGACGTGGCCCGGCGGGCAGGACGTGATCGCCTCAACAGCGTTGTGCACCAACGTGTGTTCGACGCCGGCGTAGCCCAACCGCACCGCGAGATCGGTCCCGCGCTCGCCGGCGGCCACCACCGGATGGTTGACGAAGTGCTCGAAGTTGACATCCCACAGCCACGACAGGTCCTCCCCGTCGGGAACCTGCCCGTTGACCGAGATCACCACCGAGCCGGCATCGGTGTCGACCATCGACAGCGCCTCCTGCCAGCCGGCCGGATTCTTGGCCAGCAGCATGCGCACCGTGTGCCGCCCCAGTTGTACGGTGCTGTACCGGCCTGCGACCTCGTCGACGCCGGAAACTGCCGCTACCGCGGCCGCCGGGTCGGCGCCGAGCGTGACCGCCGCGGCGACAGCCTGAGTGGCGTTGCCGCGGTTGACATTTCCTGGCAGTGCCAGCTGCATCGGCAGAGACAACCCGTCCGGACCGTAGATGTGCGTCTCGTCGTACCACCATTGCGGCGACGGGCGTTTGAAGGCCGGAGGGCCTTCGGGCCCGACATCGGATCCTGTGCCTGTCGAATACCAGTGGGCGCCGTCGCGCACGATGATCTCGCCCGAGCGTGGACAGCTCACCGAATCGTTCGCCCACCCGCCGCCCGCGGCCACCCAGACCACGTTCGGGCTGTCGTATGCCGCCGACGTCATCAACACGTCGTCGCAATTGGCGATGACCACCGTCGACGGATGACGCGCGAGCCCGCTACGAAGGGTGCGCTCGATGTGATTGATCTCACCGACCCGATCGAGCTGATCGCGCGACAGATTTAGCAACACGATCACCGCGGGATCCAGCGCATCGGCCACATGCGGGACGTGCATCTCGTCGACTTCGAGCGCCGCCAGGGTCGCCTCGCGGGTTCCTGCGAGCGCCGCGACCAATCCGGCGTCCATGTTGGCGCCCTCGGCGTTGGTCGCGACGGGACCGAGCGTGCCAAGGGCCGCCGCGGTCATCCTGGTGGTGGTCGACTTGCCGTTCGTGCCGGTCACGATGGCCGTGCGACGACCATCGCCGAGCTGACCGAGGATCGACTTGTCGAGCGTCATCGCGACCAGGCCGCCGATCATCGCACCGGCACCGCGGCCGGTGATCCGCGACGCCCAACGCGCGCCGGCACCGGCGGCGAGCGCCGCACGTCCGCGAATGGTGACCATCCACGGCAGTCTAGGAGCCCAGAAGCAGGTAGGCCGACACGCTGTCGAGTGATCCGTCGATGTCAGCCGTCCGTGCCATCCTCGAATTTGTGAGCCAATGCTGGGGTCGCCCTGCGACCGAAGACGGCGCGGGCTGGGCTGTGGTCGACGTGGAGACGTCGGGCTTCCACCCAGGACATGCCCGGGTCATCAGCATCGCGGCGCTGGCTCTGGGTGACGACGGCAACGTCGAGCAGAGCCTCTACTCACTGCTGAATCCGGGAGTCGATCCCGGACCGACCCACGTCCACGGGCTGACCGCCGAAATGCTCGAGGGTCAACCGTGCTTCGGTGACATCGTCGGCGATCTGATCGATCTGCTCCGCGGTCGCACCCTGGTGGCCCACAACGTGGGTTTCGATTACTCGTTCCTGACCGCGGAAGCCGAGATGGTCGCCGCGGAACTGCCCATCGACACCGCCATGTGCACCGTCGAACTGACCCGTCGGCTCGAGTTGGGCACCGAGAACTTGCGGCTGGAAACCCTTGCGGCGCACTGGGGTATCACGCAACTGAAGCCGCACGACGCCCTCGACGATGCGATGGTGCTCGCACAGATCCTCAAGCCGGTGCTGGTCCGCGCACGCGAGCGCAGGGTGTGGCTGCCGGTGCGCCCGCTGTCGCGGCGCGAATGGCCGAACGGGCAGGTGACGCATGAGGAACTGCGACCGCTGAAGATGCTGGCGGCGCGGCTGCCCTGTCCGTTCGTCAACCCCGGCCGGTTTGTCGGCGGGCGCCCCCTGGTTCAGGGCATGCGCGTCGCGGTGGCGGCCGAGGTCGAGCGCACCCACGAGGAACTCGTCGAGCGGATCGTGCACGCAGGATTGGCTTACGCGGACGCTGTCGACACCGAAACCTCGCTGATCATCTGCAATGAGGCCCGACCCGAGCAGGGTAGGGGCTATCAGGCGCGCG
Organism: Mycolicibacterium rhodesiae NBB3; assembly: GCF_000230895.2. The sequence continues at coordinate 2,109,355 of NC_016604.1, forward strand.
AACTGGGAGTTCCGTCTGTGACCGACGCCGATTTCATGCGTGCTCTCGACACCGTGGTCGGCGGCAGCACCATCGAGGACTTCACCGACAACACCGTTGCCGGCGAGCAGTTCGCGCTGTTCTGAGACCCTCGTCGCTGCCGAAGGCCAGCGGGCTTAACGAGACGCCCGGTTGACCGCTGACACCACCGCGCGAAGCGACGCCGTGGTGATCGACGTGGCGATGCCGACGCCCCATACCGTGCGGCCGTTGATGGACGCCTCGACGTAGGCCGCGGCCTGCGCCTCCTCGCCGGCCGACAGGGCGTGCTCGGAGTAGTCCAGCACGTTGACGTCGATGCCGATGGCCCCGAGCGCGTCGACGAACGCCGCGAGCGGACCGTTGCCCGCGCCGACGATCTCGCGTTCCACGCCGTCGACCTTGACGACGGCCTCGATGGTGTCGGTGCCGCCGTCGACCTCGGACGCGATCACCTTCTGCCGGATGCGTTCCAGCGGACGCACCGGCGTCAGATACTCCTCGGCGAAGACGTCCCACATCTCCTTCGGAGACACCTCGCCGCCCTCGCCGTCGGTGATCTTCTGGATCGCCTGGGAGAACTCGATCTGCAGCCGCCGGGGCAGGGCGAGGCCGTGGTCGGCTTTCATGATGTAGGCCACGCCGCCCTTGCCGGACTGCGAATTCACCCGGATGACAGCCTCATACGTGCGGCCGACGTCGCGCGGATCGATCGGCAGATAGGGCACCTGCCACAGGATGTCGTCGACGTCGGCGTCCTGCTCGTCGGCGTCGATCTTCATCTGGTCGAGGCCCTTGTTGATCGCGTCCTGGTGGCTGCCGGAGAACGCGGTGTACACCAGATCACCGCCGTAGGGGTGGCGCTCGTGCACCGGCAGCTGGTTGCAGTACTCGACCGTGCGCCGGATTTCGTCGATGTTGGAGAAGTCGATCTGAGGATCGACGCCGCGGGAGAACAGGTTCATGCCCAGCGTGACGAGGCAGACGTTGCCGGTGCGCTCACCGTTGCCGAACAGGCAGCCCTCGATCCGGTCAGCGCCGGCCTGGTAGCCCAATTCCGCTGCGGCGACGGCTGTTCCGCGGTCGTTGTGCGGATGCAGGCTCAGGATGATGGCCTCGCGCGGGTGCAGGTGCCGGTTCATCCACTCGATCGAATCCGCGTATACGTTCGGGGTGGCCATCTCGACGGTCGCGGGCAGGTTCACGATCAGCGGCACCTCAGGGGTGGGCTCGATGATCGCCGCGACGGAGTTGCACACGTCGACGGCGTACTCCAGTTCGGTACCGGTGTAGGACTCCGGTGAGTACTCGAACCGCCATTGCGTGCCGGGGTACTTCTTGGCCTCCTCGACGCACATCCGCGCGCCGTCGATGGCGATGGCCTTCACCGCTTCGCGGTCGGCGCGGAAAACCACGCGTCGCTGCAGAATCGAGGTCGAGTTGTAGAAGTGCACGATCGCCCGCGGCGCACCCTCGCACGCCTCGAACGTGCGGGAGATCAGCTCGGGCCGGCACTGCGTGAGCACCTGGATGGTGACGTCGGACGGAATGGCGCCCTCGGTGATGATCTCCCGGACGAAGTCGTAGTCGGTTTGGCTCGCCGACGGGAAACCGACCTCGATCTCCTTGTAACCCATGCGCACCAGCAGGTCGAACATCCGGCGCTTGCGTTGTGGGCTCATCGGGTCGATCAGTGCCTGATTGCCGTCGCGCAGGTCGACGGCGCACCACATCGGCGCGCGGTCGACGATCTTGTCGGGCCAGGTGCGGTCACGCAGTGTGACCGGCTCGACTTCCTCGGCGAAGGGGCGGTACCGGCCGACGGGCATCGACGAGCCGCGCTGGGTGTTCCAGCCCGGTTGGCCGGGGTTGGGTGCACCGGACGGCGTGGTCAGCGTACGAACGGACGCGAACGCGTCGGGAGAATCTGGTGCGGGTCTCGAGAAGGTGGTCATTGTGATTGCTCCGGGAGTAAGAGGGACTCGACCGGCGCATCGCGACTACCCGCGACGGGAAGCCAGTCTGATTCAGACCCCGTCGCGGCTGCCGAGAAGGAGCACCCGCTGCACGTTGGCCACCTTACTCCACGAACCTCGTGCGCCAAAACTCCATGTCGCCCGCAACGCTACAACTGAGAATCGGGGAAGGCGATCACCGAGAGGAAGCGGATCGGCATCTGGACCAGGTCCACCGGCCCGTGTGCACCCTCGCCGTCGAACTGCAGCGAGTCGCCCGGATTCAGCCGGTACACGGTACGGCTGTGGCTGTAGTCCATCACGCCCTCGAGCACGAAGATGAACTCCGTGCCGGGATGCTGGAACAGGGGATAGGTCTCGCTCTTTGCCGAGAGAGTGACGTGCAGACACTCCAGACGCTTGTGCTCGCCACGCAGCGAGCCGAGCAGTCGATACTCGTGCCCTTCCTTGGTGCCGATACGCACGATGCGCGCGCCCGTCCCCGCGGTGACGAACGCAGCCGGGCGTTCGACATCCGCACCACGGAACAAGGTGGTGACCGGGACATCAAAACCGCTGGCAAGAAGAGCCAGTGTGCTCAGGCTGCAAGACGTCTGCGCATTCTCGATCTTGGACATCATCGCTTTCGAGATACCTATCCGCGCGGCCATTTCGGCAACGGTGAGCCCGTGCTGCAGCCGGAGCTGACGAACATTGCGCCCGATGGCCGCTTCCAGCTCGAGTTCCTCGACCCGAGCTTGCGGATCGCGGTCACGAGCCGTGCCGGACCTGTTGCGCAGGAGCGGGACGTCGGACATGGTTCAGTGCTCGCCGTCAGCGCATCTGCCCGGCACCCCGGTAGGGATACGGACTCGTGAGCAGGTCACCCTCGGCGAACCGGGACAGGCGGAAGTCGGTTTCTGGGATGCGCGGGTCGGCGCTGCGCCCGTCGACGACGAGGTCGGCGATCAGTCTGCCGACTGCCGGCGCGATCTTGAACCCGTGACCGCTGAAACCGGCGGCGATGACGAGCCCGTCCACGCCGGTGGTACTGATCACCGGGTTCCAATCCGGTGTGACGTCGTAGCAGCCGGCGTAGCTGCCGGTGATCGCCGCCCGGGTGAAGTCGGGGAATCTGGCGCCGACGCGCTCGACGGTGTTCTCGACGAAGGCCTCGGTGGCGCGATTGAGGTAGTCGTCTGGGTCGGCGTCCTCGATGTCGGACAGATCGCTGTTGCCGAAGAGCAACTCGCCGCCCGGCTCGGGCCGGATGTATTGCAGCGAGACCAGATCGGAGAGCACCGGCACATCGCCGATCTCCACGCCCGGTGCGATGGTGACGATCTGTTCGCGGACGACGCGGATGGGCACGTCGATGTCGTACGGCGCTAGAAACGGTGATGTCCAGACGCCGGTGGCCACCACGACCGTGCCCGCGGCGATCTCAGTTCCGTCGGCCAGTCGAACCCCAGTGACCCTGTCTCGCCCGACCAGTAGGCCGGTCACGTTGGCGCCCTGTCGGATTTTTACACCCGCGGCGCGTGCCGAGCCCGCGAACGCCTGCGCGGTCCGATAGGCGTCGCCGTAGCCGCCGCGCGCCTCCCATGCGAACGCCCCGAACGGCGTCAGGTCCGCGTATGGCCACAGCCGGGCGACCTCGGCAGGGTCAATCTCCTCGGTCTGAACGCCGACCGCCCGCTGCGCGGCAAGGCTGCTGCGCAATGAGTCGGTGTCTTCTCCGCCGACCCCGACGATGTAGCCGGTCTGCCGGAATCCGATGTCGGTGCCGAAGATCTCCTCTGCTTTCTCGAACACCTCGAGTCCGACGGTGGCCATCGCGGCGAGCGAGCTGACCCCGTAGTGGCAGCGCACGATGCCGCTCGACTTGCCGGTCATGCCCGCGCCGACGGTGTTGCGTTCGGCCACCACGACATTGGTGACACCACGCTGCGACAGTGCCCACGCCGCGGCGGCGCCTTCGATACCGCCGCCGACGATCACGACATCGGCGGACGTCATCGCTGCCCTCTACTCTTCGCGCAAGCGCTCATCGACCGGGTATCCATTCGGTGCCCGCCAGCGGGACCCGCGCCATCGCCGCCGCCTCGATCGTCACCGCGACCAGGTCCTCGGGTTCGAGGTGGCATACGTGGGACTTACCGCACGCCCGCGCGATCGTCTGGGCCTCCATCGTCAGCACCCGCAGGTAGTTGGCCAGTCGCCGACCTCCTTCGACGGGGTCGAACCGGGACGCCAGCTCGGGATCCTGTGTGCTGATCCCCGCCGGGTCGGTGCCGTCCTGAAAGTCGTCGAAAAAGCCCGCGGCACTGCCGAGCTTCTCGTAGTCGGCGGAATAGCGGGGGTGGTTGTCCCCCAACGCGATCAGCGCCGCGGTCCCGATCGCGACCGCGTCGGCGCCCAGTGCGAGCGCCTTGGCCACGTCGGCCCCGCTGCGGATGCCACCGGACACGATCAGTTGCACTCCCTTGCGATGCACCCCGAGCTCCTGCAGCGCCTGCACCGCCTGCGGCACCGCCGCCAGCGTCGGCACTCCGACGTGCTCGATGAACACTTCCTGTGTTGCCGCTGTGCCGCCTTGCATTCCGTCGACGACGACGACATCGGCTCCCGCATGCACCGCGAGCTTCACGTCGTAGTACGTGCGGGTGGCGCCGACCTTGACGTAGATCGGCTTCTCCCAGTCGGTGATCTCACGAAGCTCGTTGATCTTTATCGTCAGGTCGTCGGGCCCCGTCCAGTCGGGGTGCCGGCATGCCGAGCGCTGGTCGATGCCTTCGGGCAGGGTGCGCATAGCCGCCACGCGTGGCGAGACCTTCTGGCCGAGTAACATCCCGCCACCGCCGGGCTTGGCACCCTGACCGAGCACGACCTCGATCGCGTCGGCCTTGCGCAGATCGTCGGGGTTCATACCGTATCGCGACGGAAGATATTGGTAGACGAGGTGTTTACTCTGCGACCGTTCCTCGCGGGTCATGCCGCCGTCGCCGGTGGTCGTGGACGTCCCGACTGCGCTGGCGCCTCGGCCGAGCGCCTCCTTCGCCGGCCCTGACAGTGCGCCGAAGGACATGCCCGCGATGGTGACCGGGATGTCCAGATGCAGTGGGTACTTCGCGGAGCGGTCGCCGAGCACGACATCGGTATCGCACCGTTCGCGATAACCCTCGAGCGGGTAGCGCGACATCGATGCCCCGAGGAAGAGCAGGTCGTCGAAATGCGGTAGCGGACGCTTGGCGCCCCAGCCCCGGATGTCGTAAATGCCGGTGTCCGCTGCACGTTGGATCTCGGCGATGACCGACCGGTTGAACGTCGCAGATTCGCGCAGGTAGCTCATCAGTAGGCCGTCGCATTGTCAACGTGGAAGTGATACAGCGAGCGGGCCGACCCGTAGCGGGTGTAGTCGGCGGTGTCGTCGTCGAAACCTGCTGCTGCCAAGAGGGATTCCAGTTCGGCGTGGTGGTCGGACCGCATCTCCTTGGCGATGCAATCCGCGCCGAGCGATGCCACATCGCCGCGGACGTAGATGCGAGCCTCGTAGACCGAGTCGCCGAGCGCCTCGCCGGCGTCGCCGCGCACGACCAGCCTGCCTGCTTGCGCCATGAAGGCGCTCATATGCCCGACGTCGCCGCCAACAACGATATCCACTCCCTTCATCGAAATTCCGCAGCGGGCAGCGGCTTTGCCTTCGATCACCAGCAGCCCGCCGTGGGCGGTGGCACCGGCGGATTGAGACGCGTTGCCCTTGACCCAGACGGTGCCACTCATCATGTTCTCGGCGACGCCGGTGCCCGCATTTCCGTCGATCGTGACGTGAGCGAGTTGATTCATGCCTGCGGCGTAGTAGCCGACGTGGCCGTCGACCCGTACGTGTATCGGCGCGTTCAACCCGACTGCGACGTTGTGTGCACCGTCGGGGTGCGCGATGACGAACTCGCCCGACAGTCCGGGGGCGTGCAGGGCGGCGTTCACCTCGCGTAGCGGGGTGGTGGCCAGGTCGTACGCCATTAGCGTGTCCACGCGTAGACCACCTCGGGCTCGGGCTCCCAGATCCTGGCCTGCTCGACGCCGGGAAGTCCTGCGAGAGCCCGGTACTCGCTGCCCATGGCGACCCAGTCGTCGGTCTCGGCAATGACGGCGGGTTTGCATGCGATGGCGTCGCGGACCACGGCGAACGAATCCCGGTTGGACACCAGCAGTGTGTAGAAACCATCAAACACGGCACAGAGCTCTTTCAACGCCCCCTCGACGTCGCGGCCGTCTGCCAGTTGCCCCGCGATGAACCGCGCACCCACCTCGGTGTCGTTCTCGCTGTCGAATGACACTCCCGCCGCGCGCAATTCACGCCGAATGCTGGCGTGGTTGGCGAATGATCCGTTGTGCACCATGCACTGTCCAGGTCCGACGGCATAGGGATGACACCCGGCCGGTGTCACGGCGGACTCGGTGGCCATCCTGGTGTGTCCGACGCCCTGCCAGCCCTGCGCCTTGGCCAGGCCCCACCGTTCGGTCAGCTCCCGCGGGTGGCCGACCCCCTTGAGCACTGCGAGGTCTGCACCGAAGCCGGCGACGAGGGCATCGGGATAGGCGGCCTTGGCGGCGTCGAGGATGTCTTCCGATGAGGCCTGTGCAGTAAGCAGATACGTCGCGTCCAGCTGGGTCACCGTCACGCCGAGGGCGTCAGCCACCTCGTCCGGTGTCGCGTCTACCTGCAGGAGTGAGACGCATCCGTGCCCGGGCGGCGACCACGTCGGATCGCCGTACACGGCGACACCTGTCGAGTCGCTGCCCCGATCGCCCATCTCGCACAACATGCCGGTCACCAGCTCCCCCAGTTGCGGATGCAGGTCAGGGTTGCGCAGGTGCAGGCCCACGATGCCGCACATTCTCAAGGTCCTCTCTAGAACGCGGTGAGGTAGTGGTCGATTTCCCACGGCGTCACGGCGCTGTGGTACGCGAAGAACTCGTCGCGCTTGATGTTCGCGAAGTAGGAGGACACCCCTTCACCCGCGGCGTCGAGCACCCCGGCGATGACCGGGTCGCCCTCGAGTTCCTCGACGGCGTGCAACAACGTCGGCGGCAGAGCCGAACGCCCCTGAGAGCCAACGGCACCGGGATCGGTGCTGCGCTTGATGCCGTCGATGCCCGCACCGAGGGCGGCCGCGATCGCCAGGTAGGGGTTCGCCGATCCATCGCTGCCGCGAAGTTCGACCCGCTGGTCGTCGGGCACCCGGATGTAATGGGTGCGGTCGTTGCCGCCATAGCTGGGGGTGTTGGGCGACCACGACGCCCCGGATGCGGTTGAGGTCGCACGGGTCCGCTTATAGGAGTTGACGGTTGGCGCCACGACAGCCTGCAACGCGCAGGCGTGGTCGAGGAGGCCGCCGATGAATGCGTAGGCCGTTTCCGAGAGGCCCAGCCCGCGGTCGTCAGGGATGTCGGGTCCGGACGGGAACACCGGCGTGCCGCCGCTGGTCAGCGAAAGATGCAGGTGCAGACCGCTTCCCGTGCGGTCGGCGAACGGTTTGGGCATGAACGTGGCGACCATCCCGCGTTCGGCGGCGATCATCGACAGTAGGTAGCGCAGCGTCACGACACGGTCGGCGGTGGTCAGCGCGTCGGCGAACTGGAAGTTCTGCTCGAACTGACCGTTGCCGTCCTCGTGGTCGTTGGCGTAGTTCGACCAGCCGAGCCGGTTCATCGCCGTCGAGATCGAGGTGAGGTGGTCATACATCCTCGTCACACCGCGAGCGTCGTAACAGGGTTGCGCGGCGGTGTCGGCCGTGTCCGCGGTGGCCAGTGCGCCGTCGGCGCCGCGGCGCAGTAGGAAGTACTCGACCTCCGCACCGACCCACGGTTCGAAACCGGCATCCGCCGCTTGCGCGATCAACGCCTTGAGGATGACGCGCGGTGCGTATGGCCATGGTTCGCCGTTGACGTGCGGGTCGCAGTGCACGATGGCCAAGCCGTCCTTGAGGAACGGAATCGGTGTGAACGAGTCGGGGTCCGGAATCGCCATCAGGTCAGGGTCTTTGGGCTCCTGGCCCATGGCGCCGACGGCGTACCCCGCGAACCCGACGCCCTCGGTGGCGAGCAGGTCGACGGCCTCGACCGGCACCAGTTTGGCGCACGGCTTACCCCGCAGGTCGATGAACAGCGCGAGGATGAACTTCGTCCCGGACGCCTCGGCTGCAGATGCCAGATCGTTGGACATTGGGCGGAAACCTTGTCTCTTGGCAGGAAACTCGATACCGACGAGCCGACCGGCGCGGACGTACGGTCCGCGCCGGTCGGCTGCGTGTCAGGCGGTTTGCAGTTCGTACGACGATTCGCGGTGGAACGACGCGTCGATACCCTTTTCCTCGTCTTCGGGCGAGATGCGGATGCCCATCGTCTTCTTGATGGCGAAGGCGATGATGCCTGCGACGACGAACGAGTAGAGCATCACCGCGCCTGCCGCCACGGCCTGCCGCCACAGCTGGTCGAATCCGCCGCCGTAGAACAGCCCGTTGACGCCGTTGGGCATCGACTCGCTGGCCAGGAAGCCGATCAGCAGGGTGCCGACGACGCCACCGACGAGGTGGACGCCGACGACGTCGAGGGAGTCGTCATAGCCGAAGCGCTCCTTGAGGCCCACCGCGTACACGCAGATCGCACCCGCAATGGCGCCGAGAATGATCGCGCCGACTGGCGTGACCGCACCGCAGGCGGGAGTGATCGCGACGAGGCCGGTGATCGCGCCTGAGGCCGCACCGACGCCCGTGACGTGGCCGTCCTTGATCTTCTCGACGGCGATCCAGGCCAGGGTCGCGGCGCAGGTGGCGACGAAGGTGGTCACCATGACGATCGCGGCGGAGTTGCCCGCGGCCAGTGCGGAACCACCGTTGAAGGCATACCAACCGGCCCACAGGAGGCCTGCGCCGAGCAGCGTCAGCGGAACGTTGTGCGGCTTGCGCAGCTGACCCCAGCCCGCGGACTTGCCGAGCACGATCGCCACGGCGAGCGCGGCCGCGCCCGCGTTGATGTGAACGGCGGTGCCACCCGCGAAGTCAACGGCGTGCAGCTTGTTGGCGATCCATCCACCGACCGCGTTCTCGGTCACCACGCCGTCGAAGGCGAAAACCCAGTGTGCGACGGGGAAGTACACGAGCACGGCCCACACGCCTGCGAAGACCATCCACGCGCTGAACTTCATCCGGTCTGCCACAGCGCCGGAGATCAGGGCAACGGTGATCGCGGCGAACAGTGCCTGGAATAGCGAAAACAGAGATATCGGAAGCCCGGCGATCGTGGTGTTCGATTCGAGCAGGTCCTTCATGCCGGCGAACTCGGTGATGTTGCCGAGGTACCCGCCGTAGGACGTGCCGAACGTCATCGAGAACCCGAACAGCACCCATAGCACCCCGACGAGCGCGGCTGCGCCGAAGGTCATCATCATCATGTTGGTCGAGCTCTTGACGGACACCATGCCGCCGTAAAACAGAGCGAGCCCGGGAATCATCAGCGTGAGGCCGATGATGCAACACAGCATGAATGCTGTGGTTCCTGTATCTACGTCCATATATATGTCTCCTGAAGTGATGCGGCCCGCCACAGGGCCGTTCACTGCCAGTAACCGATGTTTCTGTTACGTGGATCGCCTCGGAAGGTTGCCTGCGCGTTAATTGATTGCCGGTCGCTAGAGTTTTGGTGATGAGGCTCAATCGACGGTGGTGGGTCGCGATCGCCATCGTGGTCATCGTCATGATTGCGCTGAGCCTGTCCAATTTCCTCAACCGGCCGTCGGAGGAGTGCAAGCCCGTCATTGCGCTGCTCGAATACAACAAGTCACAGGGCGACTTGATCGACTCGAAGGCAACCGACGACGACCCAGCGGTGCCGACGCAGGCCGAGGAGACCGCTTACCAGCAGTGGGCCGACGGACTGGCGCAGCGTGCGCAGGAGATCAACGACCCGAACCTGGCCGCCACAGCCATTCAGGTCGCCGACGCTGCGGCCAAGTTCGTCTCCATGCTGCCGCGGATGCGGGCCGAGTCCGAGAATCACGCTCCCGGCGCACCCCCGCCGCCTTCGTTCTTCGAGATGACGCTGCTGAACAAGCGCATCACCGACGGGTTACAGCAGCTCTCCGACGCCTGCGACTGAGCGTTCGATGGCCGGGTTCGGCGAGGCGATGACCGGCGGAGTAAATGAGATGCGCCAAACCCTTATCCTTGGTGGGACTGTGCTGCCCGAATAGCGCGGTCCCAACCACTTGAAAGGCACATCAGTGGCGCTCGTCGTCCAGAAGTACGGCGGATCCTCGGTTTCCGATGCCGAGCGGATCCGCCGCGTCGCTGAGCGCATCGTCGAGACCAAGAAGGCAGGTCACGACGTGGTCGTGGTCGTTTCGGCGATGGGCGACACCACCGACGACCTGCTCGACCTGGCACGTCAGGTTTCTCCCGCACCGCCCGCCCGCGAAATGGACATGCTGCTGACCTCGGGCGAGCGCATCTCCAATGCGCTGGTCGCGATGGCCATCGACTCGCTGGGGGCGCAGGCGCGGTCGTTCACCGGATCGCAGGCGGGTGTGATCACCACCGGCACCCACGGCAACGCCAAGATCATCGACGTCACCCCCGGCCGCTTGCAGGAAGCCCTCGACCAGGGCCTGATCGTGCTGGTCGCCGGGTTTCAGGGCGTCAGCCAGGACAGCAAGGACGTCACCACACTGGGCCGCGGCGGATCCGACACCACCGCCGTCGCGCTGGCCGCGGCGCTGAACGCCGACGTATGCGAGATCTACACCGACGTGGACGGCATCTTCACCGCCGACCCCCGCATCGTGCCCAACGCCCGCCACCTCGACACCGTGAGTTTCGAGGAGATGCTCGAGCTCGCGGCGTGCGGCGCCAAGGTGCTGATGCTGCGATGCGTGGAATACGCGCGTCGCTACGACGTTCCGATTCACGTCCGGTCGTCGTACACGGACAAACCAGGCACTCTCGTCAAAGGATCGATGGAGGACATCGGAATGGAAGACGCCATCCTGACCGGAGTCGCGCACGACCGCAGCGAAGCCAAGGTCACCGTCGTCGCACTGCCCGACGTACCCGGCTACGCCGCCAAGGTGTTCCGTGCCGTCGCCGACGCCGACGTGAACATCGACATGGTGCTGCAGAACATCTCCAAGGTCGAGGACGGAAAGACCGACATCACCTTCACGTGCTCCCGTGAGAGCGGCCCCGGCGCGGTGGAGAAGCTGACCGCGCTGCAGGACGAGATCGGCTTCTCCAGAGTTCTTTACGACGACCACATCGGCAAGGTGTCGCTCGTCGGTGCGGGCATGCGCAGCCATCCGGGCGTGACCGCGACGTTCTGCGAGGCGCTCGCGGAGGTCGGCGTGAACATCGACCTCATCTCCACCTCCGAGATCCGAATCTCGGTGCTGGTCAAGGACACTGAGTTGGACAAGGCCGTCGTCGCGCTGCACGAGGCATTCGGCCTCGGCGGTGACGAGGAAGCCGTTGTGTATGCCGGAACGGGACGCTGAATGGTCAACATCGGAGTAGTCGGCGCGACCGGTCAGGTCGGCCAGGTCATGCGCACGTTGCTGGAGGAGCGCGACTTCCCGGCCACCAGCGTGCGGTTCTTCGCGTCGTCGCGTTCGGCGGGCAAGAAGCTGTCGTTCCGCGGTCAGGAGATCGAGGTCGAGGACGCCGAAACCGCGGATCCCGCCGGACTGGACATCGCGTTGTTCTCGGCGGGCGCGACGATGTCGCGCGTGCAGGCACCGCGGTTCGCCGAGGCGGGGGCCGTCGTCATCGACAACTCATCGGCGTGGCGCAAAGATCCCGAGGTACCGCTGGTGGTCAGCGAGGTCAACTTCACTCGCGACGCCGGTAACCGCCCGAAAGGCATCATCGCCAACCCCAACTGCACGACTATGGCCGCGATGCCAGTCCTCAAGGTGCTGCACGACGAGGCCGGGCTGGTGCGGATGATCGCATCTACCTATCAGGCTGTCTCGGGTAGTGGCATCGCCGGAGTCGAGGAGCTGCACGCGCAGGCCAGCGCCGTCGTCGCCAACAGCCGGGAACTGGTGGCCGACGGTTCGGCGCTCGACTTCCCCGCTCCCGCCAAGTACGTGGCACCGATCGCGTTCAACGTGGTGCCGCTCGCGGGTTCGCTCGTCGACGACGGTTCCGGGGAGACCGACGAGGACCAGAAGCTGCGCAACGAGAGCCGCAAGATCCTCGGCATCCCCGACCTCCTCGTGAGCGGCACGTGTGTGCGCGTGCCGGTCTTCACGGGCCACTCGCTGTCGATCAACGCCGAGTTCTCCAAGCCGTTATCCGTCGCGCGCGCAACGGAACTGTTGGCGTCAGCGCCAGGGGTGAAGCTGGTGGATGTGCCGACGCCGTTGGCCGCTGCGGGCATCGACGAGACACTCGTGGGCCGCATCCGACAGGATCCCGGTGTGGGAGAGGGTCGCGGGCTGGCCCTGTTCCTGTCGGGTGACAACCTGCGAAAAGGTGCAGCGCTGAACACCATTCAGATCGCCGAGTTACTGGCTCTAGAAGTCTGATTTGCGTCGGGGTTCCCTAGACATGCGCTTCAGCGGGTATCTAGGGGGTATTCCCGCAGGGCTCTTCTCGGTACTTCTCTGCTGGAATACGGTTTCGGCGCCGGTCGTCCACGCCGACCCGCCTGCTCCCGCTCCCGATCCGATTCTGCATCCTCTGGCGCCGGGCCAGGTCATCCGCATCGCACCGACGGCCGGAACGGGCACGCCGACAGGGGATTACGGCATCGGCGCCACCGACCTGTGCGAGTTCATGGAGTTCCCAAGCGGTATCCTGCAGGTCTGTGGCGACAGCTTCGCCGGCCAAGCAGTCGGATTCGGTGGCTGGTACTCGCCGATCGCTTTGCACGTCGAGACCGACTCGATCGACGACCCGACGGGCGTGCGCTACGACGGGGTGACGGGGATCGACCGGCCCCTGCTGGCCGACCCCACAGCGCCGGGAACCTCGCAGTTGCCCGCCGGAGTCGTGCAGATCAACCGCGAGAACTACCTGATGGTCACGACAGTGCGTGAGCTCGACCCGATGACGTCCAGATTGGTGAAAGCCGATCCAGCGCAGGCCAACTGGCCGACCATACCGGGTTCCGAGCGTGACGCCGGCTACGAGAACTCCCGGCAGTCGCAGATCAGTGGTTACTACGATCCCGTCCCCAAGCCGGACTCCGAGAACGGCTGGGTCTACATCGTCGCCAACAACTTCGACCGGACCGGGCCCATGGTGCTGTACCGCGCGCAGCCCACGACGTTCACGGACCGCTCGACGTGGGAGGGCTGGTCGGCGGATGGCTGGGGTGGTTCGCCTACTCCGTTGTGGCCGGACATGACCGGCGAGATGAGCATCCGACAGATCGACGGCCAGACGGTGCTGTCGTATTTCAACGCCACCACTTCCAACATGGAGGTGCGGGTCGCCAACGATCCGACGGGTCTCGGCGCTGCCCCGGTGACCACGGTCGTCGTCGCCACGGAATGGCCGGACCCGGTGGAAAGCCTTGGGCCGCCGGAGAACAACCGGCTGGCCCAGCCCTACGGCGGATACATCTCCCCGGGGTCCACGCTCGACGAACTGCGGGTGTTCGTCAGCCAGTGGAACACTGCCCCGCGCGGCGGAACGCCGTACCGGGTCATCCAGTTCGCGGTGAACCCGTTCAAGCCCTGGTAGCGGGTGTTCTTGCCGAACAGTAGACGTCCTTTAGGAAGTTCCAAGCCCAGGGCGGGATTGTCGAACGTGGCATCAATTCACTTGAAGGCTAGGAGGGCGACACATGGTTCGGAAGGTAGAGCAGCGCCGGGTCCGGGGCGCCCTGGACCGGTTCGGCCCGCCATTGCAAGGCGTCGGCAACGTGCGCAATGACGGGGACGGTGACTCTTCGGCTCGTCCGCAACCGGCACTGACGGTCAAGAGGCCATATGTGAAGGTCAGTAGCGGTCGTGGCAGCTCGACAATCTCACAGGTACGTTCCGCCGCTGCGGGATGAGGGCGGATTAAGCGCGAAGCGCCCTGCAAGACGCGACTACGCGCGTTGGGCCGAGCGACACGATGAACTCCACAAGGACGTCAACCAGCGCAGGGATGGCGTCGCACGCGATGACCTCGTAACCGTGCGTGCTCAGCGTGGGGAGACACAGCAGTCCGGCCCTCGGCGAGAGCCCTGTTGCCTTCGAGTGGGATGCGTCCTCTTGACCCGATGGGCCGTATGCCCACAGGAGCTCGCGGCCCAGCGTGTCGGCCGCCACCGCTCCACTGCCGCCACCACTGCTGCGGTTACTTTGGCTCGTACCCGAACTCTGACCGCCCCGGCTCGAAGAGCCGGGTGAGTTCGAGATCGCCGCGACGCGGCCCTTACTCATCCGCGCTCCCTTGACAGCTTTCGACGAGTACCCCGTTTCGGCCACGAGACACGTACTCGCGAACAAGGGTGCAAAGACGCATAACCCGATGGCGGTCGGGTATCACAACGCGGCCAGACCGCAAGTGATCACGCCACCGTCAGGAGTACTCATGCCGCCGCGTCGAAATCGCGACCAGACCGCCCCCAAGCCGACCAGCCCGACCGGCAAGACCGACGGTGAGGCTGCGGATTTCGACCCGCGCGCCCAGTCAGGCACATATCTGACCACAGCGCAGGGTCTGCGCTTACCCGACACCGACCATTCGCTCAAAGCAGGTGACCGGGGTCCGTCGCTCCTCGAGGATTTTCATCTTCGCGAAAAGATCACCCATTTCGATCACGAGCGAATCCCCGAACGCGTCGTACACGCACGCGGTGCTGCGGCGCACGGCGTGTTCGAGGCGTACGGCAACGCCGCGTCGTTCACCAAGGCCGACTTCCTCGGTCGCAAAGGCAAGAAGACGGAAGTGTTCTGCCGATTCTCCACGGTGCTCGGGTCGCGCGGCTCCGCCGACACGGTGCGCGATACGCGCGGCTTCGCGGTCAAGTTCTACACCGACGAAGGCAATTTCGATTTGGTCGGCAACAACATTCCGGTGTTCTTCATCCAAGACGGCATCAAATTCCCTGACATCGTCCACGCCGCTAAACCGCATCCGGACCGCGAGATCCCGCAGGCGCAATCGGCGCACGACACCTTCTGGGACTTCGTGTCGCTGCACACCGAAGCGACGCACCACGTGCTCTGGAATATGAGCGATCGAGGCATACCTCGGTCTTACCGGACCATGGAGGGCTTCGGCGTACACACCTTCCGTCTGGTCAACCGCAAAGGCAAGACGAGTCTGGTGAAGTTCCACTGGAAGCCGGTTGCCGGAGTTCACTCACTGGTGTGGGAGGAAGCGCAGATCGCGGCGGGCTGCGACCCGGACTTCCACCGGCGCGATATGGCCGACGGTATCGAGGCGGGTGCCTATCTCGAATACGAACTCGGCCTTCAGGTCATGCCCGACGACGGCTCCGATTCGTTCGAGGGCATCGATCTGCTCGATCCGACCAAAATGGTGCCCGAGGAAGTGGTCCCCGTGCAGCTGGTCGGGAAGCTCACGCTGAATCGCAATCCCACCAACTACTTCGCCGAGACAGAACAGGTCGCCTTTCACACCGGCAACCTGGTTCCCGGCATCGAACCGACAAATGACCCACTCATGCAGGCGAGGCTGTTCTCCTATCTGGACACTCAACTCACCAGGCTCGGCGGCCCCAATTTCACGCAGCTGCCGATCAACCGGCCGCACTGTCCGGTGAACGACATGCTGCGAGATGGCATGCATCAGACGGCGATTCACACCGGCCAAGCACCATACCGGCCCAACAGCATCGACGACGGAGAGCCGTTCGTCGCGGACGCCGACGAGGGTGGCTACGTGCAGACGCCAAGGCATATCGAAGGTCCGGCCGTGCGCGCACAACCGGCGTCGTTCGACGACCACTTCACCCAGGCGGCGATGTTCTACCGCAGCCTGAGTTACGTCGAGCAGGTTCACATCATCGAGGCGTTCACCTTTGAACTCGGGAAGTGCTACGAGCAGGCGATCAAGGAACGCCAACTCGAGGTGCTGGCCAACGTGGATGCCGACCTGTGCAAGCAGGTCGCGATCGGGCTTGGCTTGCCCGCGCCGAAGGGTAAGCCACCGGCTGACACCCTCCCATCAGCCGCGCTGTCGCAGATCGTCGCCACCCCCGGGCCGATCGACGGCCGCAAGATCGGCATCATCGCGGGCGCCGACTCCGACCTCGCGGGTGTCAACAAGCTGGTGCAGGCCATTCAGGGCCTGGGGGCGACGCCGTTGGTGACCGCGCCGATCGGTGGTGTGCTGAAGGCCGGCAGGCGCAGCGTCATCGTCGAGCGGACGCTGTTGACCGCGCGGTCCATCGAATACGACGCGCTGGTGGTCGCCGACGGTACGACACCGACCCGCGACATCAAGCTGGTCGTGATGCTCCAAGAGGCCTTTCGCCACTGCAAGCCCATTGCGGCGTGGGGTGACGGAACGGCGGCGCTGTCCGCCGCAGGCATCGAGCTCGATGCCGCCGGGGTTCTTGTCGCCGGCAGCGTGGACAAGAAGTTCATTGCTGCGCTGGCGGGCGCCGTTGGGCTACATCGGGTCTGGGACCGCACCGTCGACGTGATGGCGTCCGAGGTTGCCCCGGCGCGTTGAGTGATTCGGTCAGGGTCCCGCGGTGAGTGACTTCGTCGCGGGGCCCTCCAGCAGAGTGCCGTCGGGAGCGAAGCGCGAGCCGTGCAGCGGACACTCCCAGGCGCGATCGGCGTCATTCCAGCTGACGATGCCGCCGAGGTGGGGGCACACCGGAGAGACGACATGTGTTTCGCCGTCCACCACACACTTGGCCTGCAGGTGCCATGGCGGCCCGGTCACCACGCCCTCGCCCTCGCTCGGTGTGGCGCCGGACGCGGTGATCGGCGTTATCCACCCCTTGGCCAGGTTGAAGCCCACTTCGAGGTTCGCCATCAGGGCGGTAGTCAGTCCAGAGGCTTCGTGCGGGCTCCAACTCGCGAACGCGCGACGCCAATCCATCCGGCCGCCGAGTATCTCAGACGACAGCGCCAGCGCCGCTGCGACACCGTTGGACATGCCCCACTTGTCGAATCCCGTAGCGACGAAGATCTTTTCGAACTTGGGCAGCAGCGGGCCCACGTAAGGGAGTTCGTCGATCGGGTGGTAGTCCTGGGCAGACCAGAAATGAGTTTGGACGGCGCCCGGATAGTGCAACGCAGTCCACTTCGTGAGTTCCTCGATGTCCGCGGCCACCGAGTCGGAGCGCCCGACGGTGTGCCCAGCGCCGCCGACGATGAGCTTCTCACCTGTCGAGCTGGGTGCATAACGCACCGACCGGGTAGGGGAGTCCACGGCGATGAACATCGGCCGGGTGATGTCGCCTGGCACGTCGAACGCCAGGCAGTACGAGCGCTGAGGCTTCACCCGCGCGAAAAATCCGCCGCGGTCCAGGATCGGGATGCCGGTGGCGAGTACGCACTGCTCTGCCTTCATCGAAAGCTGTTGCTGCTGAGAGTCTTCGGCGGACTCCGTCGGTTGCAGGCCGATCCGAAGCGGGTTCGTACCCGATATCGACGTGACCCGCACACCCTCCAACAGCCTGCCGCCATGGGTTTCGAGCTCGGTCACCAGGCTGTTGAGCACCGGCATGGGATCGACCTGCGCCTGGTCGCGCAGACGCACACCGCCGGCGAACGGAAACGGCGCATCGGCGTCTTCGACCCACTCGGCGCCGTCGAGTCCGGCTTCCCGTGCAGCTGCGAGTACACGCCGCGCGGTCGACACCCCATCAGCGTTCTGGGCGTAGGCGTGGTCGTCTTCGCGCTGAACGCTTATTCCGTGCTCCTCGCAGTACCGAAGCAGCCAGTCCCGACCTTCGGTGTTGCCGGTGACATACTCGCGCAATACTTCTCGCCCATGTTTGGCGTTGATACGCGACAGCTTGGTGCCCTGCAGCAGGCTGACCTTCCCGGTGGTGTTGCCAGTCGCTCCTGCCCCGACCCCGAATGCTTCGACGACCGTCACCTGCTTGCCCGCCCGGGCAAGCAGCACAGCCGTTGTCAGGCCCGTGATACCGGCGCCGACGACCACCACGTCGGCGGAGTTCTGGGCACCATCGACACCGCGCGTCGCAATGAGGGGTTCAGCCTGGTCGGCCAGCCATAGCGAGGTCATGGCGCCTGAACTACCCGGCTCACCTGCGGTCAAACGTCGCACCTTGCCTCCTGGACAGGAAAGCCTTCCCGTCGGAAGCGGATCATGGCTCCACGGCGATTACGACGGCGCTGCAACCTCGGGACTCTTTATCCAGCAACGCCGCACCCCGACCACATCCGAAGAAAATCCAATGATCAAGCCCACGAACGACTTTACGTACGCAGTCGCCGAGGACAACGACCTCTCCGGCCCCGGCGGATGCGCGAACGTCAGCGTTGAAGACACGACGGTCCCGTGCCGCGACGGCTCGACCGTCGCCGTGAACGGGGTGATGTCGGGGGCGGCATTGTCGGAGCCCACCGGGCCACCGACTCGTGGACGTCCTGTGTTCACACGGGCGCCCCTCCTCATCGGCATTCCCTGAGCCCCACGTCGAGGTGATACACAGCTGATTCATAGCCGATACATGACGGGCACATCAGTACGGTCTGCATGATCTCGACCATGAGTGAAAGCCCGACACCGTCAGAACTGGCGACCGCTCCGGTCGCCACCGCAGCACCTGTCGTTCGCGATGAGCCGCGCCGCTCCAGGGCCACCCTCGCCGCCGCCTGGGTCGGCGTCGTCGCGGGCGTGGTGTTCATCGTCGCCGTGATCTTCTTCTCCGGCTTCATCCTGGGAGCGCACAGCGGCGGGCATCGCGGACCCGGCGGCCACATGGGTGACCGCGACTTCGTGGAGTTCCACCGCGGGCCACCACCGATGTTCGGAATCCCGCCCGATGGCCAGTTCGACCGCCCTGGTCCCGGCCCCGGCGGCCCGCGCTTCGGACCGCCGCCAGGGCCGCCGTCATCGCCCAGTGGACCGCAGTCGCCGGGCGCGACACCGACACCGCCGCGTCCCTAGTGCCCACGCAATCCGTGCACGATGTTTGGAATCGATTCATTGAGGGGGAAACTCGACGGGGGAGGCCCTGCCCAGCGCCTCCTCGAGGAGATGACACCTGATGACAGACAAATACACGACCACGGACTCCGGCGCTCCGGCCCCGAGCATCGAACACTCACTGACCGTCGGCCCGGACGGCCCCATCCTGCTGCAGGACCACTACCTGATCGAGCAGATGGCCAACTTCAACCGGGAGCGCATTCCGGAGCGGCAGCCGCACGCCAAGGGCGGCGGCGCATTCGGCCAGTTCGAGGTGACGAACGACGTCAGCGCATACACCAAGGCCGCGTTCCTGCAGCCCGGCGCCAAGACCGAGATGGTTGCGCGCTTCTCGACGGTCGCCGGTGAGCGCGGTAGCCCAGACACCTGGCGCGACCCGCGCGGATTCGCGCTGAAGTTCTATACGTCCGACGGCAACTTCGACATGGTCGGCAACAACACCCCGGTGTTCTTCATCCGCGACCCGATGAAGTTCCAGAACTTCATCCGTTCCCAGAAGCGGATGGCGGCGAACAACCTGCGCGACCACCACATGCAGTGGGACTTCTGGACGCTGTCACCCGAGTCGGCGCACCAGGTCACCTGGCTGATGGGTGACCGCGGTATCCCCAAGACCTGGCGGAACATGAACGGCTACTCCAGCCACACCTACAGCTGGGTCAACGCCAACGATGAGCTGTTCTGGGTGAAGTACCACTTCAAGACCGACCAGGGCATCGACTTCCTGACCCAGGAGGACGCCGATCGGCTCGCCGGCGAGGACGGCGACTACCACCAGCGTGACCTGTTCACCTCGATCGAGGACGGCAACTTCCCGAGTTGGACGCTGCACGTGCAGATCATGCCGTTCGAGGACGCCAAGACCTACCGCTACAACCCGTTCGATCTGACGAAGGTGTGGCCGCACGGCGACTATCCGCTGCACGAGGTCGGCAAGATGACCTTGAACCGCAACGTGGAGGACTACCACGCGCAGATCGAGCAGGCCGCGTTCGAGCCGAACAACATCGTGCCCGGCACCGGACTGAGCCCGGACAAGATGCTGCTGGCGCGGGGGTTCTCCTACTCCGACGCCCACCGCGCCAGGCTCGGGGTCAACTACAAGCAGATCCCGGTGAATGAACCGCACGTCGAGGTGCGCGCCTACTCCAAGGACGGCGCCATGCGCATCCGCAACGCGACGGACCCGGTCTACACGCCGAACTCGATGGGTGGCCCCGAGGTGGACCCGAAGCGCGCATCCGAGGTGCACTGGGCGTCCGACGGTGACATGGTCCGGACGGCCTATGCTCTGCGCGCCGAGGACGACGACTGGGGACAGGCGGGCACTCTCGTGCGCGAAGTGCTCGATGATGCCCAACGCGAACGGTTGGCGCACAACATCATCGGCCACGTGTCGGATGGTGTGCGGGAGCCGGTGCTGTCACGGGTGTTCGAGTACTGGACCAACGTCGACCCCGATCTCGGGAAGAAGGTCGAGGAAGGTGTGCGTGCCAGCCTGAACGGCTGACCCCCTCGCCGAGCGCACGCTTGTTTGCAGCCCTTCCCGGGATTTGTGTGCAACAAGCGAGCGATCGGCGTAGGTCGACGGGCGTCTTGCCGTCGGCGCCACGGCTGGCATGATCAAGCCCATGAGCATCGAAGTCCTATTCACGTCAGAGTCCACCGCAACCGGAGGCGGCCGCGAAGGCCATGTGAAGTCCTCGACGGGCCGTATCGATCAGAACACCAACCATCCGAAGGAGATGGGTGGCAGCGGCGAGGGCACCAACCCCGAGGAGCTGTTCTCGGCCGGTTATGCCGCCTGTTTCCTCGGTGCCCTCCGCGCCGTCGCCGGCAAGGAGAAGATTCAGGTCGACGATGCCAGCGCGATCACCGCGCAGGTCGGCTTCGGCAAGGATCCCGATGGTGGATTCGCCATCAACGCCCATCTGATCGGCTATCTGCCCGGCTTCGAGCAGGCCGCCGCGGAGGAGCTGATGGAGAAGGCCCACCAGTTCTGCCCCTACTCCAAGGCCACCCGCGGCAACATCGACGTCAAGCTGTCGGCGAAGGTCTAGCCCCGTGCTTCCCCGGCGGCTCGCCGCCCTGGCCGGCGTCGGCGTCGCCGCGGTCCTGTCGCTGGCGGGCCCGCCCGGGGAGGCTACGGCTCGGCCGTCGGACCCGGGCGTGGTGAATTACGCTGTGCTGCCGAAGGGTTCGGTGGGCAACATCATCGGCGCACCGATGCGGTTCGAGTGGACGTACACCGCTCCGTTCCAGTCGTTCTTCGTCGACAACGCGGCGTGCAACAACTGGGCGGACGTCGGGTTGCCCGATGTCTACGCCGACCCCGACCTCGCCTCTTTCAACGGGGCGGTGGCGCAGACCGGACCCAATGATCAGACCCACTTCGTCAAGCAGGCGGTCGGCGTCTTCGCCACCGACGACGCAGCCGACCGCGCCTTCCGCCGGCTCGTCGACCGCACCTTGGGCTGCAACGGCCAGACCACAGCCATGCACCTGGACAACATGACCACCCAGGTGTGGACCTTCACGGGCGGACCAGCCACCGCGACCGACGCCGACTGGGTCAAACAGGAGGCGGGCCTCGACCGTCGCTGCTTCAACACGACCAGAAAACGCGAAAATGTTCTGCTGCAGGCGAAAGTCTGTCAGTCCGGCAACGGGGGTCCGGCGGTGAATGTGCTGGCCGGTGCCATGCAGAACACTCTGGGGCAGTAGCGCGACGAACTTCTGGGTACACCTCACCCCGACGTCACAGAAAAGTTCGTGGGAGATTGTCGGTGCGGTCTGGAAGATGTAGTGAAGGACGCGATCGTTCCCTACCCGGAAGGGGCCGGAAGATATGACCTTCGCCATGACGTCCGAGGTAGACGACGCGCGTCGCTCACCCACCGACGCAGGGTTGACCAGTGCGAACGAGGCTGCCGCCTATATCGGTGAGACCTGCCTGAACGACGGTCCAGTGGGTCAGGTGGGCCTAGAGGTCGAGGCGCATTGCTTCGACCTGCGCGACCCGATGCGACGGCCCGGCTGGGATGAACTCACCGAGATCATCAGCGGCGTCCCCGCGTTGCCCGGCGGCAGCGCGGTGACCGTCGAACCCGGCGGCGCCGTCGAGCTGTCGGGCCCGCCGTTGCAGGGACCGCTGCCGGCCATCGCCGCGATGCAGGCCGATCGCGCGGCGCTTCGTGCGACGTTCGCGCAGGCGGGTCTGGGGCTGGTGTTACTCGGCGCCGATCCGCTACGGCCCGCAAGACGCGTCAATCCCGGTGCCCGCTACCAGGCGATGGAGACGTTCTTCAAGGCCAGCGACACAGGCGCCGCGGGTGCGGCCATGATGACCTCGACGGCCTCCATCCAGATCAACCTCGACGCGGGCCCGCGCGAAGGCTGGGCCGACCGGGTGCGGCTCGCGCACGCGCTCGGGCCGACCATGATCGCGATCGCCGCCAACTCACCACTGCTCGGCGGCAGGTTCGCGGGGTGGCGGTCGGCGCGCCAACACGTGTGGGGTCAGCTCGACTCGGCGCGCTGCGGGCCTGTGCTGGGCGCCAATGGTGACGACCCGGCCAGCGACTGGGCCCGCTACGCGTTGAGGGCGCCCGTCATGCTGGTTAACACACCTTCCAGCGAAGTGCTCCCGGTGACCACCTGGGTGCCGTTCGCCGACTGGGCCGACGGCCGCGTCCTGCTCGGCGACCGCAGGCCCACGCGCGACGATCTGGACTACCACCTCACCACGCTGTTCCCGCCGGTGCGGCCGCGGCGCTGGCTCGAGATCCGCTACCTCGACAGCGTTCCCGACGCTGTCTGGCCCGCGGTGGCGTTCACGCTCGTCACCCTGCTCGACGACCCGGTCGCCGCCGACATCGCGGCGGAGGCCACCGAGTCGGTCGCGACGGCGTGGGACCGAGCCGCTCAGATCGGGCTCGGTGACCGCAGACTGGCCGATGCCGCGGTGCGGTGCGTGCACACCGCGGCGCAACGGGCGCCCGCCGCGCTCGAGGAATCGATGCAGCAGTTGGTGCGTTCGGTCGAACAGGGACGCTGCCCGGCCGACGATTTCTCCGACCGGGTCGTCAAGAACGGGATCGCTCCGGCGGTCGGTCAACTGGCGCAAGGGGACATGTGAGGCAACGCGAGACACTCGCCCGCGAACTCACGACTGCCCGCGACCGAACCCTGCGGCTGGTCGACTTCGACGACGCCGAACTTCACCGCCAGTACGACCCGTTGATGAGCCCGCTGGTGTGGGACCTCGCCCACATCGGCTGGCAGGAAGAACTCTGGCTGCTCCGCGGCAACAACCCCGGTCGTCCCGGACTCCTCGACCCTGCGGTCGAGCGCTGCTACGACGCATTCCTCAACTCGCGCGCCAGCCGCGTCGACCTACCGCTGCTGTCGCCCGCCGAGGCGAGGTCCTACTGCTCGACCGTCCGCAACAAGGCTCTGGACAGTCTCGACGCACTGTCCACCGACGCTGACGAATTCACTTTCGGCCTGGTGATCAGCCACGAGAATCAGCATGACGAGACGATGCTGCAAGCGCTGAACCTGCGTACCGGTCCCCCCTTGCTGGATCGCGGGGCACCGCTGCCACCCGGTCGCCCCGGAGTCGCCGGCGCCTCGGTGCTCGTGCCGGCCGGTGAGTTCGTTCTCGGGGTGGACGCCGTCACCGAACCGCACTCATTGGACAACGAGCGTTGTGCGCACGTGGTCGACGTGCCGGCGTTCCGTATCGGCACGGTGCCCGTCACCAACGGTGAGTGGCGGCAGTTCATCGACGACGGCGGATACGACGATCAGCGTTGGTGGTCCGAGCGCGGCTGGGTGCATCGCCAGGAGGCCGATCTGCGGGCGCCGCAGTTCTGGAACGTCTCAGGCGACTTGGCGGGCACGCGCACCCGCTTCGGACATATCGAGGACATTCCCGCCGACGAGCCCGTCCAGCACATCACGTTTTTCGAGGCCGAGGCGTACGCGTCCTGGGCTGGGGCGCGGTTGCCCACCGAGCAGGAGTGGGAGAAGGCGTGCGCGTGGGATCCCGCGGTGAACGCGCGCCGTCGCTATCCGTGGGGTGCCTCAGAGCCGACGGCGCACCTGGCCAACCTGGGTGGTGAGGCGTTGCGCCCCGCGCCCGTCGGCGCCTATCCGGCCGGTGCATCGGCCTACGGCGCCGAACAGATGCTCGGCGATGTCTGGGAATGGACCACGTCTGCGTTGCGGCCGTGGCCGGGTTTCACGCCGATGCTCTACGAGCAGTACTCGGCGCCGTTCTTCGACGGTGATTACAAAGTTCTACGCGGCGGGTCCTGGGCGGTCGCGCCGAGCATCCTTCGGCCGAGCTTCCGCAACTGGGACCATCCGATCCGCAGGCAGATCTTCTCCGGTGTCCGCCTGGCATGGGATGTCGCCTGATGTGCCGGCACCTCGGTTGGCTCGGTGCGCCGGTCTCCGTCGCGTCGTTGGTGCTCGAACCCGCGAACGGCCTCATGGTGCAGTCGTATTCACCGCGCAGGCAGAAGCACGGCCTGATGAACGCCGACGGCTGGGGTGTCGGATTCTTCGACGATGACACACCGCGGCGATGGCGAAGCGCCGCGCCGCTGTGGGGCGACGTCTCGTTCGCGTCGGTGGCGCCCGCGTTGCGCAGCGGGTGCGTGGTCGCCGCCGTGCGTTCGGCGAGTATCGGGATGCCGATCGAACCGTCGGCGTCCGCACCATTCACCGACGGCCGATGGCTGCTGTCGCACAACGGGCTCGTCGACCGCGGCGTTCTGCCGTTGTCGGCGAAGGCCGAATCGACATGCGACAGCGCGCTGCTGGCGGCGCTGATCTTCGACCGCGGTCTGGACGCGCTCGGGCCTACCATCGTCGAGGTCGCCGCCGCCGATCCCAACGCCCGGCTGAACATCCTGGCGGGCAACGGTTCTGAGCTGCTCGCCACCACGTGGGGAGACACCCTCTCGGTCCTGCGCAGGAGCGACGGTGTGGTGCTCGCCAGCGAACCCTACGACGACGACCCCGACTGGCAGGAGATCCCCGATCGACACCTGGTCTCCGTCGCCGGCTCGGACATCGAGCTGATCCCCCTGAAAGGATAGTGATGACGTTCGCACTGTCGAACTATTTGTCCGCTGATTCGGCGACCGACGCCCTGCGCCGTGACGTGCGCGATGGGCTGACGCAGACGCCGAAGGCGTTGCCCCCCAAGTGGTTCTACGATTCCGCGGGCAGCGATCTGTTCGACCGGATCACCCGGCTGCCCGAGTACTACCCCACCCGCACCGAGGCGCAGATCCTGCGCGAGCGGTCGGTCGAGATCGCGGAGGCATCGGGTGCGGACACCCTCGTCGAACTCGGAAGCGGCACCTCGGAGAAGACCCGCATGCTGCTGGATGCCTTGCGCGACAGCGGATCCCTTCGCCGGTTCATCCCGTTCGACGTCGACGCGTCGATACTGAAGGCAGCCGGATCCGCCATCGAAAAGGAGTATCCGGGAATCGAGGTCGACGCCGTGTGCGGAGACTTCGAGGAACACCTTGGCAAGATTCCCCGGGTCGGCCGCCGGCTTGTCGCGTTTCTCGGCTCGACGATCGGAAACCTCACACCTGTGCCGCGCGCCGAGTTCCTCGCCGCATTGTCTGAGACGCTGCAGCCCGGTGACAGCCTGCTGCTGGGCACCGACCTGGTCAAGGACACCGACCGGCTGATCGCGGCGTACGACGACAGCGCAGGCGTCACAGCGATGTTCAATCGCAACGTGCTGGCGGTGGTCAACCGCGAGCTCGACGCGAATTTCGACCTCGACGCCTTCGCACACGTCGCCAAATGGAACACCGACTCCGAACGCATCGAGATGTGGCTGCGCGCGACACGGGCGCAGCGCGTGCAGATCGAAGCGCTGGACCTGAGCATCGATTTCGCGGACGGCGAGGAGATGCTCACCGAGGTGTCGTGCAAGTTCCGATCCGATTCAGTCGCCGCCGAACTGGCCGAAGCCGGTCTGCGCCGCACACATTGGTGGACCGACAGCGCCGGCGACTTCGGACTGTCTCTGGCGACGCCGTGACATCTGGGGCGGGGACTCTCGCCGAGCGGTGGCGGGCCGTGCGGCCGCCCGTCGCGGGTCTGCACGTCGACAGCGCGGCGTGCTCACGGCAGAGCTTCGCGGTCATCGACGCCGCGACCCAGCATGCCCGCCACGAAGCCGAGGTCGGCGGTTACGTGGCCGCCGTGGCCGCGGCGCCGGCGCTCGACGCGGGGCGGGCGGCCATCGGCGCGCTGACGGGTTTGGACAGTGGCGACGTCGTCTACACGACCGGCGCCAACAACGCCCTCGACCTTCTGCTGTCCAGCTGGCCGGCACAGCGCACGGTCGCGTGCCTGCCCGGTGAGTACGGGCCCAACCTAGCGGTCATGGCTGCCAACGGGTTCGACGTGCACGCGTTGCCCACCGACGGCGCCGGCCGGCTCGACGTCGACGCCGCAGCCCGTCAACTGGCCGCCGACCGGCCCTCGCTCGTCCACCTGACCACGTTGGCGAGCCACCGCGGTGTCGCACAGCCGATGGCAGCGCTGGCCGACGTCTGCCGCTCACTGGATCTACCGTTGGTGATCGATGCGGCGCAGGCATTCGGCCATCTCGACTGCGCCGTAACACCTTCGGCGATCTACAGCTCGTCGCGCAAGTGGGTGGCAGGTCCCCGCGGTGTTGGATTCCTGGCGGTACGACCCGACCTGGCGCAGCGGCTGCGGCCGCGGCTGCCACCGCCGGAATGGGGGCTTCCGTCGGGCGTGCTGGAACGCCTCGAGCAGGGCGAAGCCAATGTGGCTGCCCGCGTTGGCTATTCGGTTGCCCTCGGCGAGTATCTGGCCGCCGGCCCCGCGCAGGTCGGTGAACGGCTGGCCGAGGTGGGCGCGATGACCCGCGAGGCGCTCGCCGATGTGAAGGGATGGCGGGTGGTCGAGGCGGTCGACGAGCCGACGGCGATCACGACGCTGCAACCCGTCGACGGCGCCGACCCGCAGCAGGTACGCGCGCACCTGATCGCCGAGCGCGGAATCGTCACCACCTACGCCGAAACGCAGCGGGCGCCGTTCGAGATGGCGTTGCCGGTGCTGCGCGCGTCGCCGCACGTCGACGTCACCGAAGGTGAACTCGAGGAGTTCGCCGAGGCGCTGGCCGCCGCGACCTAGTCCTTGTGGGCGGTGAGCAGAAACGCGGGCATCTTGTCCCTGCCCTTCTCGTCCTTTTCGAAGGCAGGCATCGTGAACGGCGCCTCGGCGGGCATGGCAGCCGTCATGTTGGCGTGGATGAAGGCGGGTTTGATCTCATCGATCGTCCAGTACTTCGACACGGCATCGCGTAACTCGTCCTCGCTGACGGTGTTCGGGCCGAACTGCGCTCCCGGCGGGAACGCGCCGTTGGCGAACACCAGGATGTAGAACACCGCGCCCGGCGCGGCCGCTCGGTGCGCGGAACGTAGGTACCCGTCGCCGCCCTCGATGGGCAACGAGTGGAACAGGGTGCTGTCGACGATCGTGTTGAACCGTCCGTCGTATCCGGTGGACGACGTGATGTCGTCCTGGACGAATGTCGCTGTGGTCAAGCCGCGCTCGGCGGCGGCCTTGGTGGCCGCCGCGACGGCGGTGGGTGTGAGGTCGATACCGACCACCGTCTGACCCTCGGCGGCCAGCGCCAGCGATAACTCGGCGACTCCGCAACCCGCGTCGAGCACCTCGCCGCGGATCTTGCCGCTCCGGATCAGCGCGGCCAGTTCAGGCTGTGGTTCACCGATGTTCCACGGCGGTGGTCCCTGGAAGTGACCGCTCTCCTGGTAGGCGTCATCCCATTCCATCACTTCTTCTGATGCCATGGATCAAACCTAGTTCAAGCGGACTTTCGCACCAAAAGTGTTGCGCTGTAATCCGTGAGAGCCGGGGAGTCGTCCGGCGTCTTGGGATACGGGTCGAGTGAACGCAGCTCGACGGTGTAGCCACCGACATCGTTGGTCAGCTTTTCCTGCCCGGGGGCGGGGTTGGTGTTGAACTCCATGGTTGTCGGGGTGGTGCCCTGCACTGGCTCAGCCTGGACTGCGATGCGGGCCTGGCCGGTCCAGAAGCACTCGACCTCTGTCGGACAGCGGGAATCTTCGAGCACATCGGTGAACCGCAGCCGCAGATCAGCGTCGCGGATGGCCACCTGCTGGCCGCCGTGCAGGACGAACTCCTGGTCGAGCCCGGCTTCGATGGGATCCGCCTGCGCCGGCCTGCTCTGACACCCCAGCAGGGCCAGCACCAGCGTCACCGTCACCAGCCAGGTCTTCATCAGGGTCCATCCCAGGTATGGACCGGCTCGTTGCTGTGCATCCGCTCGCAGTAGATACGCAGCATCTCGGCCAGCGCGCTCGGACGGGACAGGCCGCGCTCCTGCAGCGCCTGCACCGTCGCGACCTGCCAGGTGGACCCGTTGACACCGGTCTTCGCACGCCCCTCGATCACGCCGAGGTAGCGGTCACGGACCTCGCCGGAGACCTCCCACCGGCGCAGCCCCTCGTCGGCCATGGGCAGCAACTGCCGCAGCACCAGCTCGTCGGGTGTCACTTCTCCCAGACCGGGCCAGTACAGCCGCGCGCCCAAGCCGTTCCGCGCAGACTCCTCGAAATTATGTTGCGCCGCAGCGAAACTCATCTTCGTCCACACCGGCCTGTCGTCCTCGGCAAGCGTCCTGAGCACGCCGTAGTAGAACGCCGCGTTGGCCATCATGTCAACGACTGTCGGTCCGGCGGGTAACACCCGGTTCTCCACGCGCAGGTGCGGACGCAGGACTCCGTCCTGCTCCACGATGTCGTACACCGGACGGTTCCACCGGTAGATGGTGCCGTTGTGCAGCCGTAGCTCGGCCAGCCGCGGCGTGCGGCCCTCGGCGAGCTCGCGGACGGGGTCCTCGTCGGACAACTCCGGCAGCAGCGACGGGAAATAGCGGACGTTCTCCTCGAACAGGTCGAAGATCGAGGTGATCCACCGTTCGCCGAACCACACCCGGGGCCGCACCCCCTGCGTCTTGAGTTCGTCGGGCCGG